>CALKDI010000110.1 GCA_938084065.1 uncultured Alphaproteobacteria bacterium
CCTGCCACTTTGCCCGCCGGATGCTTTCCCCCAACTCTGGCGGAACATCACCGAACGCCTGAAAGCCGGCGGACGTTTCAGCGGCCAACTCTATGGCCCAAAGGATTCCTGGTTCGGTCGCGACGGCATAACGTTCCATTCCCGATCAGAAGTTGAGGCCTTACTCTCCGACTGGACCATCGAACTGTTCGACGAGGAAGAAGACGACAGCATCACCCCTCGCGGCACGCCGAAACACTGGCACATCTGGCATATCGTGGCGCAGAAGAGTTAGCGCTCTTCCCTCAGACCAAAAGCTTACGCCAGCCCAATCCCTCAACCGTGCCCGCCGCCGGATTGTATTCACAGCCGACCCAGCCGGTGTAGCCCAGTTCATCCAGATAGTGCAGCACCCGCACATCGTCGAGCTCGCCGGTCATCGGCTCGTGGCGATCCGGGATGCTGGCGGTCTGGACATGCCCGATCAGCGGCAGGTGAGCGGCCAGGCTCATCATCACGTCGCCGGACATAATCTGGCGGTGATAGATATCAAATTGCAGCCGCAGGTTTGCCGCGCCAACGTCGGCGATCACGGCCACCGCGTCCTCAATGTAGTTCAGGTAATAGCCCGGCACGTCACGGTTGTTGATCGGCTCAATGCAGACATCCACACCCTTCGGAGCCGCCGCCGCGCACGCCAGCGCCAGATTGCTGGCAAAGGTCTCGGCCAACTCCACCTCGTCCGCATCGTCGGCTGGAATGCCGGTCATCGCGTGAATGCGCGGGCAATGCAAAGCCTCCGCGTAGTCCAACGCCTTGGCCAGAGCGTCTTTGAATTCTGCCTTACGGTTTGGCAGAGCCGCAAAGCCGCGCTCTGCCGGTACGAACGGTAGGTTGAACAGAGCCACCTCAACCCCGGCCTTCTCGCGCGCATTGGCGACCACTTCGGCGGGATGCTCATACGGCGACAGGATCTCCACGCCCTTAAATCCATTGTCCGCCGCGGCCTGAAAGCGGTCGAGGAAGTCCCATTCGGTGAACATCATGGTAATGTTGGCGGCGAGTTTCGGCATAAGCGGTCTCTCTAACTCGGAAAGTGGGTGTGCAGATCGTCGATCTGTTCCGGCGTCAGTGGCCGGGTGCGGTGGTTCTGGAGCAGCAGGAACAGCTTGGCCGTCTCCTCCAACTCTTCCGTGGCATACATGGCGTCATCCAAGGACTTGCCAGCCACCACTGGCCCATGATTGGCCAGCAGCACGGCAGGCGTCTTGGCAATATACTCGCGGATCGCCTCGCCCAATGCCGGGTCGCCCGGGCGGAAATAGGGCACCAGTGGCAACGTGCCGATCTTCATGACGTAATAGGCCGTCAGTGGTGGCAGCACGTTCGCCGGGTCGATCCCTTCCAGGCACGACACGGCTACAGAATGCGTCGAATGCAAATGCACCACCGCCCGCGCTCCTGCTCGCTCCTCGTAGACGGCGCGGTGCATGAAGGCCTCTTTCGATGGAGGATCGCCGGACAGCAGCTTGCCCTGGTCGTCCAGCTTGGCAATGCGCGCCGGATCGAGCCGCCCGAGGCAGGAATTGGTCGGTGTTAGCAGCCAGCCATCGTCCAGGCGCACGCTGATGTTGCCGGCACTGCCAAAGGTCAGGCCTCGGTCGAACAGCGCCTTGCCGTGTTCGGCCATGCGCTCGCGAAGCTTGGTCTCGTCGTTTGTGACGGAGCTCACCCCAGCACCTCAAACGCCTTGGTGAAGAAGTCTTCATCACCAAAATTGCCCGATTTAAGCGCCAGGCAAAGGCCCTCGCATTCACCCTGCACCACCTGGGTCCACGGCACGCCGGGGTCGATCTCCGGCCCGATAGTCATGGCCTCAACGCCCAATGCACTTACCACCGCGCCAGATGTCTCGCCGCCCGCCACAACCAGTCGCTCAACGCCGTTAGAGACCAGCGCCCGCGCCAATTGCGCGAAGGCCTGCTCAATCACCTGCCCGGCTTTCTCTGCACCCAATTCGGACTGCACTGCCGCGACGCCGTCTGGTGTGTCAGAGGCAACGATGGCGATAGGTTTGCTGCCTAAGCCAGCGCCAGCCCACTGCGCCGCCTCGGCCAAGGCTGATGTGCCATTAGCCAACTCCACCGGATCAATCCGCAGCACGCTGCCGCCCTGCGCCTCAAACGCCCGAACCTGAGCCAGAGTGGTTTGGCTGCAAGAGCCAGACAGGATCACACCCGGCCCTTCACGTGGCTCTAGTGCCGCCGGGTCATCATGCTCTTCCACCCGCCGCTCACGCACCCAAGCCTTACCGAGACCAACCGCCAGTCCACTGCCGCCGGTAACCAAGATCAAATCGTTGAACGCATCGCCCAGCACGTCCAGATCGGCATCATCCACACAATCGACGATGGAGAAGTGAATATCCTTGCGTCGGTGCTCGACAATGGCCCGGCGCACCGCATCCGCTCCAGCGCGCACCACTCGAGCTGGGATTAGCCCCGGTGTCGTTGTCGATTGCGCCGCCAACACCCGCCGCAAATCCGAATCCCGCATCGGGTTGAGCGGATGCATTTCCATTCCGCTTTCGTTGAGCAGGCTGTCGCCAACGAATAGGTGCCCATTGAAAACCGTACGGCCATTCACCGGCAAGGCCGGACAGAAAGGCACCCAGTCAGCTCGCAATTCCTCCTCCAAGGCTGCCGCGACCGGACCGATATTGCCCGCAGCGGTCGAATCGAAAGTGGAGCAATACTTGAAGAAAAACCGGCGCGCTTTCGTCTTGCGCAACGCTGCCAGCGCCTCCAGCGACTGGGCCACGGCATCCTCTGCCGGGATCGAGCGGGTCTTCAAGGCCACGACGACCGCATCGGCGGCAATATTCTCGAAACCATCCGGCGGCACGCCAATGGTCTGCACCGTTCGCAAGCCGCCTTTGACCAGCATCGAAGCCATGTCAGTCGCGCCGGTGAAATCGTCGGCGATGCAGCCCAGCCAAAGTACCATCAGTTCTATCCTGCCGATTGTTGTTGTGAAGTTATATCTTAGCGCGCGGAGCGTGCGAGCAGAGCCTCTATTCCACTCCGATCTGCACCGGACGGCAATGGGGCGGATGGATTTAGCAGCCATACGGCCAAGTCTGCTACCACTTCTGCACCCCTTAGGTCGCGCAGCAGCATATGATAGCCATTCGGGTAGACCGCAACACGCCGTTTCGCCTGCGGCACTGTCAGCAAAGTTCGCCGTGTCGGCCCAAGCGGTACCAGCTCATCCCGCAGACCATAGAGGAATAGGCTTGGCTGCCGGATGCGGGAGGCCGACAACATCGCCCGATCCATCGTATCCACTAAACCCCAGACCAGATCAACCCGGAACTGCCGCAGGATCTGCTTGTCCTTGGCCAACCGCCGCAACATCGCAATATTGTCAGATGCCTGCACCTTCAGCCCCTGCCCAGTGAGCGGATACCAAGGGATCGTATGCGCGGAAAGCCATAGCCCAGCCTGCTGCAAAGCCGGCATGCTGCGCCGTCCCCACACCGCTGGAGCCACCGCCGCAACCCCTGCCAATGGCAGGTCCGGTTGTTCTGCTGCCAGGATCATCCCAATCCCACCGCCCATACTGAGCCCTACGACATAGACAGGCGTGGTCGGATAGGTCTTTGCCAGCACGCGCACGGCTCCCGCCGCATCCTCTACCATCCGGCCCACCCCATGCCACCGCCCACGCTCTGGCGCGCTGCCAAAGCCCCGCTGGTCATAGGCAACTGTCCGGATATTCTGCGCAGCCAACAACTTACCCGTCTCTGCAAACGCATTCGCATAGTCGCCAAAGCCGTGCAGCCCCAGCACCAACGCGGCTGGCTGCTCAGCCGGTCCCCAGGCCGTCAGCGGCAGCACTGCGCCATCATTGGCGACGTAGGCATTGGTCTCCAATCGCGCCGACACCCGTTCCCCACCCGGCGGTACGACAAAGGGCGCACACGCAGCCAGGCTCCAAAGTGCGACTGCCCATAGCATCCCGCGCCCGGCTGCTTTAATACAGAGAGCAACCAATACCTGTGCTAGCGCGACCAGAGGAATTTGCATTGATGGAACCGGTTGAAACGATCGAAGTCGACGACACTACCGTTGCCTGCGACGGCGGCAAGGGCGCGCTAGGTCACCCGCGCGTGTTTTTGCAATTGGCGGATGGCAAAGTCGATTGCCCTTATTGCGGGCGACGCTTTCAGTTAAAGGAAGGCGCCGAACCGGCTCATCACTGAGCACCCGCTCTCAATTCCTTCAGCCTGAGGCGCGAGCGAAGCAAGCCTCGAAGGCGGCCTGCCCTTCGAGGGCGCCGTTCGGCGCCACCTCAGGCCGCCGCACAAATCGCAAGGAAAAACCGCATGCAGCACGTGTTCTTAGTCGATGGCTCCGGCTTCATCTTCCGCGCCTTCCACGCGCTGCCGCCGATGACCCGGGCTGATGGCACGCCGGTCAACGCGGTCTACGGCTTCTGCTCCATGCTGATGAAACTGCTGGAGGATACCGACGCCGACCACATCGCCGTCATCTTCGACACCAGCCGCAAGACCTTCCGCACCGACATCTATCCCGAATACAAGGCGCACCGCCCGCCGCCGCCAGAAGAGTTGGTTCCTCAGTTCGATTTGATCCGCGAGGCTGTGCGCGCCTTCAACCTGCCCTGCATCGAACTGGCCGGCTATGAGGCCGACGACCTGATCGCCACCTATGCCAAACAGGCCGGCGCGAAAGGGGCAGAGGTCACCATTGTCTCGTCCGACAAGGACCTGATGCAGTTGATCGATGACCGCATCTCCATGCTGGACCCGATGAAGCTGCAAACCCTCAGCTATGACGCGGTCCAGGCCAAATTCGGCGTTTCCCCCGACAAAGTCGTGGATGTGCAGGCGCTGGCCGGCGATTCGACTGACAACGTGCCGGGCGTTCCCGGCATCGGCATCAAGACCGCGGCACAACTGATCCTCGAATATGGCGACCTGGAAACCCTGCTCGCCCGCGCGAGTGAGATCAAACAGAACAAACGCCGCGAGAACCTGATCGCCTTTGCCGACCAGGCCCGCATCTCGCAGCAATTGGTGCGCCTCGCTCAAGATGTGCCGGCGCCGGAGCCGCTAGAGAGTTTCACGGTCAAGCAGCCAGATGCCAAAACGCTGTTGGAATTCCTGGAGGCCCAATCCTTCAGATCCCTCACCGCCAAGGTCGAAGCCAACCTCGCTGCCGACGGCAACATCCGCACCACGCCGGAAGAAGCAGGCGTCACGCTCGAAACCAATTACGAGCTCGTCACCTCGCGGGAGGCCTTGGACCGGTGGGTCGCGGCGGCTTATGAGGGCGGCGTGCTGGCCATCGATACGGAGACCACCTCCCTGAACGCCCACCGCGCCGAACTGGTTGGCATTTCCCTGGCGAGCGAGGCCGGCAAGGCCTGCTACATCCCCATCGGCCATCGCGGTGAGCCTGCCGGCGAACTGGCGCTCGATAGCAGCGGTGACAACATCCCGAACATGCCGCTGGCAGACGCCGTCGCCGCACTTAAAGACGTACTGCTCGATGATTCCGTCCTGAAAATCGGCCAGAACATCAAATATGACATGGAAGTGCTCGCCCGCCACGGCCTGCACATTTCGCCAGCCGACGACACCATGGTGCTATCCTACGTGCTCGACGGCGGCCAGCATGGCCATGGCATGAATGAGTTGTCCGAACTGTTCCTGGCCCACAAAACCATCAAGTTCGAAGAGGTGGCCGGCAAGGGCAAGGACGCCATCACCTTTGACCGCGTGCCGCTGGATAAGGCGCTGGACTACGCTGCAGAAGACGCCGACGTCACCCTCCGCCTCTGGCAAAAGCTGAAGCCGCGCCTGGCGCAGGAGCACATGGTCAGCGTCTACGAGGATTTTGACCGCCCGCTGGTGCCAATCCTGGCCGACATGGAATCCGTCGGCATGCTGGTCGACCGCGACGCCTTGAAAGCGCTCTCCGCCGATTTCGCCCTGCGCCTGGATGTGCTGGAGGGCCAAATTCACGAATTGGCTGGCCGCAAATTCACCATCGGCTCGCCCAAGCAACTAGGCGAATTGCTGTTCGACGAGATGAGTATCCCCGGCGGCAAGAAAACCGGCAAATCCGGCGCTTGGGCCACCGGCGCTGAGGTGCTGGAAGACCTGGCAGCTCAAGGCCACGAACTGCCGGCCCGCGTGCTCGACTGGCGCCAACTCGCCAAACTAAAATCCACTTACACCGATGCCTTGGTGAATGAGATCAACCCGGACACCGGGCGCATCCATACCTCCCTGGCGCAGACAGTGGTCAGCACTGGACGCCTGTCCTCCAGCGATCCGAACCTGCAAAATATCCCGGTCCGCACCGAGGAAGGCCGCAAGATCCGCGAGACCTTCATCGCCGCCCCAGGCACCGTGCTGATGAGCGCGGACTACAGCCAGATTGAGCTGCGCCTGTTGGCCCATGTCGGCAAAATCGACTCGCTCTCTCAAGCTTTCCACGATGGCCTGGACATCCACGCGGTTACCGCTAGCCAGGTCTTCGGCATCCCGCTGGAGGGTATGGACCCGATGGAGCGGCGCAAGGCCAAGGCGATCAACTTTGGCATCATCTATGGCATCTCTGCCTTCGGTCTGGCCCGCAATATCCGCGTGCCGCAAAAGGAAGCCAAAGCCTTCATCCAGGCCTATTTTGAGCGCTATCCCGGCATTCGCGACTACATGGACACCGCCAAAGCCTTCGCGGCAGAGCACGGCTTCGTCACCACCATCTTTGGCCGCAAATGCCACACACCGGGTATCAAGGACAAAAACCCAGCCCGACGGTCGTTCCAGGAGCGCGTGGCGATCAACGCACCGCTGCAAGGCTCCGCCGCTGACATCATCAAACGCGCCATGATCCGCCTGCCGGGCGCTCTGGCCGACGCAGGCCTCAATGCCCGAATGATGCTGCAAGTCCACGATGAACTGCTGTTCGAAGTGCCGGAGGCTGAGGTCGAAGCGACGAAGGTCGTTGTCGAAACCACCATGCAGAACGCAGCCAAGCTCTCCGTCCCGTTGGTGGTCGAGGCCGGTGTGGCCCAGAATTGGGCGGCGGCGCACTGATGACGACGGCGCACAAACGCAAATATGAAGTAACCAGCGACAACTGGCGCGATGACGCTATCAGCCAAGTGGCGATGCGACTCGGCCATCTGGCGGAGAATGACCAGGTCGAGATCCAGGTGGCGATCAAGACCGACGGCGGCGCAAAACTTACTCTCACCACCTGTGGAATAGGCGTAGAACAGGCCGTACTCGAGTGCGATATCCCACTAAAGGATGCCGACGCACTGCTGAAACGCTGCAAACCGCCGGTCGACGAGATGATGCGTCATCTGGTATTAATTGACGGCTTCACGTGGCAGGTCGATGTCTATCGCGGTACCCGCCGTGGCGAGGTGACTGCTCGGCTGGAGGTCAACGATCCAGAGACCTGGCCAGACCCATTGCCCCCTTGGATCGGCTCCGAACTGCCCTAAATTTCAACCCAAGTTTCGCCAATTCGCCCATCACCACACTTCCATCATCCGAAAAGCATCCTTGATGGTGGAACAATGACCTGCCTAAACACTGGCCAAATTCAGCACCAGGAGGTTCTACCATGGCCGTCGAAATCAAGGGCGCAATGCAGCCCGGCTATTCCGAAATTCTGTCCGCCGACGCTCTGGCATTCCTCGAAGGTCTGCACAAGCAGTTTGAGCCGACCCGCCAACAGCGTCTGGCCGACCGCATCAGCTTCCAAAACGATCTGGACGCCGGCCGGGCCACGCTGGATTTCCCGGCTGAAACCGCAGACATCCGCGCCGCAGACTGGCAGATCGCCCCGATTCCGGCTGACCTCCTGGACCGCCGTGTAGAGATCACCGGGCCGACCGACCGCAAGATGACCATCAACGCCCTGAACTCCGGCGCAAAGATGTTCATGGCCGATTTGGAAGATGCAAATGCCCCCTCCTGGGACAACATGATTCAGGGCCAGATCAACCTGCGCGACGCGATTGCGAAGACCATCAGCTTCCACGATACCGGCAACGGTAAGGATTACGCCCTCGGTGACGAGCTCGCCACACTGCTGGTGCGCCCACGCGGCTGGCATCTGCTGGAGAAGCACATCCTGGTCGATGGGGAGCCTATGAGCGGTTCTCTGGTCGATTTCGGCCTGTATTTCTTCCACAATGCCAAGTACGCACTATCCATCGGCACCGGCCCCTATTTCTACCTGCCGAAGATGGAGCACTATCTGGAGGCGCGCCTCTGGAACGAGGTGTTCGTCTGGGCCCAGGATCAGCTGGGCGTGGCCCAGGGCTCGTGCAAAGCGACCGTGCTGATCGAGACGCTGCCAGCCACCTTCCACGCTGAAGAGATCATCTACGAACTGCGCGAGCACATGGCTGGCCTGAACTGTGGCCGCTGGGATTACATCTTCAGCTACATCAAAAAGCACCGGAACGACCCGACCAAGGTCCTGCCAGATCGCGTGGCTGTGACGATGACCGTGCCATTTATGCGAGCCTACTCGCTGCATGTGATCAAGATCTGCCACAAGCGCGGCGCGTTCGCCATGGGTGGCATGGCAGCCCAAATCCCGATTCGCAACGACGAAGCAGCCAACAACGCCGCCTTCGAAAAGTTGCGCACCGATAAGGAGCGCGAGGCCACCGACGGTCACGACGGCACCTGGGTCGCGCATCCGGGCATGGTCAGCGCTGCAATGGACGTGTTCAACGAGCACATGCCCTCGGCCAACCAAATCTCCCGCCAGCGTGATGACGCACCGGCAACCGCCGACGAACTGACCGCTCCTTGCGAGGGGCCGAAGTCCATGGGCGGCCTGCTGATGAACATCAATGTCGGCATCGGCTATATCGCTGCTTGGCTGGGTGGCAATGGCGCGGTGCCATTGCACAATCTGATGGAAGATGCAGCCACGGCAGAAATCAGCCGCGCCCAGATTTGGCAGTGGCGCAAGCATGCCGTGAAGCTGGATTCCGGAGAGATCGTCGACGAGAAGCTGGTCCGCCAGCTCGTCACCAACGAGATTGCCAGCCTGAAGCAACAATATGGCGAGGAAGGCTTTGCCAAGGGCCATTACGGCCCTGCCGCTGAGCTGTTGCAGGAGATGGTGCTGGCTGACGACCTGGCCGAGTTCCTAACCACGCCCGCCTACGACATGCAGTTCGCACCGGCGGCTTAGGGACGGCATCGAGGACCGCGCACCATGGCGGACCCCACACCACCGGATGGCAAACCAGCCAAGCCCACCACCGAGCGCTCTGGCCAGGTCCAAAGCCTGGTCCGGGCGCTGCGGCTGTTGCAGGAGGTCGCTGACGCCGGCGACGGCATCACTTTGACGGAGGTAGCCAACCGCGTCGGCCTGCCGGTCTCCTCTGCCCACCGTCTGCTCTCCACCCTGCAATTGGAGGGCTTCGTGCGCTTCGATGGCGAGCGGACGCTTTGGTTCGTTGGCGTCAAGGCGTTCACGGTCGGCAACGCTTTCCTGCGCGCCCGCGATCTGGTGCAGGTCGCCCGGCCCTATATGCGCGGGCTGATGGAGCAGTGCGACGAGACTGTCAATCTGGCGGTGGAAGACGGCGGCCAGATCATCTATCTGGCCCAGATCGAATGCCGCCAAATGATGCGCGCCCTGGCCTCCCCCGGCGCCAGAGTGCCGATGCATTCCTCCGCCGTTGGCAAGGTCCTGTTGGCCTACATGCCGCCCTCAGCCCAAGCACCGATGCTGGAAAAGATGAAGCTGGAGCGCTTCACCGCCAACACCATCACCGGACGGGACCGGTTCGCCAAGACACTGGTCGAGATCCGCAAACTGGGCTTCGGCTTCGATGACGAGGAGCACGCCATCGGCCTGCGCTGCGTCGCCGCCCCGATCTTTAACGAGGCGCGGGAGGCCATAGCTGGCATCTCGCTTTCCGGCCCAGCGGCGCGGGTGACGGACCGGCGGTTCAAGGAATTGGCGGGAATGGTGCAACGCACCGCCCGGGTGATTACGCGGGAGTTCGGCGGCAAATCGCCTGAGGAATACAAGGTTCAGGCCTAAAAGGCACAACATGCAAACCCACTTCACAGAGGCGCAAAAGGCCAATCCGGACATTGCCGAGGCCGACAAGATCCTCCGCAATTGCGTCCATTGCGGCTTCTGCACAGCCACCTGCCCTACCTACACCCTGTTGGGCGACGAGTTGGACAGCCCGCGCGGCCGCATCTACCTGATCAAGGACATGCTAGAAAACGACCGGCCAGCAACAGAGCAGGTGGTCAAGCACCTGGATCGCTGCCTGTCCTGCCTATCCTGCATGAGCACCTGCCCCTCCGGCGTCCACTACATGCACCTGATCGACCACGCCCGCGTGCATGTGGAGGAGACCTACAAACGCCCCTGGTTCGACCGCTTGCAGCGCGAAGTGCTGGCCCGGCTGATCCCCTATCCAAACCGGTTCAAAGCGGCGTTGGCACTGGGCGCGCTGGCTAAGCCATTGGCCGCGCTCATGCCCTCCAAACTCAAGGCCATGCTGGACGTTGCACCGCTGCCGGTCGGTCGCTCCGCCATGGACGAGCCGGGCACTTACAAGGCGGACGGCCAGCGGCAACACCGGGTGGCGATCCTGCCTGGTTGCGCGCAGCGGGCGATTGCGCCGGAGATCAACGACGCCACACTACGGCTACTGCGCCGGCATGGGGCCGAAGTCGTGTTCCCCGCCAACGCCACATGCTGTGGCTCGCTAGTCCACCACATGGGCCGCGAGGAGCAATCCCACGCCCAGGCCAAAGCCATGATCGACGCCTGGTGGCCGGAGACAACCGAGGGCGGCGGCCAGGGCCTCGACGCCATTGTCATCAACGCCAGCGGCTGCGGCACCACAGTCAAAGACTATGGCTTCATGCTGCGCAACGACGCCGCCTATGCCGAAAAAGCGGCGTTGGTCAGCAGCTTAGCCAAAGATATCAGTGAGTTCCTGGCGACAATCGGCCTAATGACGCCGGCCATAGAGACCGGCCAGCGCGTCACCTACCACGCGGCTTGCTCGCTCCAGCACGGCCAGCAAGTGCGGAACCAGCCGAAGGACCTGTTGGCCGCGGCAGGCTTCACGGTCAGTGAGGCAGCTGAGGCTCACCTGTGCTGTGGGTCCGCTGGTACCTACAACCTGCTACAGCCAGAGATCGCCACCCGTCTGCGCGACCGCAAGCTCGGCAACATCGCGGCGACGGGGCCAGAGATCATTGCCGCTGGCAACATCGGCTGCATCACGCAACTGGCTGGCAAAGCCGGCGTGCCGGTGGTGCACACGGTGGAGTTGCTCGACTGGGCAACGGGCGGGCCAAAGCCAGCGGGTATTTAAAGACGATAGTGCCGTGTTGCTCTTGACATGCCGCATCAATGGCCGATCCTGACAGGCAAGAAGATACGGTATTGCCAAGGGAAACACCAATGGACTGGGGAATTCACCTGCCGCATTTGGGACGGCAGGTTGATCGCAAAACGCTGATGGGCTTTGCCAAGGAGGCGGAGCGGCTGGGCTGTCATTCTGGCTGGGTCAGCGATCATGTGTGCTGGCCGGCGGAGATCGCCTCGAAATATCCGTATACTGATGACGGTTCGTTCCAGCCCTCGCCGGATATGGGCTGGCTCGATCCGATCAGCACACTGACGTTTGTGGCGGCGTGCACGGAGAAGCTGCGCCTCGGCACGACGGTGCTGATCCTGCCTTATCGCATGCCGGTACAGACCGCCAAACAGATTGCCAGTCTTGACGTGATGTCCGACGGGCGCGCCATCCTGGGTGTCGGCGTTGGCTGGATGGCGGAGGAAGCCGCTGTCCTGGGCATGCCATGGGACAAGCGCGGCAAGCGCTCTGACGAGCAGCTGGAGATTTTCCGCCGGTTGTTTACCGACGCGGAGCCGGAGTTCGACGGCGAATACTACAGCTTCCCCAAGGTCGGGTTTGAGCCGAAGCCGGTGCAGAAGCCCTTGCCTATCTGGGTCGGCGGCTCCACCCCTGTTGCCTTCCGGCGCGTTGCAAAATTTGGCCACGCCTTCCACGCCGCCTTCCAACCGCGGCAGGAGATCGTAGACGCCTGGTCCGCCATCCAGCGCGAGTGCGAGGCCATCGGGCGCGACCCGGCGGAACTGAGCCTGTCACTGCGCATCTACCTAGACCCGGCGCAGGCCATGCAGAAGTCCAAGTCCATCGGCGGCAGCAAGGACGAGATGTTGGAGACCATCGCCGCCTGCCGGGAGATCGGGATCAGCCATCTGCTGCTCGATCCAGTGGCTCGCGGCGGGGTTCCCGGACGTCTGGATGCCCTCCGCGCGTTCATGGAAGACATTGCGCCGGCTGTGGGGGGATAAGCCATGGTCCGTCTTGCCGATCTGCCGGAAATCGATCAGGCGCACCTGCTTGGCAAGGCTTGTGAGCCATTGCCGGGCGAGCCGTTCGTTCACGGACCTCCGCTGACGCAGCGCCGGGTCGCCATTGTCACCACCGCCGGCCTCCACCCGGCAGGGCAGCCGAATTTCGACCTGCGCGACACCGACTACCGCGTCATTCCCGGCGATGTGGACGGGCGTGACTTGGTGATGAGCCATTCCAGCGTGAATTTCGACCGCTCGGGCTTTCAGCAGGACATCAACGTCGTCTTTCCGCTGGAGCGGCTGCGCGAGCTGGCCGACGCCGGAGAGATCGGCAGTGTCGCCAGCTTCCACTACGCCCTGAACGGCGCTGGTTGGGAACCGCATGAGATCGAGCCGACGGCGGCGGAACTCGCTCGCATGCTGGCCGCCGACAAGGTGGATGCTGCCGTCCTGGTGCCGGTCTGACCGAATTGCACCCGCGCCGTGAGCGCGGTCGGGCATTATCTGGAGCAGCACGGCATTCCGACAGCGGGCATCAGCCTGGTGCGGGAGAACACAGTGGCGATGCGCCCGCCGCGCGCGTTGTGGGTGCCGTTCCCACTGGGGCGGCCATTCGGTACGCCACACGCACCGGACTTTCAGCGCGAGGTTCTGCGCGCGGTGCTGGCTCTGCTGGCACGTCCGCAAGGGCCGGTGCTGGAGGACTTTCCGGATGATGCGCCTGCAGGACCGGATGGAGAGGAATCCGATACTCTGGTTTGTCCGGTCAGCTTTCCCGCTCCGCCTTCGCAGGCGCTTTCGGACTGGCATGTGCGCCTTGCCCAGGAGCGCGCCTCACTTGAACCCTGGTACGCGCTGGCGGAGCAGAAGGGGCAGGCGGCCACCGGTATCGCTGGCATGGACATTGAGGCTGCCATGGATCTGCTCGCGACGTTCGTCAGTGAGGATGGCCGGCTACCCGACGGCATGGATGAGCCGGCGAGAGCGCTGCGCAACGCGGCTGAGGATGTCCGCGGCTGGTATGCGGCGGCAATGACGGCCCAACCTGGTCCGAAGCCCAACCCAGCGGCGCTGGCGGACTGGTTCTGGGGCGAGACCGGGGCCGGTGCGGTTTTGCTGGCGGCCTACCCGATCTGTCTGCATCATGACGACCCTATGGTGCGCCGTATCGGCGAGACGCAATGGCTGCCGCGCGCTCAAAGGCATCATCTGACCAAGATTTAGCAGAAGGAGATCTGTCCGATGACTATGAATGGCTGGAAAGAGGTTGACCGTTACGGTGATCTGGCGGCGGATATGGCTCGCCGCTTTCCCGAGCGCGAAGGCCTGATTTTCCGCGATCGCCGCTATACCTTTGCGCAAATTTCCGAGCAGGTCGATCTGGCTGCTCGCGCTGCCATGGCGGCAGGCGTTGAGAAGGGGGACCATGTGGCGGTCTGGCTGCAGAACAGCGACCAGTTCGTTTTTATCGTGCTGGGCCTGCTGAAAGCCGGTGCGGTGCTGGTGCCGATCAATACGCGCTTCCGCACCAACGATCTGGAATACGTGCTGCGCCAGTCCGATAGCAAAATGCTCATCACCCACAACACCAGCGGCCCTATCGGCTATCTTGAGATGGTGCGCGAGGTGGTGAAGCTGCCGAGCGACGGCGACACTGTCAGCGATCCGGATTTTCCGGAATTGCGCAAGGTTCTGATCATGGACGATGCGGAGCACGCCGGCACGCAATCGTGGAACTCTGCGCTGCAGGCCGCGGACAATATCAGCGCACAGGCGCTGGCTGCGCGGGCGGACTCGGTCAGCCCGGCGGATATCGCGCTGATCAAATACACCAGCGGCACCACCGGCTTCCCGAAAGGAGCCATGCACAATCACATCCTGATCCGCAACATCGCGGAGCGGGCGTTCCGCATGGGCATCGATCAGAACGACAAGCTGATGTCCTACCTGCCTCTGTTTCATGCATTCGGCTTTTCGGAGGGGCTGCTGACCTCGGTGATCACCGGCGCCTGCCAGATTGTGACCGAGACGTTTGACCCAGCAGAGGTGCTCGACCTGATCGAGCGCGAGGGCGGCAGCATCATCCACGGCTTCGAGGCGCACGTGCTGGCGCTGGCGAACGAGCAGGAACGCAAGCCGCGTAATGTCTCGACCTTGCGTACTGGTCTGCTGGCCGGCGGGCAGTTGAGCTCGACGCCGGTGCTCTATCGCGGCGCGGAGGTGCTGGCGCCGCTGCATTCGCTATCCGGCCACGGCATGACCGAGGTGTGGATCGGCACCGGGCTCTCCTCCCTCGATGACAGCGCGGAATTGCGCTACGAGGCCTCCGGCCACCCCGGCCTTGGCTATGACCTGCGCATCCGGGACCTGGAGACAGGCGAACTCTGCCCTGTCGGCAAGGAAGGCGAGTTGCAGATCCGTACCCGCTATCTGATGCAGGGCTATTACAAAAAGCCGAAGGAGACGGCGGAAAGCTACACGGATGACGGTTGGTTCAAGAGCGGCGATACCGCTGTCTGGCGAGAGGACGGCGCCTTCCGCTTTGTTGGCCGGCACAAGGATATGCTGAAGGTCGGCGGCGAGAACGTCGATCCGATGGAGGTGGAAGGTCTGCTGCTCCGCCATCCGGGCGTGCACCAGGTCGCCGTCGTCGGCTGCCCCGATCCTAAGCTGACGGAGGTTGCCGTCGCCTATGTCGAAAAAGCGCCGGGTGCGGACATCAGCACTGAGGACGTGATCGAATCCTGCCGCGGCAAGGTCGCGAGTTTCAAAATCCCGCGCCATGTGGTCTTCATCGACGCGTTCCCGATGACCGCCTCCGGCAAGATCCGCAAGGTGGAATTGCGGGCCGATGCCAAGGAGCGGTTTGCGGGTGAGTGATGTAACGAGCAACCAAGCAAGTGAAGGTCGCGTAAAAACCGCCCTGGTAACGGGCGCGGCGAGAGGTATTGGTCTCGCGATCGTCCAGACCTTGCTGGACCAGGGCTGGCACGTGGTGATGCTGGACATCAATGGCCCGGAATTGGTGCAAGCCAGCGCCGGCCGTAACAACGTGCTGGCAATTACAGCCGACGTTTCAGACCCAGCCCAGGTCGAAGACGCACGGCGGCAGGTGGCTGAGACATTTGATAACCTGGACGCGCTCATCAACAATGCTGGCATCGCGGACTTCGGCCCGATTCAGGACACTACATTCGAGCGCTGGCGGGCGGTCATGTCCGTCAATCTGGACGGTCCGTTCCTGATGACCCAGGCCTTTACCGATATGCTGGCAGCCGCCAAAGGCAGCATCGTCAACATCACCTCAATCTCCGGCCTGCGCGCCAGTACGCTCCGCATAGCCTATGGCACTTCCAAGGCAGCGTTGGCGCATTTGACCATGCAACAGGCGGTGGAGCTCTGTGAGTTGGGCATCCGCGTTAACGGCGTCGCCCCTGGTCCGGTCAACACCAAAATGGCACTGGCCGTGCACTCCCCAGAAATTCGCGCGGCCTACCACGAGGCCATTCCGCTGAACCGCTATGGCCTAGAGACCGAAATTGCCGCCGCCGTGGCCTTTCTGGTCAGCGATGCCGCCAGCTATATCACTGGCCAAATCCTAGCTGCAGACGGCGGCTTCGGCGCTGCGGGCGTCGGATTACCTGCCCTGCGCGCTGCCAATGCCGAAAAACCCAAGACCTGATGAGCCCCGCCATGACAAACCTGCTCTCCGCTGACACCATCACCGACTTTCAGCGGAACGGTGCAGCCGTCTTACGCGGTGTCTTTGCTGACTGGGTGGAGACACTGCGCAAAGGCGTGGATTTCAACGTCGCCAACCCTGGCCCCGACGGTCGCTTCTATACTGGCGACACCGGCGACGGCCGCTTTATGACCGACTACTGCAATTGGCAGCGCATCCCAGAATACCGCGATTTCATCTTCAACTCTCCGGTCGCTCAGGTCGGGAAAGAGTTGATGGCCAGCCGCTCCGTACAATTGTTTCATGAGCACGTGCTGATCAAAGAGGCCGACGCTGACGTCGTCACCCCCTGGCATCATGACCTGCCTTATTACAGCGTCGCCGCCCCGCTATCAGTCAGCCTTTGGCTGCCGCTGGATTCCGTACCGCGAGAGCGCACGCTGGAATTCGTCGCTGGCTCTCACAGCATGGGCAAGACCTACCAACCGCAGCGCTTTAACGGCAATCCAATCAACGAGGGCGATGGGCTGGAGAGCATTCCGGATATCGAGGCTAACCGTGCCGCCTTCGATATTCTTGGGTGGGCTTTGGAGCCTGGCGACGCCGTCGCATTCGACTTCCGCACCCTGCACGGTGCACCCGCCAATCGCAGCAAAAGCGCCCAGCGCCGCGCCTTCTCGGTTCGGCTGGTCGGCGAAGGCGCGCAATTCCGCCGCAAACCCGGCATCGTCACCTCCCCGCCATTCCCAGACGTAACACTGGCAGACGGCGCGCCGCTGGCCGGCGAGGATTTCCCGATGTTGCTGGCCGCGAACTAACCGTCGAACTTATTATCCCGTGGGAAGCCGTGCGGTGGCTGGCGGCCCGCCGCGGCGCGGTTGCCGAGCCAGGGCATTAGGTCGGTTTCGCGCCTTGTGCGTTCGCCGGCTTGCCAAGCTAAGCCCTCTTCCAACACGATGGTCGTCAGATCGCTGACGCCGCCGTCTTTGTAGCGTTGCAGCATGACACCCCGGCCACGGCTCATCTCTGGCAATTGGTGCATGGGGAATACCAGCAAGCGGCGGTTCTCACCGATGACCGCAATATGATCGCCAACTGCCGGCACGACAAAGACCAGCCGTGCGCCTGCCGCGGGGTTCATCACCTGCCGTCCAGTCTTGGTCTGCGCAACGCAGGCGTCAGCCGCAATACGGAAGCCGCGGCCATCGCTGGAGGCCAGGATCAGAACCAGCTCTTTTGCTGCCACCAGCAGCGCTATCGCAGAATCATCCGCCGCGAGGTCCACCAGCAAGCGCAATGGCTCGCCCTGGCCGCGACCGCCGGGCAGTTTGTCGGCGGCCAGCGTATGCACCCGGCCAGAGGCGGTAAACAGCAAAACTTTGTCGGAGGATTGGCACGGCAGGCGGAACTTCTCGCCATCACCATCCTTGTATTTGACCTCCGCATCCGGAGCCAAATGCCCCTTCAGCGCCCGCACCCAGCCTTGCTCGGAGACGACAACGGTCAGCGGCTCCCGTTCGACCAAGGCTTCATCGGTCAGATCAATCGCTTCGGGTGCGCTCGCGATCAGGGTGCGGCGCTTGCCGAGAGGCGTCTTGACGCCGAACTTCTTGCGCGTCTCCGCGATCTGGCCGGCAATGTTCTCCCATTGCTGCGCCTCATCTGCCAGCAGGGCCTGCAATTCCGCCTGTTCGGCAGCGAGCGCGTCATGCTCCTGCCGGATTTCGATCTCCTGCAGGCGGGCCAGTGCGCGCAGGCGCATGTTGAGGATGGCGTCGGCCTGGACCTCGGTCAGATCCCAGCGGGCCATCAGCGCTGGCTTGGGCTCGTCCGATTCGCGGATTATGCGGATCACCTCGTCCATATTGGCATAGACGATGAGGTAGCCCGCCAGCACCTCCAGCCGGTGCGCAATCTGGCCGAGCCGGAATAGCGTGCGACGCTGCAGCACCTCCAGGCGGTGGTCGAGAAAGGCCTTCAGCACCTCGATCAGGCCCATAAGGCGCGGGACGGTGCCGCCGTCCAGCACGTTCATGTTGACGCCGAAACGGGTTTCCAGCTCGGTCTGCTGGAACATCGATTCCATGAGGGCTTCCGGCGGGATCATGCGCGTTCGCGGCACCAGCACGACACGAAGGTCTTCTGCCGACTCGTCGCGGATATCGGCGAGCAGTGGCAACTTGCGGTTCTCCAGCAGCTCCGCCACCCGCTCAATCAGGCGGCTTTTTTGCACCTGATAGGGGATTTCGGTGATGATGATCTGCCAGGTGCCGCGCCCCAGATCCTCCAACTCCCACCGTGCCCGCAGGCGCAGAGAGCCGCGACCGGTGGCGTAGGTTTGCGTGATCTTGTCAGCATCTTCGGTCAGCACGCCGCCAGTGGGGAAGTCCGGCCCCGGCATCAACTTCAACACCTGGGCCAACGATGCATCCGGGTTCTTGATCAACAGCAGCAACGCCCGGCAGATCTCGTCGGCATTGTGCGGCGGGATGTTGGTAGCCATGCCCACGGCGATGCCTTGCGCGCCATTCGCCAACAGATTTGGGAAAGCTGCAGGCAGGACGATGGGCTCTGCGCCCTCGCCATCATAGGTATCGCGGAAGTCAACGGTGTCCTGGTCGATGCCATCGAGCAGCGCTTCAGCCACAGCGGTCAATCGCGCCTCCGTATACCGCATGGCGGCAGCGTTATCGCCGTCAATATTGCCGAAATTGCCCTGGCCCTCGACCAGCGGATAGCGCACCGCGAATTCCTGAGCCAGCCGCACCATCGCGTCATAAATCGCCGCATCGCCGTGCGGATGGAACTTGCCCATCACATCGCCAACAACACGGGCGCATTTCTTAAAACCAGCGCGAGGATTGAGGCCCAACTCGCGCATAGCAAACAGCAGCCGGCGATGCACCGGCTTCAGCCCATCCCGCACATCCGGCAGCGAACGCGCCATGATAGTGGACAGCGCATAGGCCAAGTAGCGCTCGGACAGCGCTTCTTCAAAGCCAACAGGCCGGATCGGATCACGGCCCGCGGTGGATGATTTGTCGTCGGTCACACGGAATCCTCTTGGTCAGACTCTGCGGATAAAGCCGATTCTGCCGGGAAGCAATCCGCCAGCCGATAGCGGGCTGGGGGTAAGTCACGGTGGGTGATGCCGAAGGCGTCGCGTTTCAGGAAGTGCGCCGTGAGCTTTAAGCCGGCAGCAATCGCTGCGTCATCGAACTCCCCTTCCCCAGCCAAAAACCCCGGCAGCCGCAACAGCTTAGGCGCCAACTCCCCAGCAGCCTCCGCCGTTACCGCCGCGCCGGTGCGGGGAGAGACGTAGGCCAGGCCTTCGGTGGCGCCGGTGCGGACACAGCGGTCCAGGGCCAAGCCATAACCTAAGGCACTCAGCACGCCCAGCTCCCACATCACGTAAGCGGCAGGCCAGGCCTCGCTCTCAAGTGCCGCCAACAGCGCGCAAAGGCCGTGATAGACGCCGGGCATCGGCTCGCGCTCGGGCAGGGCGGTGGCGACGGCACAGGCAGAGGCAATCCCCGCCAACCGCCGCCGGTCTTCCAGCCAGAAGGCGGCGTGCGGTGTTTCCAGCTCATAGGTATAGGTGCCCAGGTGATCCGGCAGGCGCGCCCGCCAAGACAGGCTGAGCGCTGCCCCCGGCTGCAACTCATGCGCCCGGCGGGAGGAGGCTCCGCCATGCACCAGGCCAGCGTGGCGGCCGTGCGCCTCGGTCAGAACTTGGGCGACCGCGTGCCCCTCGCCATGTGGCTCAACCGACAGGAGTAGGCCTTGGTCGCGCCATTCGATCATGCGTTATAGTCGAGCCCTAGGTTCCGGAAATGCGCCCGGTCCTCGTCCCAGCCAGGGCGGACTTTGACGTGTAGAAACAGATGCACCGGTGTCTCATACATCGCCTCCAGGTCCTTTTGAGCGGACTCACGGACCCATTTGATCTGCTCACCGCCCTTGCCGACGACGATACCCTTTTGGCTCTCGCGCGCGATGTGGATCACTTGAGAAATCCGCAGCGCACCGTTCTGGAATACCTGCCATTCCTCGGTCTCAACGCTCAGCTCATAGGGCAGTTCGTTGCGCAGGCTCAGCATCAGCTTTTCACGGGTGATTTCAGCCGCCATCAACCGGTCAGGCATGTCGGATAGCTGATCATCCGGGAACAGCCACGGCCCCTCTGGCAGACGGGCAGAAAGCTTGCTGAACAGGTCTTCGACGCCGTCACCATTGATCGCCGCGATCATGAAAACGTCGCGGCAGGGCAGGATATCCGTCAGACCCTGCGCCAGGTTCAGCAAACGCTCGCGGCGAACTTTGTCGATTTTGTTGAAAACGCCGATCACCTGACGCCCAGACTCTTTCAGGCGCTCAGCGATGGCGCGGGTTGGCCCATCCAGGCCTTTACCAGCGTCGATCAGCAGGCAGGTCTCATCCGCATCCCCGGCCTCGCGCCAAGCGGTCTGCACCATGGCGCGGTCCAGCCGGCGCTTGGGCTGAAAGATGCCCGGCGTATCGATAAATACCGCCTGGGTTGCGCCATCCATGCGGATTCCCAGCACACGGGTGCGCGTCGTCTGCGCTTTCGGCGTCACAATAGCGATCTTCGCCCCAACCAAGCGGTTGATCAGGGTGGATTTGCCAACGTTCGGCGCGCCAACCAGCGCAATCAGACCGCAACGCTGTGTCGCGTCGGTGCCGGCTGCGGGATCAGTCATCTGTGTTGCTCACTAGTGTCACTCATCGGACGCTTCCAATCGGTTTAATAAGACTTCAGCCGCCGCCTGCTCTGCCGCGCGTTTGCTGGCGCCCACGGCTTGGGCCGAGCGCCCATCGCCGGCAGCGACTTCTATGGTAAATTCCGGTGCATGCGCCGGACCTTCACGGCCAAGTACCGCGTAGGTTGGCAGCGGCTGCCCTCGACCTTGCAGCCATTCTTGCAGCGCCGTTTTTGGATCCAACGGCAACACTGTCGCCCCGGCTTCGACTATTTCGGCCCAATGCCGGCGAACAAACGCACGGGCAGGGTCTAACCCGCCATCCAGGAACAGCGCACCAATCAGCGCCTCGCACGCATCGGACAGCATCGAGATGCGCGCCCGGCCGGTTTCGCCTAACGCTGAGGCCCCCACTTCCAAGTGCGTGACCAGGTTCAGGCGTTCAGCAACATTGGCGAGCGTTTCCGCCCGCACCAGGCTGACCAGCCGCTTGGACAGGTCGCCCTCGTTCTCCTTGGGAAACCGCTCCAGCAGCAATTCCGCAATAGAGAGGCCCAGCACCCGGTCGCCAAGGAACTCCAGCCGCTCGTATGATTGCCGCACTGGCTTTTCGCCAGCGCTTGGATGGGTCAGTGCTGCCGTCAGCAGGTCGGGGTCGGCAAATGTGTGGCCCACCAGTTGGGCCAATTCGCGGCTCTGGCGATTGGGTCCACCCACAGTGCTCATAGTCGGCCCATCATCGCGAGACCTATCAAGAGAAAGCCTGTCATGGGGAGATGCTGCTGAATATGCGGCTCCACCGGATACCGTTGGGAATGCCAAAGACCAAGCCTTTGCGGTCGTCGATAGAGAAGAACATGATTTCAGCCCGACCCACCAAATTCTCCATCGGCACGTAACCGACATAGTTGATCGCTCGGCTATCCTGGGAGTTGTCGCGGTTATCACCCATGGCAAAGAAATGATCCGGCGGCACAACAAATTCACCCGTATTGTCAAACCGATCCTGGTCACTGCGTTCCAAAATGTGGTGCTTCACGCCGTTGGGCAGGGTTTCGATGTACATATGCATGCGTGAGACGACGCCCCGCTCATCCGCATCCTCAAACGTCCCCACATGCTCCCGCTCAACCATTTTGCCGTTGATGTACAGGCGACCGTCAATCATGCGGATGGTGTCGCCCGGCAAGCCAATCACGCGCTTGATATAGTCGATGGAGGTGTTTTGGGGGTAGCGAAACACTGCAACATCGCCACGCTCCGGCTCTGAACCACCAATCCGGCCAGAAAACAGGTCCAAGCTGCCGGGAAACGAATATTTACTATAGCCGTAAGAATATTTCGAAACGAACAGAAAATCACCAACCAGCAAGGTTGGCAACATTGAACCCGAGGGGATGTTAAACGGCTCAAATGCAAAGCTGCGGAAAGTGAAAGCAATCGCGCCGGCGATCACGACGGTCCGCAAGATAGACAGCAAGCCGCCGCTAGATTCTTTTGCCACAGGTGTGGTCCTCTTAACTGACTACAATGAACCCAATGGACAGGGCCCAAAGATTGACGACGCCCCTAATCAGGAGCATCGCTGGGTATAGCGGATATGACGACAAACGCCTGTGCCAGCGGATAGTCATCCGTAATTGTTAGGTCTATCTGCGCGCGCATCCCCACCGGCGTCAACGCGGCGAGCCGCGCAGCGGCGCCATCGGTCAGGCGCATAGTCGGTTTGCCGCCGGGCATCGTCTCCACGCCAAGGTCCAACCACGAAACGCCCTGGGCCAGCCCCGTACCCAAAGCCTTGGCGCAAGCTTCCTTGGCGGCGAAACGCTTAGCGTAGCTAGCGCCCCGGTTCGCTCGACGTTCAGACTTATGCTGTTCGATCTCCGTAAAGGTGCGGTTGATAAATCGCTCGCCGAAACGATCCAGCAATCGCTCAATCCGCCGGATATCGATTAGGTCAGAGCCGATACCGATGATCATGCCCGACCAGCTTGTGACAAAGCCAGAGCCCGACCGGCATCCATGGCAACTCGCATTTTCTGGATTGCCGGACCTAAGCCCACAAACATCGCCTCACCGATAAGGAAATGGCCAATATTCAACTCAACCGCCTGCGGGATCGCCGCGATAGGGCCGACGGTATCATAAGTCAGACCGTGCCCGACATGACATTCCAGGCCTAACTCCGCGGTCAACGCCGCCGCATCCTGTAGCCGTCTAAGCAGCGCCGGCTGTTCGGCAACAGGCGCGTCGCAGTAAGAGCCAGAGTGCAACTCCACCACGGCTGCGCCAATATCGGCGGCAGCACGCAGCTGATCCGGATCAGCCTCAACAAACAGCGAGACTCTGATGCCAGCATCCGCCAACACCCGCACGATTGGCGCGACGGCATTGTGCTGACCTCGCACGTCCAACCCGCCCTCTGTCGTCAATTCTTCACGCTTTTCCGGAACCAAACACACTGCGTGCGGCAGGGTTTCCAGAGCAATGTCTCGCATCTCCGCCGTTGCCGCCATCTCGAAGTTCAGCGGCAGGTCGACTTCTTGGCGCAGGCGGCGGATATCGGCATCGCGGATATGACGGCGGTCTTCCCGAAGATGAGCCGTGATACCATCGGCGCCAGCGTCTTTTGCCAACTGAGCCGCACGCACTGGACATGGGTAGTCGCCACCACGCGCATTGCGCACGGTCGCCACGTGATCAACATTAATCCCCAGGCGCAGGTATGGCAGGGTCATTGGCATGGGCTTTCAAGCATCATGGCAAACCAATCACGCCCGTGCGCGATCAACGGAGGCAACGGACGATAGCGCCCGCAGTGCAGCAATAATATTGCTTAGGTGCGAAACATCCAACACCTCGATATCAACCTGCATCTCGAAAAAGTCTTCCGCGCGCGATGTAAACCGCAGGTTGGTGATGTTGCCCCGGTTGGCAGCAATCGTGGCGCTGATTTCCGCCAACTGCCCCGGTTGATGCGCTGACGTCACCCGCAGCCGCGCAACATGGCCAGCTTTCGCCTCCGGCTCCCAATCGACATTCAACCAGCGCTCGGGCGTGTGGCGGAAGCTTTCCAGCGAGGCACAATCCACTGTGTGAATGGTGACGCCTTTACCCGTGGTAACAATGCCGACGATGGGATCGCCCGGCAACGGATGGCAACAACGGGCAAAATGCATCGCCATGCCCGGTATCAGGCCGCGTATCGCAACCGCCAGCCCCTTGTCTCTGGCCCGTTGACGGCGAGTTGGTCCCAGCGGGACGACGTTGCCCTCGGGTTCCGGTTCCGGTTCGGCAGGAAACAAAATGCCGGCAACGGCCCTATCCGCGATCAGCCCCTCGCCCAAGGCAGCCTGCAGATCTTCAGTCGTAGAATAGCTGAAATGATCCAGCACGGGCGCCAGCGCGCGGTCGTTCAATTCCACGCTCCGCCCAACAAACATCGACCGTATGATCTCTTTGCCCAGCGCCACATACTGGTCGCGCTGTTGCAACCGCATAGCCCGGCGCACGCCAGCCCTGGCCTTACCGGTGATCACAAAGTGCAACCATTCCGGCGAGGGCGTGCGGTCTCGCGAGGTCGAAATTTCGACCTGATCGCCGTTTTGCAATGCCGTCCGCAACGGCATTAACTTGCCATTGACCCTGGCTCCGACACACTGGTCACCAATATCGGAATGGACTGCGTAAGCAAAATCGATAGGTGTCGCCCCATGCGGCAACGGGATCAACGTTCCACCCGGCGTAAAGCAGAACACCTGGTCCTTGTACATCTCTAGCCGAGTGTTATCGAGGAAGTCTTCGGCCCCCTCAGCGCTCTCCAAGATTTCTAGCAAGCCGCGGATCCAGCTGTATTGCAGCCCGTCCGTTTCCAGTGTGCCGCCGCCATCCTTGTAGTTCCAGTGTGCGGCGACGCCGTATTCCGCGATCCGGTGCATGGCTTGGGTTCGGATTTGTACCTCGATGCGAAGGTTCTCCGGCCCCAGCACCGCTGTATGGATGGACTGATAGCCGTTCGCCTTCGGCAGGCTAATATAATCCTTGAACCGCCCAAGCACGGCCCGATAGGCACCGTGGATCACGCCCAGCGCCCGATAACATTCGTTCGAATCGTTGACAATGATCCGGAACGCCATGATGTCCGTCAACTGCTCGAACGGCACATCCTTGCGTTTCATTTTCTCCCAAACGGAAGACGGCAATTTTTCCCGACCGGAGACCTCGGCTGTAATACCCTCAGCTTCCAGCAGGTTTTCCAGTTCCTCAATCACACGACTGACGAGGTCGCGCCCACGCTCTCGCAAATAATCCAGCCGGGTCAGGACAGAGCGGCGGGCTTCTGGATGCAATTCTGTAAAGGCCAGATCGGTTAGCGCATCATGCCAGTCCTGCATGCCGATACGCTCAGCCAGCGGTGCGTAAATCTCCATGGTTTCATTGGAAATTCGCACGCGCTTTTCGGGGTTTCGAAAATAACTCAAGGTCCGCATGTTGTGCAGGCGGTCGGCCAATTTCACCAGAAGGACGCGAATATCCCGCGACATGGCAACGACAAGCTTGCGGAAATTTTCTGCCTGCTTGGATTGGTCCGGTTGCAACTCCAGCTTGGAAAGCTTGGTGACGCCATCCACGAGGCTCGCAACCTCGTCGCCGAACAGTTCGCGCACATCATCCAGCGTTGCAGTGGTGTCTTCCACCGTATCATGCAGCAACGCGGTTATGATCGTGGCGGCATCCAGGCGTTTCCCCGCCAATATCTCAGCAACAGCTAGCGGATGCGAGATATACGGGTCACCGGACGCGCGCTGCTGGCTGCCGTGTGCTTCCGCTGCAAACAAATAGGCGCGCTCAATCGCTGCGCCATCAGCGTCCGGATCATAAGCCTTAACAGCAGCAATTAAGTCCGAGTGCCGGAGCACGCAATGGAATCCCTTACGTTAGCGCCGACACATCGGGTGAGTTGCCTAGTCGTCGCGATTCTGGAAATCGCCGGCCTGCGCCGCCAACTCTCGCGCCAACGATGCCAAGTCCAGCTCTTCTGCTGGTGGCGGATCGTCGTCATCCATGCCTGGGCCAGTCAACTGCGCCGGGCGGCTGCGCTCATCATCAGCAGAGAATGCCGGCTCCATCTGGCGCTGGTAATTTTGAATGACACCCTCACGCAGATCGTCAAGGCTGACAGTCTGTGCCGCAATTTCACGCAGCGATACCACCGGGTTCTTATCCCGATCACGGTCGACGGTCAGCTCACCACCTGCCGAGATCTCACGAGCCCGTTGCGCAGCTAACGCGATCAGTTCAAACCGGTTTGAAACCAGTTCCACACAATCTTCGACCGTTACGCGCGCCATGACGTTCCTCTCTGCTTCAACGAAACAAGCAAGATAGCGTAACAGAGGTCATTTTGCAACTCAGGCTATATATACGCGTCAATCCGCCCAAAGATTTCACCCAAACAAAAGGCACACCAATCTTGCGAAACAAGGCTACGTTGTCTATTTAGAATGCATGGGGCGCATAGGCGCCGAATGAATAATGTTTTTTATCGGTTGCCACTGATTGCGTCTTTAACGTTAACATTCAACTAGTTCTCATAAGGTTTTCCATGGTAAAAGACTACCCCGAAGAAAGAACAGCGCTTTTTATTGACGGCGCCAACCTCTACTCCGCCGCTCGAAATCTGAATTTCGACATAGATTACCGGAAATTATTGGATTATTTTCGGAAAATCACCTACCTGAAAAGAGCATTCTATTACACAGCTTTGATGGAAGATCAGGAGTATTCGCCAATTCGGCCGTTGATCGACTGGCTGGACTATAACGGCTTTACAATGATCACCAAGCCAACCAAAGAATTCACCGATGCCACCGGTCGGCGCAAGGTCAAAGGCAATATGGATATCGAACTGGCCATTGACGCCATGGAGATGGCCAGCCACGTGGATCACATCGTGCTATTCTCAGGCGATGGTGATTTCCGCCGCCTCGTCGACTCGCTGCAACGCCAGGGCGTTCGCGTGACTGTGGTATCCACCGTTCGCACCCAGCCGCCAATGGTTGCTGATGAGTTGCGCCGTCAGGCTGATCACTTCGTCGACCTAACGGCACTCCAGCCGTATATTGAGCGCGCAGGCGGCCGCCCGCAGCGCCCAATGGATCAGGGCCAAGAACAAGCCCATGATCAGGATGGCGAGGACGAATACTACGACGATGACGAAGAGGACGCACCGGCCAACTGATCCGGTGCCAGCCCTTCCCCGTCAACCGCCACACGATTGCACGCTCTGCCCCCGCCTCGCCGCGTTTCGGGCAGAGCAGCAGGCGGATTTTCCTGACTGGTTCAACGCGCCGGTGCCATCGTTCGGCCCCGCGGACGCGCGGCTGTTAATTGCCGGTTTGGCGCCTGGATTGAAGGGCGCCAATAGAACTGGCCGCCCGTTCACCGGCGATTATGCTGGCGATCTGCTCTACAAGACCTTGCTGGATCACGGCTTGGCGACCGGCACTTATGCTGCACGCCCGGATGACGGGCTGGAGCTGATAGGCTGCCGCATCACCAACGCCGTGCGCTGCCTGCCGCCGCAGAACAAGCCGGTTGGTGCGGAAATCACCGCCTGCCGTCCCTTCCTGCTGAGCGAGATCGAGACTCTCCCCAACCTGCGTGCGATCCTGGCACTCGGTCGAATTGCACACGAAAGCGTCGTCCGAACCTTTGGCGAGCGGCCATCACGCTTTGCCTTTGGCCACTGCACCCAACACGCAATCGGCGGCATCACGCTGATCGATAGCTATCACTGCTCGCGCTACAACACCCAAACCGGCCGCCTAACCGAGGCGATGTTTGGGCAGGTGTTTAAAGACTTGGCGCCCATCCTGGCAGCTTAGCCGCAAGCGGTTGCCAATAGGCCGGCGCCGTACTAAGTCGGCAGCAACCCCGACGCGTCTACTCAGGATCGGTTTGACCTCGCTATGCCCGACAGTATCTGGCTCTACGCTCTTGCCATTGTGGTTCTGATCGGTATTTCCGCATTCTTTTCTGGATCAGAGACAGCACTCACCGCGGTCAGCCGGGCGCGGATGCATCACCGGGCCCGGCAAGGCGACCGACGGGCGGGCATCGTACGGCACCTGCGCGAGGAAAAAGAGATCCTGCTGGGCGCGTTGCTGCTGGGCAACAATATGGTGAATATCCTGGCCGCCTCCCTGGCCACCAGTGTTTTGGTTGGCATGTTCGGCGAAGCTGGCGTCGTCTTCGCCACCCTGGGCATGACCTTGCTGCTGCTGATATTTGCCGAGGTTTTGCCCAAAACCATCGCCATCACCCACCCAGACCAAACCGCCGTCAAAGTCGCGCCAACCGTCCGCATCGTCGTACGCTTGCTGACCCCGGCGGTGATCACCATTCAATGGCTGGTTCGGCGCATCCTGGCGCTGCTAGGGATTGAGAGCCAACCAATGCTCAGCGCCGAAGCCCAGGAGGAGGAGCTGCGCGGTGCCATCGACCTGCACCACCGCTCCGACGATCCGGATACCCATGTTGAGCGGCACATGCTGCGCAGCGTTCTGGAATTGGGCGAGGTTGAGACGGCAGACGTCATGACCCATCGCTCCCGCATGGTCGCGGTCGACGGCAGCCTGCCAGCTGACCAGATTGTCGATCAGGTGCTCAACAGCCCCTATACCCGCATTCCCCTTTGGCGTGACGAGCCAGACAATATTGTCGGCATCCTGCACGCAAAAGCGTTGCTGCGCGCCGTCCGCAACAGCAACACCGAACTGAGCCATGTGGATCTGCAGGAAATTGCAGCCGAGCCCTGGTTCATACCGGACACGACAACGCTCTGGGACCAGCTGCAAGCCTTCCGCAAGCGGCGGGAGCATTTTGCCCTGGTCGTGGACGAGTACGGCGCGCTGATGGGCATCGTCACCCTGGAGGACATTCTGGAGGAGATTGTCGGCGACATTACCGATGAGACCGATATCTCTGTCCCTGGCGTGCGCCTACAGCCAGATGGCTCGGTCACGGCAGCCGGCAGCGTCACCATCCGCGACCTCAATCGGCAATTCGACTGGAGCCTACCCGACGACAAGGCGACAACCATTGCCGGGCTCATTCTCTATGAGGCACGGTTGATCCCCGATGCGGGCCAGACGTTTGCATTTTTCGGGTTCCGCTTCCGCATCCTGCGCCGCACCGGAAACCGCATCAGCGCTGTGCGGATCACGCCGCCCAACCCACGGCGCGCGCGGCCACCGTCTTAGAAAACGGCCGCCTTAGATAGCAGCAGCGCTATTCACCTTGCGGTAACACCAGACCCATGCTGGCGGCACATTCATGGCCACAAATCCGCAGCGCTCCGCCTTAACGCCCCATTCGGCCAGCCTTGGCAGTGGCACTGGGCTGCGGAAGCCATAGGTGAATTGAATAAAAATCGGGTCGGGACCGGCGTTCAAAGCGCCAGTTATAATCTGGCCCTGAATGTCCCGCGACATGGATAGGATCGGCAGGCCAGACACAATCGCGCTAACCTCCTCCACCCCATGGCGCGCCAACAAGTTCGGCAAATCAGCCGCATCACCCATGGCTAGTGGCGCACTGGGAACCTGCCGCTGCAAACGCGCGAAAAATACCGGGTCACGCTCCACCACCAACAGCCTATCGATATTGGGGGCCTGCTGCATCAACACGCGGGTGAAGGCGCCCATGCCGGCGCCCAACTCCACCACGTGGCCTGGCTTCGACCAATCAACAGGCCGCACCATCGCTTTTGACAGCGCGCGACCGCTGGGCGTCACCGCACCTACGCGCGTCGGATAACGCAACCATCGCAACAGAAAGACAGGGTCATCGGCTGAGAGTAAACGTGGCCGCAGCCGCTGGTTTGGTTCAGACACCATATGCCTCCTGCCGGCTTTTCAATCACCGGCTGCTACCAACACATAGCCAACGAAACGATGGCTATGTGCCAAGGATGCTGGTTACAATTTACCTCATATAACGCTTATTCAACCAGAGGAAAGTCCAAGGTTTCAACAATTTCTTGCCCGTTCAATCGGCAATTGCAGGGCAATTGGGCAACAGCAAACCGTTCCAAAGACTACGGCCAATTCAATAGCCGCACCATGATTCGCATTAGCCCCTTACGAGTCGGAAAACAGCACCCCCTTGCACCGCGACGGCCTAGGCCGGTATGACAGGGCAATTGCTGCGCCGCACCATGAATGAGCTTTGCCCAATGACTGATCTTCCCACCGCTTTTAGCGCGCCACCTGTCGCGCGTCAGCCCCTGCACACACGCAAAGTCGAATGCCAGGGGTATATCCGCGATGACGGCTTGTTCGACATCGAAGGCCGGATTACCGATACCAAGGCTTACGCGTTCGACAACCACCACCGCGGCACAGTCAACACCGGCGAGCCTATTCACGACATGTTCGTTCGCATCACCGTCGACAACGACCTGACAATCGTCGCGTCCGAGGCTTTCAGCGCCAGTACGCCCTACGATATCTGCCCGCTGGCGGCCCTGAACTTCAAACGCCTAGTCGGCATCCGCATTGGCGCGGGCTATATGCGCAAGGTCAAGGCGGTGTACGGGCGGGACAAGGGCTGCACCCATATTCTGGAGATTCTCTACCCCTTGGGCACCACCGCCTACCAAACTGTATTTCCGTACCAAGAATACCAACGGCGCCTGGCCGGCGAGAGTGAGGGCAAATCCATGCGCCATGGACCACCGCTAAACTCCTGTTATGCGTTCTCACCCAAACGTTCAGTGGTCAAAACTCTGTGGCCAGAAAAGTATGAAGGCCCGGAAGAAGACGACGAGGCCGACGCTGCAGCCTAGGCCAGGGGAATCGCATTTGAGATTTTTCGCTAGCCTAAGGTATGCAAATCGATTCAGTAGGTAGGCCTCCTGTTTTCGAAGAGGCTCGCCGATGTGTTGGTTTGAAGAAGCGTTTGCGGGATTGCCGGACCCGCGCACGGGC
>CALKDI010000111.1 GCA_938084065.1 uncultured Alphaproteobacteria bacterium
TGATGGGCTTCTTCTGCTTCCACGCCGGGTTAACCAAGGGGCTATTCGATGCGGCCAGGGTCTGGCTTGCTGGCTTACCAGGCGGCTTAGCGGTCGCCGCGGTGTTCGGCGCGGCGGGCTTTGCCGCGGTCACCGGTTCCTCTGTTGCCTGCGCCGCCGCCATGGGCCGGATCGCTGTGCCGGAGATGATGCGCTACCGCTACGACGTTTCACTCGCCACCGGCACAGTCGCAGCCGCCGGTACCATCGGCGCGCTGATCCCACCCAGCATTCTAATGATCCTCTACGGCATCATCGCAGAAGTGCCGATCAGCCAATTGTTCCTGGGCGGTGTCGGCGCAGGCCTGTTGACCGCGTTCGGCTATGTCATGGTCATCACCATCCGCGCCTCCATCAACCCAGAGCTAGCACCCAAGCTGACTGAAAAGGTGCCGCTGAAAGAAAAGATCGCGGCGCTTAAAGACACCTGGCCGGTCCTCCTGCTGATGTTTGGTGTGTTCGGCGGCCTGTTCGGTGGCTTGTTCACGCCAACAGAGGCAGGTGCAGTCGGCGCATTCCTCTCCGTGGTGATTGCTGCTTTGAAGGGTTCTCTAACCATTCAAAACTTCAAGAACGCGCTACTGGAAACCCTGCTGACTTCCGCCAGCCTGTTCATCATCGCCATCGGCGCCAGCATGCTGACCCGCTTCTTGGCGTTCAGTGGCGCGGGTGATTATCTGTCGGAACTGGTGGTTGCCATCGGTGCCCATGAGCTGCTTTTGTTGGTCGGCATCTCCATGGTCTACCTGGTGCTCGGCATGTTCTTGGAGCCCATCGGCGCCATGCTGCTGACCCTGCCAATCCTGCTGCCGATCATTGATACTACCGGTTTTAGCTTGGTGTGGTTCGGCGTTCTCCTGACCAAGTTCTTGGAGATTGGCATGATCACCCCGCCCATAGGGTTGAACGTGTTCGTGATCAAAGGGGTGGTCGGCGATCTGGCTACCACGTCCACGATCTTCCGCGGCATCATGTGGTTCCTGGTGTCCGACCTGATCGTGATCATCCTGCTGATGGCGTTCCCAGAGATCGTGCTCTACCTGCCAAGTTTGGTGGACTAGGGCGTGAGAGTGAAGACGGCTTCTTCTGCGAGGAAGCCGTCTATCTCTGCGGCACTGAAACCAAACTCTGCCAGGACTTCACCCGTGTGCTGGCCTTTTGCAGGCGCGGGGCGATAGGTGGAGCCGTATTCTCCATCCAGGCGGATAGGAACGCCTACTGCCTGCGGGACCGACGGTGCCAGGGGATCGATTAGCGGCAGACTGGCGCTGAGGTCCTTGTCGGCGATGACGTCGGCAAAAGTGTTGATTGGCCCACAGAGAATATCCGCCGCGCGCAGGCGCTCCAGCCAATAGGCCATAGGCTGCAAGGCGATCATGGGCACAATGATGTCGTCGAGCGCACCGCGATTCTCAACCCGCCGCGCATTGATGGCGAAACGCGGATCATCCGATAGGTGCTCCAATCCCATCGCGTCACAAAATTTCAGCCAATGAGAATCACGCAGCACGGCAATGCTGAGATAACGGCCATCGGACGCCTTAAATGCACCTGCCGGCGCTAGCGTTGCATTCTGGTGGCCTTGACGCTGCGGCACGTCTCCTGAAGCCAGAAATCGCGTGAAACCGCCGCTCATCATGGCGAGGGCGGCAGCCATAAGGCTAATGTCGATATTGGCGCCTTTACGACCTTGCAACCGGCCATACAATGCCAACAAAACCGCCTGAACGGCGGAGTTGGCCGCGGCCATGTCGATCAAGGGGAACCCAACCCGTAGTGGCGGACCATCCGGCTCTCCAACCAGACTCATCACGCCACTCATGGCTTGAATGATGGTGTCGCTGGCGGGTGAATTTGCGTACGGCCCGTCCTGCCCAAAGCCCGAAATCGTGCAGTAGATCAGTTGGTCGTTGATCGCCTGGCATTGCTCAAAGCCAAACCCCAGCTTGGCCATGACCCCTGGCCGATAGTTTGAGATTGCCACGTCGGATTGAGAGACTAACCGCTCTAAAATGCGCTTGCCACTTGGGCTAGACGCATCCAGCCCCAGATTGCGTTTGTTGCGGTTCAGCGCGATGAATTGGCCGTTTGCGGCACCGTCGACGTTTTCATGATCGGCAGGCCGGGACCAATCCCCAGCCTTGCGCTCCACCTTGATGACGTTGGCGCCCATGTCGGACAGGACCATGGCGGCATAGGGGCCAGCGACGCCCTCGGTCATGTCGATAACGGTGATGTCGGACAGAATTTTTTGTTGCATCAGGTTATGCCTGCTTGATAGCAGCAGCGCTCTCTAATTCAGTGATTTCATCCTGACTGAAGCCCCAGCTTGCCAGCCCCTGGCGTGTGTGTTGGCCAGCCGTGGTGGCACCATGGTGGACAGCGGATGGCGTTCCGCTAAAGCGCGGTGCGGGGCCGGGCTGTTGGTATCCGTCCAGTTCGACAAAACTTCCGCGGGCCACGTTCTGCGGGTGGCTGGAAGCCTCTGACATGGTGAGGACTGGGGCAAAGCAAATGTCGGTGTCCCACAGCAGGTCGTTCCATTCTTCCCTGGTCTTGGTTTTGAAGATCGCTGCCAGCCTCTCCGCATTCTCGGGCCAGTGTTCGCGATCATGTTGGGGGAACAAATCGTCGTCAGCCAGGCCCAATTTTTCCTGCAATTGCGCATAGAATTGTGGCTCTATGGAGCCTATGGAAATATGATCGCCGCCCTTGGTCTCGTATACTCGGTAAAAGTGCGCGCCGCCGTCCAGCATATTCGTTCCGCGCTGATTCTCTTTCCATTGCCCAGCCGCAAGGAAGCCATAGACGAACGTCATCAACGACGCGGAGCCTTCCAGCATAGAGGCATCGACCACCTGGCCCGCACCCGTTTTTTGCGCCGAGATATAGGCAGCCAAAACACCCAGGCCCAGATAGAGTGAACCGCCGCCAAAGTCGCCAGTCAGCATCAGCGGATGCACTGGCGGCCCACCTGGTGCGCCAATGTTGGAGAGTACGCCAGAGAGGGCGATATAGTTGATATCATGGCCGGCGGTGTGGGCGATGGGTCCGTCCTGGCCCCAACCGGTCGCGCGACCAATTACCAGTTTGGGGTTAAGGCCGAGAAGCGTTTCTGGTGCAAGACCAGCCCGCTCCAGCACGCCTGGGCGGAAGCCCTCAATCACAATATCGGCTTGCTGGCAGAGCCGTTTGATCGTTGCCAGTCCTTCCGGCGTTTTCCAATCCACCGCGACGTTGGGGCGGCTGCGGGTAAGGGGATCGAATTTTTCTGGAAAGACTCGCCGTTGTTGGCCAACATTCGCTAGGCGGTCGATCCGCAACACATCCGCGCCCATTTCTGCCAACAACATGCAACAATGGGGTGTCGGACCGATCCCGGCCAGCTCAACCACTTTTACGCCGTCTAATGCACCCATGGGTGAGGTCTCCAGTTAATAGTTGAGCTTATAGGACCTTGAGGGGATCGAGCGAAGGTGATGGCTTTGCCTAGATGATACAGGTCCGCGGGAGGGTGCTATTACGACGGCGTCAGGATCTTGTCCAACACCGGCAACAAATACTCCCGGAATAGGGCGGGGTTTTCGCTCATGGGGAAATGACCCATGCCGCGCATGACTTCGAAATGCGCGGCTCCCGCCAACTCCGCAACCTCTCGCCCCATCTCTGGCGTGGCGCTGGGATCATACTCGCCGCTCAGCAGATAGAGCGGGCAGGGCGAGTCTTTTAGCCCATCCGCCAAACCGTTCCGCAGGTCACCATCGGTAAAGTAATACTGCACATCACCCCAAAAAATGCCGGGGCCGCCTTGCATATAGTGCCACATGGTCTCCCACCGTTCGGGAGAGGGGGATTGCGGCGCGATCATGCCGGCCATGCTGGCTCCGGCCAGCTTGCCTCCATGGATGTCCGGTCGGTGCAAAGCCATCTCTGGCGCCGGATCGCCGCCGCTTTGATCCTCTGCATACAGCGCTGATTGCAAGCCGATAGCCGCCCTGAAGCGCGTGCCATGCTGCAAGGCCAGATGTAAGACCGCGCGGCCTCCGATAGAGCAGCCCATCACCACAGGCTTGTCCAACTTGAGGGCGTCTGTCACAGCCATCACGGTATCGACATAGCGTTTGGTGGTCAGCTCATAGACCTCTGCCTCAAAGCCCGCAGGCGGCGAGGATTTGCCGTGCCAGGGCAGGTCAAACGCTATGACGCGGAAATTGTCGGTCACCGCTGGATCGTTCAGCAAATGGCGGAACTGCCGCCCATCGCTGCCCGCCGTGTGTAGGCAGAGCAGGGCAGGGCCGTTGCCGGCTTCCTCAAAATACAGCCGGTGCCTTTTGCCCTCGATATCCAGGTGCAGGTAGCGCCCGGCTACGTCTTCCAATCGTGGCGCATCGCCCACGTCACCGGGACTGATATCTGCGTCAGAGAGATTCGCAAACAGCATCTCCAGCAGCAACGTGTGCCGGAAGAAGGCGGTCATGTCGCCATGTACCAGCAGGTTCTGGGTCCGGCGCATCGTTGTGAGAGTTTGGAACCCTGGTCGCGGCGCGGGCGCACGCAATTCTGCCCAAGCCTCTGGTGTAGCGGTCAGGGTGAAGGCTACACCGCCTGCAGGCGGATTGTTCTTGAGGCTTAGCAGGCCGTCCGTCAGCGTGGCGTACCGGCTGTGCTCCCCCGATTGAATGGCGAAAGCAAAGTCCTCAAAGCCAGCATGTTGACGGGCATTGGCATTGGCTTGGGCGCGCTGGGGCAGGTAGTCGAACATTCAGGTGTCTCAATTTCGGCAAGGGGCGGGGTAGAACCAGTTGCGAGGCTAGCCGCAATGGCGCGGCCTCGCCAAGCCGGAAGATGCGCAAGCAGGGGAATCGCATTTGAGATTTTTCGCTAGCCTAAGGTATGCAAATCGATTCAGTAGGTAGGCCTCCTGTTTTCGAAGAGGCTCGCCGATGTGTTGGTTTGAAGAAGCGTTTGCGGGATTGCCGGACCCGCGCACGG
>CALKDI010000112.1 GCA_938084065.1 uncultured Alphaproteobacteria bacterium
TCACCGGACGGTCACCGCACTTCTCACATGCTAACCGCACACGATATCCTTCAAGGCCAGACGCAAAAAGGCCGCCTGAGACGACAAGTATATGACCCAAATCATCTCCGGAAAATTTCATGCGTAAGCCCTGGGCTAGGCCCGGGTTCCAGGCTTCGCTAAGCTGTTCGCTCAATTCGTGACCGATAGTCCCGTCACTCGGAGCCCTGCCCATGACCACCGCCCCCGACCCCATCACTGTCTCAGTCATCCAGCACCGGCTGACCGCCATCGTCGAGGAAATGGGAGAGGCGATGCTGCGCACCTCCTACAGCCAAATCCTCAACTCCAGCCGCGATTTTTCCACCGCGATCTGTGATGCGCATGTCCGGCTCGTGGCGCAGGCGGAACATATTCCAGTGCATGTGGGCGCGCTCACCTGGGCGCTCAAAGAAGTGGTGGAGCGGTTTGAGGGCAAGGTGAAGAAGGGCGACCTCTACCTGCTGAACGATCCCTACCGCGGCGGCTCGCATCTGCCGGATGTGACGGCGTTTGTGCCGGTGTTCGCGGGTGAGGAACTACTGTTCTGGACCGTCAACCGCGCCCACCACTCCGACATCGGCGGCACCACCCACGGCGCCTATAACCCGGAGGCGACCGAGATCTTCCACGAGGGTTTCCGCCTACCGCCGATCAAGCTCTACGACCAGGGCGTCTGCCGCGACGACCTGCTCGACCTGCTGGCGCTGAACACCCGCCTGCCGCGGGATTTTCTGGGCGATCTGGCGGCGCAGCTCGGCTCCGTCCACTTGGGCGAGCGACGACTGGAAGCGTTGTTCAACGATTTCGGCGCGGGGACCGTGACCGCCTCGGTGGAAACCATCCTCGATTCGGCAGAACGCCAGGCCCGCGCAGCCGTCGCCGAATGGCCAGACGGCGTCTATGAGGGCTCTGCTTGGCTTGACGATGATGGCTTTGGGCGGGAGGACATCCTGATCCACGCGAAAGTCACCGTGAAGGGCGAGGAGGTCGAGATCGACATGACCGGCTGCGACCCGGAGAGCCGGGGCTTCGTCAATTCGTCCCACGCCAACACCCAGAGCGCCATCGCCATGGCGTTCTCCTTCCTGCTGGACCCGGCAACTCCGAAGAACTCCGGCACGATTCGGCCGCTGACGGTGAAGCTGAAGCAGGGCACTATGGTCATGCCGAACGAGGGCAGGCCGGTGACCATGTGCACCAGTCATTGCGGCAATGAGATCATCGAGTCGGTGATCGTGGCGCTCAGCCAGGCAACGCCAGACCGCGCCATGGGTGGCTGGGGCCGGCGCCTTCGCCTGGCGATCCAGGGCGACGACCCGCGCACCGGCAAGCGCTTCATCTGGCACATGTTCCACGCACGGCCCGGCGGCGGCGGCTCCATCAACGGCGACGGCTGGCACTGTTCCGGTGAGTGGCATTCCGCAGGCGGCTTGAAGTTCGGCTCGGTCGAAGTGGCGGAGGTGCGCTTTCCGTTGCTATTCAAATCCCATGAGTTCCGCCCTGGCTCCGGTGGTCGCGGGCAGTTCGTTGGCGGCGTCGGTGCCGTCATGGAAATGCAAGTGGAGACCGCCGGCCCAGCCCGAGCAAACACCGCGGGTGACGGCATAAGGCATGGCGCGCGCGGTATCTCTGGCGGGGAGGATGCCTCGCCGCATGACTACCGGCTAGTGCATACCGCTGATGGGTCGGAGACCAAGCTCAAGACCAAGCTGGTTGGCATTCCCGTGAAGCCAGGCGACGTCTTCCGCGTCCATTCCGGCGGCGGCGGCGGTTGGGGCCCGGTTGCCAAGCGCGATCCGGAATTGGATGAGTTGGAGCGGACCTTGGGTTTGGTGTAGGGGCTGCACTGCCTGTCACCCCTCGATAGGCCCTAGTTCCGCGGCTGTATTAGAAAAGTAATGCGAACCGGTTGCGTCTGGCGCGGACTAGCGCGACACTCTCCACTAATGAAAAACCCTGGGTGGAGTGCTCACGCCAATGTTCGATCTCATTCTTCGCGGCGGTACCGTCGTTACACCGCAAGGTGCCGGCCTCTATGACGTCGCCATCAAGGGCGAGCAGATCGCCGCCGTAACCGCGCCTGGCGTTGTTCCAGATGAACAGGCGACAGCGGTGAAAGACGTCTCTGGCAAGATCATTATCCCTGGCGGTATCGACCCGCACGTCCACTGCGCCTGGCACATGCCGTTGCCCGATGGCTCTGCGGTGACCTCTGGCCCGCCGGAGGATGTCTCTCGCGCGGCGCTGTGGGGTGGCACGACTATGCTGATCGACTTTGCAGCGCGCATGGAGCCGAAACCAATGACCCAGGTCATCAAGGAGCGCGATGAGGATTGGGTCGGCAAGGTCTATTGCGACTATGCCTATCACCTGATGCTGCTGGGCGATCTGGAGCCGGACCTGCTGGCGGAACTGCCGCCGTTGATTGAGGGCGGCTATCCGACGGTGAAGATCTTCACCACCAACATCACACCCTCGCGCATGGGTCGGATGGTGCATTTCGGCGATATCTGGGAGCTGTTCAAGGTCCTGTCTGCGCACAAGGGCCTGGGCGTAATTCACGCCGAGGACAACGACATCGTCATGCACATGTACGAGAAGCTGTTCCGCGAGGGCCGCACCAGCTTCCACAACCTTGCCGAGGTGCACAACCAGCTGTCGGAGGACCTGAGTTTTCGCCGCGTTCTGCGGCTGGCGGAGTCCGAGAACACGCCGCTCTACATGATGCATGTTTCCGCCGGCACCGGCGTCCAAGCGATCCGCGAGGCGCGAGCCAAGGGGCAGGCGATCTATGGCGAAAGTCTGCACCAATACATGTGCTACACGCAGGAGGATTATAAGCGTCCGAACGGCCAAATGTATCACACCTACCCCTCGCTGAAGACGCAGGCGGATCAGGACGAGATCTGGCGCGGTACGCTGGATGGCGCGATCAACTGCGTCGCGACGGACGAGATCTGCTGCAATCTCAACATGAAAACCATCGGCGCCGGCATCGACGACACCACCGGCGGCAATGCTGGCTGTGAGCCTCGGGTGAGCGTAATGTACCACCAGATGGTGACCAAGCGCGGCTATTCACTGGAGCGGTTCTCCGATTTGGTTAGCACGAATGCGGCGAAGATCATGGGCATGTATCCGCAGAAGGGTGCAATCGCAGCTGGCTCGGACGCAGACATCTGCGTGCTTGACCCCACCGCGCGCGGCACGATCCGGGCGGAGAACCTGCACGAAACCGACTACACCCCCTGGGAAGGCCACCCAATCACGGCCTGGCCCGTGATGACCCTGCTGCGCGGCAAGGTGATGGTGGAAGACGGCGCATTCTTTGGCGACCTCTCCGACGGAAAATACGTCAAACGCGCCATACCGCAGAGTGTGCGGGAAACGCCGGTGGTTTAACCAAGGAGACCAGCTATGGACCTAGCCTTTGCCCCAGAAGATGCCGCCTTCCGCGAGGCTGCTCGTGCGTTCTTGGCTGACAACCTGCCGGAACGTCTGCGCTACAAGGTCGAGAACGGTGTCGAGCAGCAGTATGAGGATATGCTGGAATGGCACCATATCCTCGCCAAGCAAGGCTGGGTCGCGCCGAATTGGCCGGCGGAGTATGGAGGGCCAGGATGGACTCTGACACAGAAGTATATTTTTGACGAGGAGATGGGGCTGGCCGGTGCTCCACGCATCGTCTCGTTCGGCATCAACATGTGCGGGCCGGTGCTGATGGCTTACGGCACGGAGGAGCAGCAACAGCGCCACCTGCCGCCTATGCTGGCCGGAGAGAAAATCTGGTGCCAGGGCTATAGCGAGCCCGGCGCTGGCTCAGACCTCGCATCGCTGAAAACAGAGGCCGTGCGCGACGGCGACCACTATGTCGTCAATGGCTCGAAAATCTGGACGACCAAGGCACATTGGGCCGACTGGGTATTCCTGCTGGTGCGCACCGGCAAGTTCGAGAAGCGGCAGCAGGGTATCTCCTTCCTGCTGGTGGACATGAAAACGCCGGGAATTTCCATTCGCCCGATCCACCTGATTGATGGTCTGCATGAGACCAACCAGGTTTTCTATGACAACGTTCGCGTGCCGGTGGAAAACCTGGTCGGCGTCGAGAATGAGGGCTGGGGCATCGGCAAGTCTCTGCTGGCGCACGAGAGAATGGGCGGCGGCTCCCTGGGCCAGCACAAGGCGTTGCTGCGCCAGTTAAAACACATAGCTGGGCTGGAAGAGGCCGGCGGCGGAACGCCTCTGGCCAAAGATGAGAGCTTCGCCCGCGAAATCGCCTCGATTGCGGTCGAGTTGGAGACGCTGGAGGCCTTCAACTTGCGCGCCATCGACAAGGTCAGCCGGGCAGGGGAGTTGGGCGGCCAGGCGCTGGGGATGGAGGCCAACCATTTCAAAATCCGCAACACCGAAATCCAACAGCGCCTGACTGAGTTGAAGGTGCAGGCTTTAGGCTATTACGCCAACCCCTACGTGTTTGGTGCGCTCACACAGGGGTGGAACGAGCCGCCGATTGGGGCGGAGTACGCGAATGGAGCCAGTCCGGCTTATTTCCACTTCCGCAAGGTCTCGATCTACTCCGGCTCGAACGAGATCCAGCACAACATCATTGCGAAGGCGCAGTTGGGATTGTAACTCAGAGCCTGCCCGAAAAGTAGTTGAACGATATCAGTGGGTTGTGATTCACCGTCTTTGTGAAGAGATGGAGGATCAGATGCCCTGGACAGATACCGCTCGCGTTGAGCATAGCCGCAAGACAGGCCGTTATCCAAGCGACATGCTGGATCAGGAATGGGCGTTGATTGCGCCATTTTTGCCGCCAGCGAAACCGGGCGGGCGTCCACGCACCACCGAC
>CALKDI010000113.1 GCA_938084065.1 uncultured Alphaproteobacteria bacterium
CTTTGTTTTCCTTGGTGGGCCGTGCAGGGCTCGAACCTGCGACCCACTGATTAAAAGTCAGTTGCTCTACCGACTGAGCTAACGGCCCTTGCCAAGGAAGCCGCGAACATACTCAGTATCGCCGCGAGGTCAATGGGCGAACGACTAGCCGCGACATGCTAGAGCAGAGGCCACCCATTTTGGCTGGGTAGCATCTGCTCTATTTGGGGAATTTATGCCAACAGCGGCGCGTATGTATCCAACAGTTTCAGCACCTCATCGCGGGAGGTATCGGGGATTGTCAGGATGGCGCGATCGATGCCGTGTTGCCGGAAGCTGTCCATGGTTGCCTGGTCTGCCTTCGGTCCGAAGACGCTGACCTGCAGCGTGCTCATATCCCGGCCTGCCTCATCCGCATGTTGTTTCAAGCGGCTCATCGCTTCGTGCGGGTCAAAGCCCCCGCGGCCGCGAGGGAACCAGCCGTCGCAATAATCCACTACACGACGCAGCGTGTAGTCGGTCTCACCGCCCAGCAAGATCGGCGGGTGCGGGTCCTGTACCGGCTTCGGGTAGGACCAGATCTTTTCGAATTCCACAAAGTCGCCTTGGAAGGTCGCGGTATCCTCCATCCAGATCTCTTTCATGGCGAGAATATTCTCGCGCATCTGGGCAAAGCGGGTTTTGTAGGCGACGCCGTGGTTTTCCATCTCGTCCACGTTCCAGCCACCGCCGATGCCGAAGATGAACCGCCCACCAGACAGCATATCGAGCGAGGCAATGCTTTTGGCCAGCACGATGGGGTCGTGCTGCGGTACCAGACAGATGCCCGTGCCAATCTTCAGGTTCTTGGTCGCCGCCGCCGCGAAGGCCAGCGACACCATCGGATCATGGGTGTGGATATACATTTTCGGCAGATCGCCACCACCCGGCCAAGGAGACTGGCGTGAGGATGGAATGTGCGTGTGCTCCGGCACGAACAGGGATTCGAAGCCACGATCCTCCATCGCCGTCGCCAGTTCGACGATGTCGATGGTGTAGTCCGTAGCGAACATGTATGCGCCGATTTTCATAGACAGATTTCCTTTTGAGAAGCGCCCAGGATCAGTCCCTAGGCAGCATGTGTTTGGTAACTTTCCCGGTCGCGTTGTGCGGTAGTTCATCCAAAAAGCGAACCGACTTTGGCGCCTTGTAGTTGGCCAATTGATCCCGACAATGGTCGATGACGCGGTCTTCCGTCAAACCGGCGCTGGCGTCCGCGACGATAAAGGCGCGCCCGACCTCGCCCCATTTCTGGTCTGGCACACCGATCACTGCGCATTCGGCGACGCCATTTAGGCGGTAGAGCGCGTTCTCGATTTCTGCCGGATAGACGTTCTCGCCGCCGGAGATGAACATGTCCTTCCATCGATCCACTATATAATAGTAGCCGTCGGCATCCATTCGCGCCGCGTCGCCTGTTTTGAACCAACCGCCGGGCAGGAAGGCCTGCGCTGTTGCCTCCGGCAATTGCCAATAGCCAGCAGTAACCGTCGGCCCGCGTATCAGCAATTCGCCGACGCTTTCCGGCGGCAGGTCGTTGCCATCTTCGTCGACGATCTTGGTTTCGACGTGCACGACCGGTAGCCCGCACGATCCGAGTTTCTCCAGAGCCATGTGCTTGGGAATGGTCGTGCCGATGGAGCTTGTCTCGGTCATGCCCCAGGCATGCTCCATCATCACGCCCTTGGCGGCATAGGTCTCCAGCAAGGCCAGTGGTGGCGCGGCGCCACCGACGCCGACGCTCTGCAAATGGTCGATCTGAGCGTCTTTGAACGCTGGCAACTGGCTGATGAACAGATAGTTGGTCGGCACGCCCAGCATGTGGGTCAGGCCCAGCGATCGGTCGGTCATCAGGCGCAGCATCTCCTCCGCCTCGAACTGGTCCATGATGATGTTGCTGCCGCCGGCATGCAATATCGGGCTGAGGTAAACGCAGAGCCCGCCGACATGGAACAACGGCAGCACCGTCACGCCGCGGCTGGACATGGTGATTTCCATATGCACAGCGCAGTTGATCGCGTTGAACAACTGCATGGCATAGGTGATCATCGCACCCTTGGGCCGGCCCGTTGTGCCGCTGGTGTAGAGGATCACCCAGGGATCCTCCATGTCATGGTCGATGATCGGGATGTTGCCATAGGCAGCCCGCAACCCGCTCTCATACAGACAAGGGTCGCCGTCCGCCGCATCGACAAGCATCGCCTCACCACCGTATTGGCCGAGCGCGGCTTTGGCGCTCTCCTCAAACTCCGGTGTGTAGACCACGGCCTTTGGCTTGCAGTCGCCCAGGATGTAGGCGATCTCCGGCACCGCCAGCCGCCAATTCATCGGAACGCAGATCGCGCCCAGCCGCCAGCAGGCGAAGATCAACTCCACCATATCTGAGCTGTTGTGCATCAGCAGGGCGATGCGGTCGCCTTTGCCGACACCGCAGCGCTCATGCAGGAACAGCGCGCAGCGCTCCACCCGGTCGTGCATGTCGGCATAGGTGTATTCGCGGTTCGACAGCAGGTCGTGTACCGCCGGTGAGCGCGGACGAGCCTCAGCGTGCTTGGCAATCCAATCGAAAGCACGCAGGCTCATTGGCCAAGAGTCTTCAGGCCATAGAACGTGTGGGCCGCATCGTGGAACAGCCAGCGTTTCTCGGCAGTGCTGGAACCGGCGGCCAGGCGTTTGAAGGCGTTCCAATAGGTGCGGTAGGAGCCAGAGACTTTATCCACTGGGAAGTTGCTCTCGAACATGCTGCGCTTGGCGCCAAACGCATCAATGCATGTGTCGATCCAGGGCCGCCAGACATCGGCGAGATGTTCGGAGGACGGTGGCTCTGCCAGTTCATGGAAGTTTCTGCCGTTCACCTTCATGCCAATGCCTCCCAGTTTGACATAGACATTGTCGCTGGCGGCGGCGATGGCGCGGATGTTCTTTTGCCAGTCGGCGAAATACTCATCCTGCTTGCCGATATATGGGCCAACGCCCAATGGGCCGCCGCAATGGTCCAGCACGATCTTGGTATCGGGAAAGGCAGCAGCGAGAGACGCCACATCCGCCAATTGCGGGTGATAGAGCCAGGCGTCAAAGGTCAGATTCATGTCGGTTAGCACTTTGAAGCCCTCGCGGAACTTCGGGTCCAGATAGACATGCTCTGGCGGATTGGTGTGGGAGTTGTGAACCTCCTCCGCCTTATCCCAGCCCGCGGCGTGGCGGATGCCTTTGAACCGGCCTTTCCCGCCTTTGCGCCCACCGCCGGCCAGCACCAGAGCCTCCAGCACTTCCGCAGCGCCTGCGCCAAGCGTCAGGTCGGCTCGGCCGACAATTGCAGCGCACGGCCGGTCGTCACCGTAACGGCCACTAGCGGCCATCGCTGAGGTGCCATTCACGAACTCCACTTCACCAACCGGCTTCATGTGCTCTGGTCCATCGGCGCGGTAGTAGCCGGAGCATTCAATGAACACGGTGGAGACGACGTTGTGGCCGTCCTCTGTATCCTCCATCAACTGATCCAACAGATAGCGATGCGCCGGGAAATCCCACAGGTGGTGATGTGGATCACAGATCGGCAGGTCCGGCTCCAGTACATCTTCCACACGTTTGGCGAGCCATTCTTCGTTCACGCCGGCGCGGCTGGCGACAGTGCTGGTGGGGCTACTCATATCAGGCGTTTCCTTGTCACTCTGGTGAGGTATTGCCAAACTGCTGGCGTTTGCTGCCAACTATGCCAATGGCAGGCGGACAAGCCAAGCGAAAGCCACCAAGCGGAACCCTATCGTTCGCGCTTGCAAAACGGAGGCATCTCATATGACCGACACTGAAGACAGCCCACGCAACACTGCCAATCCTTCAATCTTCGTTATTCAAACCCGGAGCGCTCGTGGTGCCGCCAGTCTGGACCGGCGGCTAGTGGCTTTTGCCGGCGAAGAGACGGGCAGTGCCCTGCTCAACAATGGCCAGGATGAATGGCTATTGGCGCGGTCGACGCAGAAAGGCATCCGCACCAAACAGGGCTCTAACCTGGCGGTATTTACCTGGTTGGCAAGGCAGCCGGGTGTTGCCAAAGTTGAGTTGCTGCGTGGTAAGGTGGCGATGAAGCGCTGGTATGATAATCCGCCGGCGAAAGCGGGGCGGATGGACTCCGCCAATCCTCGCAAACCTCTGGTGGATGGCAAGCAAGCCGGATGGTTTAGCTGGAACCTGAAGATGGTCGGTGCGCCTGAAGCCTGGGATATTCTGGAATGGGACCGGATAGGCAAGCCCAAATGGCAAAACCCCTCAATCAAGGTTGGACATCTGGACACTGGCATGACCGAGCACCCCTGTCTGGGATTCCATGACGGCAGCGCTGGCTCTACCGGCCATGTGCTGATCAAGGAGGGCGCAAACGTTTATGATGCGGATGACCACGGCAGCCTGCCGCTAGACCCGCTATTGAGCACCGGAACTCCAGGACATGGCCTGCGCACGTTGAGCGTGCTCTGCGGTTTTCAGCCCGGCCTGTTTGCGGGGGTAGCACCTCGGGCGAACATCATACCGTTCCGCGTGACCAACTTTGTCGTCGTCAACCCGTTGATCAACACGAACAATGGCGTGGCAGAAGGTATCCGCAGGGCAACTGTGGACAAGGGTTGCCGGGTGTTGTCCATGAGTCTCGGCGACCCCTGCTTCCCCGGTAGTGCTACAGGACGGGCTGTGGATCGCGCCTATGAGATGGGCGTGATTGTCGTGGCTGCGGCTGGCAATGTCATCAGCGAGGTGACGTTTCCTGGCCGCTATGCTCGCACAATCGCCGTGGGTGGGGTGTCAGAGAACCGGCGCCCCTGGGCTGGCGGCAGCTATGGTAGCCGGGTCGATTTGTGCGCCCCAGCGGATGAAGTGTATCGGGCGCTGCGGGATATTGGCGGTTCCGGGCGAGCCGGTTATTCCTCCAAAGACGGTGATGGTACGTCCTATGCCACAACGCATGTATCCGGTGCTGCCGTGATGTGGCTGGCCCATCACGGCAAGGCAGTCGACGACCTGTACGGCAACACCTGGCGACGGGTTGAGGCGTTCCGCCATTGCGCACAGGTCAGTGCCAAGCCAGGTCCAGACTGGGATTCCAGCAACTATGGTGCTGGAATCCTGTACATCCCTGACCTGCTCAAGACATCGCTGCCGGACCCGAATTCCTTGGTCAAAGTCGAAGACCTGGCCGCGGACGATCAGGCTTAGGGCCTCAAGCGATACTGAACCTAAGCCTTGCCATATCCGCCGCCGCCGGGTGTGCGCAGGGTGATCGTCTGGCCAAGATTAAGGGCGTGGTCGGCGCGGGCATCAGCGGGTTTGTTGTCGATCAAGACTTCACCCAAAGCGCCTTCGCCACCGCCTTCCAGGCCCTTGGCGGCGAATTTCAGGCGCTCGGCCATGAAGATGATGCCGACGGGCGTCTCACTCTCACTCTCGAACACCATCTCCTGGCCTTCGCCGCCTGGATGTACGCCGGTGCCGCCAGAGCCTTCACGCAAGGATTTGGAGTGGATGAATAGTGGCGTGTTACGCTCAACCAGCTCCACCGGCACGTTGGAGATGTTGGAGGGCCAGGAATAGCAGCTCTCACCCGGCTTGGTTGGAAGCGCACCCATGCCACCGTTGAAAAACAGGGTATTGGCGTAGGTGCGGCCGCGCTTGTCGATGCCGGTCTGCACGATGCTCCAGAGTGGTGAGCCACAGGCTGCCATGACCTTATCAGGCAGCACCGGTGCCAATGCCTGAAACACCAGGGCCGGCAGATAATGCCCAGTTGCCATGCGTCCACCAACCGAGACTGGGCGGCGGGGATTGACGATGCTGCCCTCCGGCGCGGTCACTTCCATGCAGCGGAAAATGCCGTCATTGTTCGGCACATCTGGCAGCAATGCGCTTTTCAAGGCGTAGGAGACCATGGCGAAGGTGTAGGTGAAGGTGCAGTTGATCGCCTTCGGGATCTGCTCGGAGGTGCCGGTGAAGTCCACATTGATGCGGTCGCCGGTGACGGTCACGGCGCATTGGTAGTGCAGCGGATGGTCAAAACCGTCGGTGTCAAAGCTTGCCTCATAGCGGCCGTCAGGAACGGCGGCCATGGCGGCGCGCATGGCGCGCTCACTGCGGCCCTGGATTTCCTCACCAAAGGCGGTGAGGTCGGGCAGGCTGTATTCCGCCATCAGGTCGGCAACACGGGCCTCCATCAAAGCTAGGCCGGTGAGCTGGGCCCACAGGTCACCCTCTGTTTGATCGGGCGTGCGCACCTGCGCGCGGATGAGCTTGATGAAGGTGCGGTCGACCTCGCCCCGGTCGAGCAGCTTCATCGCCGGGATCTGGAAGCCTTCCTCGAAGATCTCCTTGGCCACGACCGAGCGCACCTTGCCACCGATGTCCGGCGCGTGGGCTGTGGAGGCGGCGAAGGCCGCCAGCTTGCCGTTTGAGAAGATTGGTTTTGCGACGGTGACGTCGTTCAAATGGCCGGTGGCAACCCACGGGTCATTGCAGATATAGACATCGCCGGGGTTCATGTTCTCCCGGCCGATTTCCTTTAGGAAATGCTGCACGGTGACCGGCAGGCAGGAGTTGAAACTGGGAATGCTCTCGGTGTTCTGGACGAGGCTGTGGCCGTCGGCATCGGTAATGACGCAGGCGAAATCGTTGCTCTCGTTCACTAGGGTAGAGAAACTGGTGCGTTGCAGCGTCTTGGCGGCCTCATCGGCGGCGGAGATCATGCGGCGCCAGATGACTTCCAGCGTGACGGCGTCGAAGGGGGCGGTGGTGGTCATGCTCAGCTCTCCAAATCCACGACGATATTACCATCGGCGGCGACACGCGCCTTGCCGCTTGGGCCTATGATGAGGGTTGAGGCGGATTCCTCGATCACTGCAGGGCCCTGGAAGGCATAGCCTGCCGGTAGGTCGGCGCGGTCAAACACTGGGGTCTCGACGAAGCCGTTGGCCTCCGGGAAGTACAGGCTACGCTGAGCGTTCGGCTTGGGATCACCAGTGGCGGTTACGGCGGAGCGTGGCCGTTCGCCTGGCACCTCAGCTGAGACGGCGGTGCGGATGTTGATGATCTCCACCGGAACCGCGGGCGGGGTGCGCGTGAATTTCTCCACATAGGCCGCTTCGAACGCTGCGATCAGGCCGGGCTTGGCTGCCTTGGTATAAGGGCCCGGCGGCAGGCTCACCACCACCTCGAACGCCTGCCCGACATAGCGAACATCGGCCAGCCGCTCGGTTGTGGCCTGGGCGGGGTCGAGCCCGGTGGCGGCGATTAGGGTGTGGGCCTCGGCTTCCAGTGCAGCGTAGCGGGCCTCAAAAGCCGTCCAGTCCAATAGGTCGAGTTCGGCTGCTACAGTCGCGACACGATCCACCCGCGCTGGCGCGATCAGCAGGCCGACAGCGCTGGCGACGCCGGCGGCTGGCGGCACGATAATGCGGCGGCAGCCTAGCTTTTGCGCCACGTGATAGGCGTGCAGTGGTCCACCACCTCCGGTGGCCAGCAGCGCGTATTTGCGTGGATCCTTGCCGCGTTCGGCAATGTGGACGCGTGCTGCGCCGGCCATGGCCTCGTTGGCGATATCGTGGATGCCCCAGGCAGCCTGCTCGGGCGAAAGGCCAGCCTGCGCTGCAAGGCTGGCGACAGCGATGCGGGCGGCCTGCATGTCCACGTCCATGGAGCCACCAGCGAAGAATTCCGGGTTGAGGTAGCCCAGCAGGAAATTGGCGTCGGTCACGGTCGGTTGTTCGCCGCCCAAGCCATAACAGGCGGGGCCTGGTTCAGAGCCGGCGCTATCCGGGCCGACCTGCAACAGGCCTAGCGCATTCAGGCGGGCGATGGAGCCGCCGCCTGCGCCGATCTCGATCAGCTCAATCGTGGAAATTTTGATGGGCAGGCCGGAGCCGTGGGCGAAGCGTTTTTGGCGGGCCGCCTCAAAGTCATAGGCGATAAGCGGCTGGGCATCGTCGACCAGAGAGAGTTTGGCCGTCGTGCCGCCCATATCGAAGGCTAGCACGTGGCCATCGCCATCGTTGGCGCCGAACCAGGCGCCAGCCAATGCGCCAGCAGCAGGGCCGGATTCTAGCAGGGCGACGGGTGCTTGCTTGGCTTGTTCCAGCGCGCCGAGGCCGCCGTTGGAGAGCATTAGTTGCAGCGGCGCGGCGATGCCGAGGCCGGCCAATTCCTCCGCCAGCCGGTCCAAATAGGTGGCGGCGAGTGGCTTGATGTAAGCGTTGACCACGGTCGTGGAGGTGCGCTCGTACTCGCGGATTTCCGGGGCGACTTCGACCGACAGGCTGATGGCCAGATCGGGCACGGCCTCGGCCAAGGCAAGGCCCGCAGCCCGCTCGTGTGCTGGGTTGGTGTAGGAGTGCAGGAACACGACGGCGACCGATTGCACGCCATCCGCCTGTAGGCTTTTCGCGGCGTCTACGAGGGCTGAGAGGTCGAGGGGCACGCGCTCCTTGCCCTCTGCATCGATGCGGCCCGCCACCTCTCTGCGCCATCCACGGGGCGCTAGTGGGGCGGGTTTGGCGATGGCGAGGTCGTAGAGTTCGTACTTGCGTTCGCGCCCGATCTCCAGCACGTCGCGGAAGCCATCGGTGGTGATGAGGCCGGTGGCGGCGCCTTTGCGCTCAATCGTGGCGTTGGTGAACAGCGTGGTGGCGTGGACGACGCGGCCGATTTCGGTGGCCGGTAATTCGTCTGCCGACAGCACCTGCCGCACGCCGTCGATAACGCCGGTCGCTGGGTCTGTGTGGGTGGTCAGCACTTTGCGGGCGAACTGACGGCCTTGGGTGTGGTCGAAGACGACGATGTCCGTAAACGTGCCGCCGATGTCGATGCCGAGGGAGTAGCGTGCGGTCATAACTTTAACTCATTTATTTCGGCTGCTCTCACACCTTCATCCTGAGCCTGTCGAAGGGTGAGAGTGCAACGAAGAAAAAGACCCTTCTACAGGCTCAGGATGAAGACAAACATAAGCTCTCTCAAACCCCCTGGCCAAAGTGGGGCATGACCTCTTCGGCGAACATGCGCATGGAGCGTTCGGCTTCGTCGAAGGCCAGATTGTGGAAGTTGACCTGCAAGGTGGCGTGTTCGAAGCCGCCGGTTTGTTCTTGATACATTTCGATATTCTCTATGATTTCCGCGGGCGTGCCGATCCAGGCGGCCCCCTTGGCGATTTGGGTGTCGGTGGTTTCTTTTTGCATGGCGGCGATGATTTTGTCATAGCCGGGATAGTCGTCGGAGCTCATGCCATCCAGCCAGTCCGACGCACCCTCGACCAGCGATTTGAGGTAGGCGTCCAGCTGTGGGCGGGCGATCTCCACCGCTTTTTTGCCGTCGGGGTGGCAGAACATATGGTGGGCCAGCATGACCTCGCCGCGGCCGGGGTGGCCGGCTTTTGCGCGGGCTTCCCGGTAGATGCCGATCAGTTCCTTCATCGCTGCGCCCAGCATCGGCACGCACATGATGTTATGGCCGGCCGTGCCAGCGAACTCGAAGGAGGAGGGGGTTGCCAGAGCCGCTACGTAGAAGGGCGGGCGCGGCTTTTGTGTTGGGCGGGGCAGGGTGGTGGTATCGCGGATTTGGTGGAATTCGCCGACGTCGGTGACGTTTTCCTCCTCCAACAGCCGGCGGACCTGCTCCAGCCCCTCCCGAAAGCGGGCGACGGACTCGTTGGGAGAGACGCCGAAGCGGCGGAATTCGTGGGGCAGGAAGGCGCGCGCGAAGCCGACATCCAGGCGACCATTCGAGATCGCATCCAGCATGCCGATCTCTCCCGCCAACCGCAGCGGGTTGTTGAAGGATGGCAGCACGGCGCCGGTGATCATCCTTGCCTTCTTGGTGCGCGCGGCAGCGGCGGCCAGGAAAACGATGGGGCTGGGCGAGTAACCGCCGTAATAGTGGAAGTGATGCTCGACAATGCGGACGTGGGTATAGCCCAGCGGATCACACAGATCGACCAGGGCGAGTGCCTCCCGGAAATACTGGTCGGCGGGCTTCTGTTCGGGGGCGACGTCGGGGAAGAACTGGATGCCGAATTCCATCGGGCGGGCGACTCCGGTGCTGCTGGGCTGTGGTGAATGCCTAGCCTAACGACCGGAGCAGCGGCGGCAAGCGGGGGAATGCCTCAGCGTGAGAGAGCGTGGTTGAGAGATGCGGAGGCTGGGGGTGAGGAATGATGAGGTTTGTTAAGGTGCTGGGGATTAGTATTTAGGTATTTCAATGGGTTGAGTGGGGTGATCGCAAAACCTTAACATTCCTATACATTTGTTAACAGGTGGTCAGCGGCCTTGGGTTGGTGTTTGGGATATAGGAAATTTTTCCGGTGATGCAATGGCTCGAACGCCGCTGGGTTTGTCCGTTGGCTGTTGCTGGCGGAAGGGCCGACACCGCTCGCCTCAACGGTTTGATTGCAAATCCTCAAACCATTGAGGCGTCATCTGAATTTGGGGACGATGATGATCTTGTCAAGGTTCGTGGGTGGTTTAGCCTCAACCCAACGCGCTCCGAGGCTTTTGGGTTGGGCGGAGAATCTGGCGCCGCTCAGGTCCGCGCCCCTCAGGTTCGCGACCGTCAGGTCCGCGCCCCTCAGGTCCGCGCCCCTCAGGTTCGCGCCCCTCAGGTTCGCGCCCGTCAGGTCCGCGCCCGTCAGGTTCGCGCCGCTCAGGTCCGCATTTCGAAATGAAGCGGCCTGCAGCTTGTATTTTGGCAGTTGCAGGCGGCCCAGATAGAGTTCGTCAACCTTGAGGCCGGTGAGGTCGACGTTTTCGCGTACCAGAGTGTAGAGAGCGCCAATTTGGCCGTCATTGCCGCCGCGTGCCGGTTCCCGAACCTTCCAACGTTCCTTACTGTCGCCGTTGATAAGCCTCGCTAGATTGGCCTTGGCGTCATCCAGGTCCTTCAAGATTGTCTCGCATGGGGCTGAGGCCGGAGCGGCGCTGCAATCGTTCTTATGGGCAGCTTCCAAGGCCTCGACAATCTGCTGGCGGCGGGCCAATTCCTTGGCCTCGGCGGCATTCATGCGGCGGTAGGCTTCAGCGCGGGCTTTGTGGAGCAGGTCCCAGGCGCGGGTGACGCGGGCCTGGCGTTGATCCTCGTACTCGTTGAGAAGGAAGCCGGCAGTGGCGAGCGCCAGAAAGCCGCCGCCCAACAAGGTCGCCAGCTCGATGCGGCGGTACAAAGGGAAGCGGCCGCTCGGCACGAGGAAACCGGCGGAGACCAGAAGCATCAACGCGATGGCGCCCAGCAGGAAATTCAGGGTCTGGTTGTTGTTTGCACCGATATAGGTGTAGACCGCGTGTCCCGCGACCAGCACAAGGGTGCCGAGCGCCAGCATGATGGCGGTGCGCAATACAATCTCGCTGCCAACTTTGGGGCGGAGGCAGAGCAGAAGGCAGGAGGCGGCGAGTAGGAGGAAGAGCGGCCAATAGCCGACCCAATGCACCGCATCGCGCCAGAGGTGTTCCGGCAGACTGAGCACCTCATGCAAGGCCCAGCCGTGGGCGTCCCGCAGGAGGCAGCCTTGCTCAGGGCTGAGCCAGGGCAGCCAGTCGGGTAGCCAGGTTTGGGGCGACAGCCACCGCAGGCCGTCGCGGTTGAGCAGATCGGCGAAGCGATGTTCCGGCTTCAACGCCGAAACAAAACAAACCCGCTGCCACTCAACCGCCACCCAGGCGAGCACGACGCCCGCGCCGGCCAGCCGCAGCCGCCAGCGCAGCGATGCTGGTGCGGTCCACCAGAGCCACCAGTGGTTCAGACCTGTTTGGATGCGGTGCACGGCTGCCCACCCCTTTTTGCTGCCTATACCAACGGCACAGAGTTTTGACCTTTCGCCCAACCACCTTCAGCCTGAGGTGCTTGGCAAGGCCGAGCCTCCAAGGCCGCCGACGCTTCGAGGCTCACTTCGTTCGCACCTCAGCGTGAAGGATTTGGTCCCGACGAGTCCACTTCAAATGCCGTTGGTATTACCTACCAAAGCCTCAGCTTAACAGGCGTTGGGTCAATCCGGAAAGAACCGGTTTTCCGGCCGCGGCACGCCCAAGTTCTCACGCAGCGTCCGCCCCTCATACTCTGTGCGGAAAATCTCGCGGCGCTGGAGTTCCGGGACGACGCGGTCGACGAAATCGTCGAGGCCGGCGGGCAGGTAGGGGAACATCATATTGAAGCCGTCGGAGGCGTCGGCGGCGATCCAGTGCTCCATCTCGTCGGCGATCTGGGTCGGTGTGCCGACGAAGGACATGCCGCTATAGCCGCCGAGCCGGCCGGCCAGTTCGCGCACGGTCAGGCCCTCGCGCTCCACCAGTTTCAGGACGCGCTCACGCCCGCTGAAGCTGGCCTGGGTCGGGGGCAGGTCGTCTACTGGCAAAGGGCCGTCCGGATCATAGATGCTGGCGTCGCAGCCGAGTGCGATGGAGAGCGAGGCGATGCCGCTGTCATAATGGACCAGGCTATCCAGCAGTGCCCGCTTCTCCCGCGCCTCCGCCTCGGTATCGCCGACGACGACGAGAGCGCCGGGCAGGATTTTCATGTGGTCCGGGTTGCGGCCCGCTGCGGCCATCCGGCCTTTGACGTCACGGTAGAACTCCTTGCCGTCCTCGATGGTGCGGTAAGAGCAG
>CALKDI010000114.1 GCA_938084065.1 uncultured Alphaproteobacteria bacterium
CTGCCGCCGATTGGCCAAAGACTGGGAAACGACAATCGAAAGCTCGACCGCTTGGGCCTATGTCGCCAACATTCGCCTCATGACCAGACGCCTGGCAAGGTATTGCTATTGCAACTGAACTTTTGAGTCAGGCTCTAAGGTATTGGATCGGAGTCCCGAGAAGGAGCGCGGTGATGGAATCCAACCAAACCACAGTTTCGACCCCCACGACGACGTCCAGATCGCCTACCCGGCGGACTGGCGCACGATCCCACCCGAGAAATGGGCGGGCATGATGATGACGCCCGAGGAATACACCGCCATGCGCGACGCCCGTGTCGCGCGCGAGCGGAAGGCGCCTCGGGTCGGCGACGCAGCCCCCGATTTTACGCTGGAGCGGCTGGCGGCGGATGGCTCCCGCACCGGGGAGGCGTTCACGCTTTCCAGCGTTAAGGGCCGTCCCGTCGGGCTAATTTTCGGCTCCTACACCTGACCACCGTTTCGCATCCAGGCCGTGCGCCTGAACGAAATCGCGGCTCAATACGGCGACCAGATGGATTTCTACTGCGTCTACATTCAAGAGGCGCACCCCGATGACGGCTGGCAGGTCGACTCGAACCTGCGCGACGACGTGATCTACGACACGCCCACATCCATCGACGAGCGGGCCGACCTGGCCCAGACCTGCGTCCTCCGCCTCAACATGGCCATGCCCATGCTGCTAGATGACATGAACGACACGGTCGATACACTCTACAACGGCCTGCCGGAGCGGTTGTACGTGCTGGACGCTGGCCATAAGGTGGTTTGGAAGACCGTCGCCGGCTCGCCCGGTTTCGATCCGGAAGCCTGGGCGGACGCCATCGCCCGGTTCCTTGAGGAGAATGAAACGCCATGACAATTCTGGAAGACGGTATCGAGGTCTCGTATGAGATCGATGGCACCAAACTGCCGCCCGAACGGCTGGCTCAACTGCGCATGACTGCGGACGAGTACACAGCCATGGTCGCTGAGCGCGTCGAGAAGGAACGCCGCGCGCCCAGGATCGGCGACGCGGCGCCCGACTTCACCATCGAGCGCCTGTCACCGGAGGGCACTCGCACCGGCGAGATGTTCACGCTGTCTGCGCTCAAAGGCACGCCGGTCGGACTGATCTTCGGCTCCTACACCTGACCACCATTTCGGGCCCAGGCCGTGCGCCTGAACGAAATTGCGGCGGAGTTTGCCGGGAAAGTCGCCATCTACTGCGTCTATATTAACGAAGCCCACCCAGACGATGGTTGGCAGATCGAGATGAATGTCGACGACGACGTCATCCACAATGCCCCCACCACCGCGGATGAGCGGGCCGATCTGGCTGAGATGTGCGTGCTGCGCCTGAATCTGAAGGTGCCGATGCTGCTGGACGATATGAGTGACACAGTCGACGGCCTCTATCACGCGCTGCCAGAGCGGCTCTACCTGTTGGACGCCGACCACCGCATCCACTGGCGGACGGTGAGTGGCCCCCGCGGTTTCGACCCGGATGCCTGGGCGGAGCAGATGCAGGCGTTAGTGGGCTAATTCCTCAATAGCCGCCAGCAACAATCCCTGCCCGAATGGCATCCATCTGGGCGAAGGTGTTGGCGGCGTTTAGCAGCGCCAATACCAGGATAGCCAGCGCAATAGCCAGGGTCTGACCCCTGGCTAGCCGATGCAGTTGGCCTATACCAACCGCCGCCATCACGGCGACCGGCGGGAAGAAATGGCCGGCGTAGAGGAAGACGCTGCCGCGGTATTGGAAATACACGTGGAAGGCCAGGTTGAACGCCAGCATAAACCCCAGCGCCATGGCAATGGCCACGCCCTGTTGGGTGCGCAAGCCTCGCAACAGGCCAACCAGGCCCAGCACCAACAGCGTTAGCCAACCCACCAACGCCACAAACCCTATGGCGCTGTAATCAAACACACGGAAATCATGCATCGGAATTTGCGGCAGCGCTGCCGTTGCACCCGGGATCATCACCACCGATGGGACCGGCGCGGACAGACTGAAAGCGAACATAGTTTCCAGCATGGTCAGCAGACTGGCGGGCGGAATGGTTTTGTCCGGCGTTAATGTGCCAACCCACAGCACTGATTTCAGCGCCTGGATGGGGTCACTGGCCGCGCCCAACATGTCATGGGGGTACAGAGCCACCAGCAGTGCTGCGATCAAAGCGGCAGACACCACGCCCCAAATTACCAAATTGCGCACGGCCCGGACCAGTGGCTGGGTGGTCATCTGCACCGCAAACTCCGCCATGGCGGCAAACACCAGATTGGTCGCGGTCACGCCGAACAGATAGACCGGCAGCATAAACCGTTGCACCGGCCAGCCACCAGGCGATGCCGCTCGACTCATGACCATCCAAATCGCCAACAATATCCCAGGTAGCGCTGCGGCATAGGCATCCGGCACCACAACACAGGCGATCTGGGTGGCACTGCTGGCGAATAGCAGCACGCCCGCGGCGCGAATTGTCGGGGGCAGCTCCAGGCGGCGCAGGATCTGATCGAATACCAGCAGGCTCAACACGCCCAGTAGAATGGATAGGCCCAACACTGCCCATAACGGCGATAATCCCACAGTCATAAGCACCTGAACCAATGGGCGATGCAGCAGGTAGAACGGATGCTTGATCCAGAATTCCGACGCTGCGTCTCGGGCGGACCAAGCTTCGGCATTGGCCGTCAGCAGATTGACGTAGCGGGAAGGGTCAAAATCGAATGCCAAATTGTAATGGCCATACACCTGCGACCCGGACAGCATGTGCGCGGGCGCCGCCCAAAAAAACGCGGACGCGATAACTGCCAAAATTACAAACAGGGGGAGCCGGTTCTCAACTCCGGTATTTTGCATCGACACAATCGCTTCCCTGATCGACGGTTCTATACCGGCACACGCCAGCCCGAACTATACCGGATCGCCAATGGCCCGCCGATAGACATACTTCAGCGCAGCTTTTGTACCCGTCGCCTCCGCAACGCGTCGCGCAAACGGCAGAATGTCCCACCGCATAAACTCACCGATGCGCCACGACATATATGCCCAGATATTCTGGCGCAAATAATACCATTTCAACTCTTGGACCGCTTTCTTAGTATAGGCGCGGGCGTTACCACCATACTTTGCCAAATTTGGTGTGAAATCGGGGTAGAGCCTTGCGCCAATCAGCTCAGTCTTCATGAAATTACCGATCAACAGATCATCGAAATAGCCCCACTTGATGCATTCCAAGAACGACTGGGCCGGCACACGAAAGTGCCTGCCACGCGCCTGGTCCAAGGAGACGTTTCGCTTGCTTGTGCGAATATCTCGTCGCTCGCCACCGATGGTCAGGCCGATAAAATCGACGATACTCTCCAACGACTCGTACTTCTGAAAGAATGTGATGGCCTGTTGCCACTGCTCTTCCGTCAGCCTGGTGTCCCAATTGTCCCCGCCAGTAGGATCATAAACCCGGCTATCGTCCGTTTCGGGGTTAAATGGCGTTGGCGTAACAGTGCCTGTCGCCATGTCCACCGTGATGAACGGCGCGTGGATGGCCACTGCCGGCCGTGTCCATAAAGACTTAATATCATCCCAGGTGACCAGATACGCATTAGACCAGCACGAGTCGGCGCGAACATATTTGTGCTGGGATGATGAGACGCAGAAATTCCCGACGCCAACCTCGTCGCAATAACGCGCTGTTTCCCAAACCATCCCTCTTTTAAGTGGTACAGGGTCGCTCGGAATACGATTGCCGTCGGCATCGACGATGTTTTTCATGTCGGCATCAATGGCACATAGGGCTGTCATCCAGGTTTTATGCCGCGGCCATTTCTTGGTCAGGCTGCGTAAAAAACGGAATTCACCCATAAACGGAGAATCATTTTTATTGACGATCAGGCCATCTGGCGTCTCGATCACTAGAATAGCATCCTGATTAAGGTTGTTCATACAGCAAATACGAACACCATCTCCCAGATCCACCCACTCCCGGTATTTGAGAACACGAACGGTATGCCCCAAATATTCGAGGTATTCTTTCATATCACTGTGGTACGATTCCCCCACCAACAGGGTTTTGCCTATTGGAATCAGATCTATTGAATCGGTGTGAAAATGATCGGGATGTCCGTGCGAGAACCAAAGATAAGGCATGCCAAAAGCGCGGACATTTGCCGCTCATTCAGCGGCCGCTCCAGGGCCCAACTGCCGAAATAGGCTGTGCCTGTTAACCAAGGGTCAGTTGCAATGACTCCCTTGCCATTCTGATAAATGGCGACGGTCGCATTACCCATGGTCTCAAATGTCGTTGTCATCCCAGAAGGTGCTCCCGGCGTCGACTCTATCTGTATTGCCAACCAGCAGTATTTTGCATTTATCCCATTAGCCTACACAGGTACGCAATCAGTCAAAGTGACTATGCGATCAAATAGCCTTCCGTCGAAAATCTGCACATCCGCGCCAGGCAATCTCAGACTGCCTAGCGGTCAGCCCCAGACACCAAAGTGGTTTGTTTGATCCACCAGCCCGGTGCGCGGGCGCGCAGCCAGGTTGCGGCGGCATCGGCCTTGGCTTGCGTCGGATACAGGCCAAAGCATGTGGCACCGCTGCCAGACATGCGGGCCAGCAGCACGTCAGGCGTCGCCGCCAGCGCTGCCAGGGTCTCGCCAATGGGCGGTAGAGCGGACATCGCTGGGCGGGTCAGATCATTGCGCGCCTGGTTCAGCCACTGCGCCACCCCAGCCACATCCAGTCCTGCCCGGGGCACCGGTACAGCAAGCGGTTCGCCGTAGCGCCCATCCAGCGCCGCAAACACAGCCCCAGTGGAGGACTCGATCCCAGGGTTGGCCAGCACGGCAGGCAGATCAGGCAGGCCAGGAACCGGCGTCACTCGCTCACCCATGCCCTCCACCAGCGCCGGCTTGTTCACCAGGCATACGGGGATATCTGCACCCAGATCCGCCCAATCGCCGGGCTTGCCGGCATCACCGCCCCACATTTCAGCCAACAAACGGATTACGGCAGCCGCATCGGCAGAGCCACCGCCAATCCCAGCTGCAACCGGCAAAGTCTTGGTCAGCCGCAGCGCCACCGGCGTTGTGTTCGGTATGGTTCCCGCGAGCCTGCACGCCGCGCGCAGTACCAGATTGTCGTCGGTAGCCAACTCGCCCAGGTCTTCGGCAAACGAACCATCGACGGTTAGTGACCACTCCCGCGCCCTGCCGGTCACAGCAACGCTGTCGCCGCAATCGGCAAACGCGACCAGGCTCTGCAAGTCATGATAGCCATCGGCACGTCGACCCAGCACGTGCAGATAGAGATTGACCTTTGCCGCGGCCAATTCAGGTTCCGGTGCCGGCACGCGATCAGTCCGCCCGACGGGCCACGGCGCAGCGGTCCAGGCCACACCGCAGTTTTTCCTCGATCTTCGGCACCAGATCAGCCGGTGGATCGAAGTTCAAAGCGCGGCGCCATTGAAAGCGCGCCTCCGCCTTGCGGTTGGCTTGCCAGTAGGCGTCACCCAAATGTTCGTTGATGACAGGGTCCACCGGTTGCAACGTGATGGCACGTTCCAACTCGGCCACCGCCTCTTCATATCGACCCGTCCGGTAGTAGGCCCAGCCCAGGCTATCGGCGATAAACCCGTCCTCTGGCTTCAATTCCGAGGCGCGTCGCACCATGCCCTCGGCCTTTTCCAAGTGTTCGCCGCGGTCGATCCAGGAATACCCCAGATAGTTCAGCACAAAGGCCTCATCAGGCCGCATTTCCAGAGCTTTTTTCAGATCCGCCTCTGCCCGCTCCCACTGCCCGCCTCGCTCCAGCGCTATGCCGCGCGAGTAGAGCAACCGCCAGTCGTCTGCTGTGATCTCGCCCAGCTGTGCGGCAGCCTTGTCATAAGCAGCTATGGCCTCGTCAAAGCGCTCTTCGCCGCGCAGGATATCGCCCAACAGGATTGATGCTTGCGTTGATTGCGTGCCTTCGGCAGCCAAGCCGCGGAGCGCGATTATAGCCTCGTCTGGCAGGTCCGCTCGGGCCAGATTGCGGGCTTGGGCAAGACGCGCCATCGCAAAGCGTGGCGAGGTCGCATCGATGCCGGCATAAACAGCCGCTGCGTCGGCATAGCGGTCCTGTTTTTCAATAACCTCCGCCACTAGGATTTGCAGCAGATCACTGTCTGGCCGCAGCTTCAGCGCCAATTGCGCATAAATCAGGGCGGACAAAGACTGCTTCCCCTGGTTCAGCGCAGCAGCGATGCTGAAAAATGCCTCCGCCATGCCATCCTGGGCATTGCGCACCAATGGAGCGACTGACGAGTCTTTTTGCCGAGCGCGGAAATTGTTGATCAAGCTGACCGAACGGCTGGAACGCCCTGATTTTGCCTCCAAAATCGCTGTATAGGCAGCGCCGGCCCCGTCGGCGCCAGCGATATCCTCGATCAACGCCGTGTGGATTTTGATAATCGTAGCCCAGGCTGGCTCAGCCGCACTGAACGCCAGAACTGCGCGGGCGGCTGGCAGGTCATTGGCTGCCACCGCGCCCCAAGCCTGACCCAATGTTCGCATCAGACCAGGGAACCCACCGCTGTTCAGATCTGCCAGTGTCGTGACGACTTTAGCCCCGTCGCCCTTGATGATTGCGCCAACGGCATCTGCCACAACCGGCAGCAAGTCGTTGGTGTCGTAGCGGCGCAGAGCATCGGTATGCGGCAAGGCATCCGCCAACCGGCCTTCTGCCAACATCAGCAAAAATACCCGCCGGCGCAAATCCAGATCGTTTGGTGCCCAGCTAAGCGCGCCTCTCAGATAGTCGGCGGCATTGCTGTAGTCGAGTTCGCGTTGCGCCAACTGTCCGGCCAGATATTGACCGGATCCCGAATGTCCCCACGTCGGTCGCGCCAGCGCCAACGCTTGCTCGCGAGAGACCAGCCGTTCAGTCTTAGCGCTGGCTGCGCCGGCGATAACCGTCGTCACCAGCCCAATAGCCAGACCGATCCACGCTTTCCCCATCTGGTTACCGCCTCCTGTTAGGTATGGCCGTTGGCCATACCGGCTACATGTTGGGATAGTTCGGCCCGCCGCCACCTTCCGGCGTTACCCAGACGATATTTTGGGTCGGGTCCTTGATATCGCAAGTTTTGCAGTGAACACAATTTTGCGCGTTGATCTGCAAGCGCGGGCCGGCACCGTCTTCCTCGACAATCTCATAGACGCCCGCGGGGCAGAATCGCTGCTCTGGCGCATCAAAATGGGCGAGGTTGTGTTTCACCGGCACGCTGTCATCTTTCAACGTCAGGTGGACCGGCTGGTCTTCCTCGTGATTGGTGTTCGAGAGATAGACGCTGGACGACTTATCAAAGCTGACTATGCCATCTGGCTTCGGATAATCGATCGGCTTGGCTTTGGACTTGTCCACCAGGCTCTCATGGTCGGTGCCGTGGTGGCTCAGCGTCCACGGCGCCTTGCCGCGGAAGACCAACTGGTCAATGCCGGCATAGATCGTGCCACCGAACAGGCCCCACTTGAACGCCGGGCGCACATTGCGGGCGCGGTAGAGCTCGTCATACAGCCAGCTGGCCTCGAACGCCGCCGGGTAATCCTCCAGCACGCCATATTCCTCGCCGCGGCCCAGGGCTGCGACGATGCTTTCTGCGGCCAGCATGCCGGTCTTCATCGCGGCGTGAGAGCCCTTGATGCGCGGCGTGTTGAGGAATCCGGCCTCACAGCCGACCATGACGCCGCCAGGGAAGACTAGCTTCGGCAGCGATTGCAGGCCGCCCTCATTCAACGCACGTGCGCCATAGGCGATGCGTTTGCCGCCTTCGAACACGTCGCGGATGTAGTGGTGCGCCTTCCAGCGCTGGAATTCATCGAATGGCGACAGGTGCGGGTTCTTGTAGTCCAGCCCAACGACAAAGCCGGTGGCGATCTGATTGTCCTCAGCATGATAGAGGAACGATCCACCGTATGTGTCCGGTCGCATCGGCCAGCCGGCGGTGTGCATGACAGTGCCGGCGCGATGTTTCTCCGGATCGACCTGCCACAACTCCTTGATGCCGATGCCGTAGGTCTGCGGCTGCACGCCCTGGCGCAGGCCGAACTTATCCATCAGCTGCTTGCCGAGCGAGCCGCGGCAGCCCTCAGCAAACACGGTGTATTTGGCGCGCAGCTCCATGCCGGGCTCGAAGGTCGGCTTCTGCTCGCCGTCCTTGCCGACGCCCATGTCGCCGGTGGCAACGCCACAAACGCGACCCTGGTCGTCATAGAGGATCTCGGAGGCGGCAAAGCCGGGGAACACCTCGATGCCCATGGCTTCCGCCTGCTCCCCCAGCCAGCGGCAGAGATTGCCGAGGGAGATAATGTAATTGCCGTGGTTCTTCATCGCCGGCAGCATCATAAACTCGGGCCATGGCAGCGACGAGTTCTCGGTCAGGAACACGAACTTGTCGCGCTTCACCTCCTGGTTCAGTGGCGCGCCGCGCTCCTTCCAGTCCGGCAGCAACTCGTTCAGCGAGCGCGGGTCGAGCACCGCGCCTGACAGAATGTGCGCGCCCACCTCGGAGCCTTTTTCGAGCACGACGATGGCGAGTTCTTCACCACGCTCCTCCGCCAATTGGCCAAGGCGGATCGCCGTCGCCAGTCCTGCCGGACCGGCACCGATGATCACTACGTCGACTTCCATGCTCTCGCGTTCCATGGGACCCCTTGTCCTTAACTATGTGGTCGTGCACTTGCGTTGGTATAGACTAACATAACGTTCTGCCGCTAGGCAGACCAGTAGGCCTATCCGTTTGATAGTGCCGCAACCGTTCAAGAGGAATTGATCGCGATGAACCCGTGGCTGGCCACGTTGCAATGGTATGTGGACCAAGGCGTCGATGAGGCTATTGCCGATACGCCATGGGATCGTTTTGCGACGCCAGCTGCCGCAGCACCAGCCAATGTGGCCAAGGCACCGGTCGTCCCACAGTCGACCCAGTCTCCAGCAGGACAGACACCAACAGGACAAGCACCGGCGGCGCAACCATCGACAGCCCCACCCTCCCTTGGGCCACGCCCGCCCCCCCGCGCGCTGATGCCTGCCGCACAGCCAGCTCCAATCCCTGCTGACTTAGCCGCGGCAGAGGACCTAGCCGCTCTGCGAACTCTGCTCGATCAATATGAGGGCTGCGCCCTAAAAGCGACTGCGACGAATACGGTCTTCGGCGCTGGTCCCGCCAATGCGAACCTGATGATCATCGGCGAGGCACCTGGCGAAGAGGAAGATCGGCAGGGCGAGCCCTTCGTTGGCGCATCCGGCCAATTGCTCGATCGCATGTTGGCGGCCATCGGGCTGGAGCGTGCTGGCGTCTATATCACCAACACGATCTATTGGCGCCCGCCAGGCAATCGCACGCCGACACCCGCAGAAATCCAAGCATGTCTGCCATTTTTGCGACGCCAAATTGCCTTGATTCAGCCGCAAATTCTTTTGCTCGTCGGCGGTGCCGCAGCTAAGACGATGCTGCAACGAACCGAAGGCATTATGCGGCTGCGCGGTCGTTGGTTTGAGTATGAGACGGGCGAAGATGCCCCGTCCATTCCAGCACTGGCGACCTTCCACCCCGCCTATCTGCTGCGCTCCCCAGCCCAAAAACGCGAGGCCTGGCGTGACCTGCAAGCCCTGCAAAATCGCCTGATTGATTCAAATTCCTGACAAAATGCTTACAAACCGTTAGGGTTTGGTGGTAATTGCCTCCGTTCCCGCGGTTTTGGCCGCACTTTTTTGCAGGTGTAAGCGCAGTCCAGTGTTAGCTGTTGCCTCACATTTCGTAGCCCGACCTTCGGCTGGGCCACTGGCCAGTTCGGTGGCCACATCGATGGCCAGACGGCTGATCCTTGGCGGATTGGGCGTGCTGGTGTCGGTGGTTGGGGCTTGCGCTCAACCGGTGCCACAGACACGATCGGATGCGTCCAGCGGCGCGGGCCAGGCGGTGGTAAACCGCACGACAGTGCCGATGGCAAAACCATTTCTTCCTACGCCACTGAATGAAGCGGATTCCACCCGATACACTCAGATTTTTGCGCTACAGGAGAAAGGCGCCTGGCAACAAGCCGACCGAGAGATCGGCAAGCTGCAGTCCAAACTGTTATTGGGCCACGTTCAGTTTCAGCGCTACCTGCACCCGACAGCGTACAAATCCAACTACGGCGAATTGGCAAACTGGCTGACCCGCTATGCCGATCACCCAGCGGCCTATCGCGCCTACAGTCTGGCAAAAAAGCGGCAGCCGGCTGGCTCTAGGTCGTTGCGTATACCGAAATTCGGGCAGGAGCATCTGCGCCACTTTTTCGGCAAGACCCCATCCAGCAGCCAGGTAACCTCCGCCCACCACCGCCGCGTCGCCCAAACCATCCGCGCCAAGATCGCCCGCAGCCATTTGAGCACTGCAGGCCGCATGATCGACAACAGCGGCTTGCCGGCAGCAATTGCCGACCGGTTACGGGCACAGACCGCCTTGGGGTGGCTAGCAATGGGCCGCTCGCAGACAGCATTGACGCTAGCAAGCACAGCGGCTGCTCGCTCGCGGACCAAGACGACCATGCCCGATTGGGTGGCTGGGCTGGCCGCTTATCGCCTGCAACAGTACGCGCGTGCGGCCAAGCATTTCGGTCTGCACGCCAAGTCAGATCAGGCTGGTGACTGGACAATCCCCGCTGGCGCATTTTGGGCAGCGCGGGCGGAGACCAAACGCGGTCGTCACAAAGTCGCCACCGAATGGCTGCGCCTGGCGGCCAAGCACCCCTACACATTCTATGGCCAGTTGGCATTAGCTCGGCTTGGTCAGCCGACGCCGCATCGCCCGGCTGCCAGCGCTGTCAGTCCAGCCCAGGTCCGGGTGGTAGCGGCATTGCCTGGGGGCGACCGAATGCTGGGCCTGTTGCAGGTCGGCCAAATTCGCCTGGCCGATGAAGAATTGCTGCAACAAATCGGCAAGGTCTCCCTACCGACTCTGCGAACGATCGTGACCTTTGCCGAGGCCACCGGCCTACCACAAACTGCAATGCGCGGTGCCTTCCGACTGGCAAATGCCAGTGGTCATCCTGTGGCCAGCGCCATGTACCCTATGCCTGGCTGGCGTCCAGGCGGTGGCTTTAAGCTGGACCAGGCGCTGATTTGGGCCTTCGTGCGACAGGAATCCGTGTTCAACCCCAGGGCCACCAGCGGCGCTGGCGCGCGCGGTTTGATGCAGCTGATGCCCGCTACGGCGAATTATGTGGCCGGTGAAGAACGATTTGTCGGCAAACGACGCGACGCGCTCTACGATCCGACGTTGAACCTATCTTTAGGCCAGAGCTATCTGCGCTATCTGATGGACAAAGGTTTGGTTGGCCAAGACCTGTTCCGTTTGACGGTCGCCTACAATGCTGGCGTTGGCAATCTGGCCAATTGGAAACGCGAAGGCTTGCTGGCCGAAGACCCGCTGCTGTTTATCGAGATGCTGCCGCTGCTAGAAACCCGCTTGTTTGTTGAGCGGGTTGTCGCCAATTACTGGATCTATCGCGCTTTGATGGGCCAACGGCGCCCGTCGATCACCGCCCTGCTGAACGGTGACTGGCCGAAATACAGCAGCCAGGATCGCCCCTGGGTTGAGCTTGCAGAGGATGTCAGCCGTGGCAATTGATGAGAGCCGCCCCTTCGTGCCAGTGCAGATCGCGGTGATGACGGTCTCCGACACCCGCACCCTGGCCGATGACCGATCGGGCGATACGCTGGTCGGACGGATTGAGGCGGCAGGCCACAAACTCGCCGCGCGCACCATTGTGACCGATGATGTGAGCGCGATCACAGCCAAGTTGCGGGAATGGATTGCCGATCCTGGCGTCGACTGTGTCATTTCTACCGGCGGCACCGGCGTCACCGGTCGCGATGTCACGCCTGAGGCGTTCGCCAGCGTCTATGAAAAAGAGATCGCCGGCTTTGGTGAGGTTTTCCGCTGGATCAGCTTCCAGAAAATTGGCACTTCCACCATGCAGTCGCGGGCGACTGCGGGCGTTGCTGGCGGCACCTACCTGTTCGCACTGCCCGGCTCAACTGGTGCGGTGAAAGACGGGTGGGACGATATCCTGGCCTACCAGCTCGACAACCGCTTCCGGCCCTGCAATTTCGTCGAGATTATGCCCCGCCTGCAAGAGCACATCCCCCAGCGCAGTAGTTAGAGTACCGCCGGACCCGGCGTTAACCGCGCGTGTTAGGCCTAAATTAAGCCCTGTCCGTCACTGTGTTGGAAACCGTCGCAATAGCCATTCGGGCTCGCGATGATCGGTTTTCACTGGCGAAGGGTGGTACGGGTAATGAGCCTAGGCTCCTCAATGAATGCGGGCGTTTTGGGATTGCAGGCGAACTCAGCACGTCTAGCGACGATCTCTGAGAATATCGCCAACAACAACACCAATGGCTACAAACGGGCGGAGATGGACTTTTCGACCATCGTCCTGTCCGCAGATGAGCCCGGCAGCTATACCGCTGGCGGTGTGACATCCGATGTTCGCCGTTCATCGATGAGCGCGGGTTGGTGGAGGCGACGGGAAATAGCACGGATATTTCGGTCAATGGCCGTGGTTTTATCCCGGTCGTGCAATCGCAGACACCGGACACCCTGAACACCGGGCAGGACAAATACCGATTGGCATCGACCGGATCGTTTCGCCCGGATGTCGACGGCAATTTGGTCAGCAATAGCGGCCATTTTCTGCTGGGGTTCCGCCTGGATCAAACCGGCGCAGCGCTCAATCCTGCCATCGCTCGCAACAGTTTCGATGCGCTGGAGGTGGTCAATATTGGCGCCGGCGGCTTTACGGCTAGCCCGACCACGTCAATTGAATTTGCCGGAAATCTGCCAGCCCAGGATACCGAGTCGACCAGCGCTGGCGATCCACGGGTGCTGCCGGTCGAATATTTCGACGAGTTGGGCAACAGCGAGTCTCTGACCCTGACCTTCACGCCCGTCATTCCCGGTGCCGGTGCCTCTAGCAACTGGCTCCTGACGATCATGGATAGCGCCAGCGGCGCCACCGTCGGCGATTTCGACATCCAGTTCAATCAGACTGGCGCCAATGCTGGCTCGCTGGCCTCTGTTACGCCGACAACGGGTACCTATGACGCCACAACCGGCGCGCTGACGATGACGGTCGCCGGCGGCAACGACATCGACGTCACCATCGGCATTCCCGATGAGGGCAACGGCCTGGTGCAGTTTGCCGGAGAGTTTGCGCCATTGCGCATCAGCAAGGATGGCGCCGGATTCGGCAATATCCTGCGGGTTGAGGTGGGCGAAGATGGCATTGTCGATGCGATCTTTGACAATGGCCAAAGCCGGCCAATCTATCGAATTCCTGTGGCCGATGTGATCAACCCTAACGGCATGCAACTGACCACCGGCAACGTCTTCCAGCTGACCCAGGCCAGCGGCGGGCTGTTCCTGTTCGACTCCGGACATGGGCCTGTCGGCACGACGGAGGGGTATTCCCTGGAGAATTCTACCGTCGATATCGCCCAAGAACTGACCGACTTGATCCAAACCCAGCGCTCCTACAGTTCCAACGCCCGGATCATCACGACCGTGGACGAGATGCTGCAGGAAACCACCAACCTCAAGCGGTAACGTTCTGACGTTGCGATGGTAGCAACCACACGAAAGGTGTCAGACCGTGTGAAAACTCAGCGAGGGTTGGTGAGATATCCAAATTTTCTTAAAATCATCGACTTTCGCCTGGATATGCCGATTAGGCACGGGATTGGGGTTCAGACCGCTCTCTGAGTGTCTCTGAAGGCGCTT
>CALKDI010000115.1 GCA_938084065.1 uncultured Alphaproteobacteria bacterium
GCTTGGATAACGGCCTGTCTTGCGGCTATGCTCAACGCGAGCGGTATCTGTCCAGGGCATCTGAGCCTCCATCTCTTCACAAAGACGGTGAATCACAATCCACTGATATCGTTCAACTACTTTTCGGGCAGGCTCTAAGACTCGCTCTCCGGTTGAGGTATTCGCAGGCCATCCTATCAGCGACAATGTTGCGCGTGGTCGCATCCAACGCAGGTCGCAGACGCCAGGGGCAAGGAATTTCTGGCTTGCTGGGGTGGTTCGCGCTAGAACCCTTACCACCTAGAGGCTGGTCGCAATCGCAATTGCGCGAATGACCATCAAATATGAGAGACTGAATGACGAAAGAAGATCTGCTGGAGTTTCAGGGCGAAGTTGTGGAAAAGCTCCCCAACGCTATGTTTCGCGTGAAGCTTGAAAATGAGCATGAAATTATTGCGCGCCTGGCTGGCAAAATGCGCAAGTTCCGTATTCGCGTTATGCCCGGCGATAAAGTTGCTGTTGAAATGACGCCCTACGACCTGACCAAGGGCCGTATCACGTTCCGCCACAAATAGCGGTTCCGTTGCACTGCCTCACTTAAGACCACGCTGCCTAGCCCCCGTCTTCAGCTAGGTGGTGTCCGCCGGTCGATAACGGCCACAAGCGACATTCTTAGAATCTGCGCCGCACGCGGCCAAACGCTATTGGAAGATCATGGAACGCAGAAGACCGAGCCTTTCCAGCCCATTTCGACGGCCGAAACCGGACGGCCGGTTCAAAATCGCCAATCCGCTGAAAGAGCCGGTGCGGGCTGTCGCGCAATCCTTTATTATGTGGCCAGCAGCAGCGCTGGCAGCGATTATGTATGCCGCGCCGCAAAACGGGGTAGAAAAGCCGGCGATTATGCTAGTGATTTTGCAAATCACGGTGCTATATCCGATCATCGCGGGCGTAGCATTTGGCACATGGTTCTACTTGGCCCGTGCTGGGAAAGAGAGCATCGCGCTGGTGCCACTGTACGTACCTTTAGGGATCATGGCGATCTGGGCGGTGATATCGATTTTGTTCACCGGCCGTTTTCTGGCCTCGGTCATTGCTGACATAGCAAACCTAGGCGGCGCGGGATAAACTGGACTACCCCCATGAAATATGGGGCGGGTTATCGAAGAGGATGGAACGGCGATGCAACAGGCCCAGCAAATCGCACAGGCTAAGCGGCTTCTGCACTATTTGGACACCCGCACTACGGCGACTGAACCAGAGCCCTACCATCAGCCGACAGCCGAATACACATGTCCGGACCACGCGGGGAAGGAGCAGCGGCTGTTGTTCCGCGAAGGCCCGTTGTGCATCGGCGCATCCGCCCAAATTCGCAACCCGGGTGACTATTTTACCGATGATATGACCGGCGTTCCAATCCTGGTGGCACGCGGGCGTGATGGTATCGCGCGGGCATTTCTCAATGTTTGCCGTCATCGTGGCGCAAAAGTTGCCGATGGTTGCGGCTCGTCCCGCAGTTTCGTTTGCCCCTACCATGCGTGGAACTACGGGCTGGATGGCGCACTGGTTGGACGACCGGAGGAGTACGGCTTTGAAGGGCTCGACCGCGAACACTACGGCCTAACCGAACTTTGGTGTGAGGAACGCGACGGCAATATCTGGGTCTGCCCAACGCCGGGCAAGACCTACAGCGTCGATAATATCCTGGGCGTTGAGATGAATGCAGAGATGGCCGCCTATCAATTTGGCGACTACCACCACTATGAGACCAAGCACCTGACCCGGCAGATGAATTGGAAGGTCTGCGTCGATACCTTCCTCGAATCCTATCACTTCCCAGTCCTGCACCGGAATTCCATCGCACCAATCATCCACGGTAACCTCAACACTGCGGATCAAATCGGCTCAACCGTGCGTATGCTCGGCGCGCGCCGTACTTTGGCGGATTTGCAAAACCGACCCGAGTCTGAATGGGATGACGTGCTGCGTCACCTGGTTGGCGTCTACATCCTATTCCCAAATGTCGTCTGGACTTGGCAACTGGATCATATCGAAATTTGGCATATCTACCCCAGCCAGGCCGATCCGGTGAACCAATGCACCATGCGCATCTCGTTCTATACGCCAGAGCCAGCGGTGACGGAAAAGGCCAAGGGTCATTGGGATCGCAACTTCGCCCTGCTTATGAAGACGGTCGAAGAGGAAGATTTCGAACTGAGCGAACAGATTCAGCAAGGCTTCCACTCAGGCGCTCAGAACGAAATCGTCTTTGGCCGCAATGAGCCCTGCCTCCACTATTTCCACCGCACCGTAACCGAGCGGGTCGCGGCGGGAGTCTAATTTAGCGGTTTCGCCCTCGTCTTCACTCTGAGCCTGACGAAGGGGTTGGAGTGCCACGGCGAGCCGCACCGTGGTTTTTTTCGGACCCGTATAGGTTATGGGCAGGCGGTACAGGTCGGCTCACGCCCGCGCATCTTGCACCAATGGCCAGCATGCCAGATCAATCGTTTTTAACAGCCTGAGCCGCCGTTCGGCACGCAATGTTGTTTTGGAACCCTTGAGCAATCTTTAGAGTTAGAGCAAATTCAACCGATCCAATCGGACCGCAATTTTCCCCAATCGCCACAACGTAGAGTTCGGAACGCCTAAAGTATGTTTGCACGGACACGCGCAAAACTCCTAATGATGGCCGTCCTCGTGGCTATCATAGCGTTCGCCGTCGTCGAAGGCATCTACTGGTGGCGCCACGTTACGGTGACGAGCGCGTGGTTGGGTGCCGATTTCACCATTATGGGCAGCGGCGTCAACGGTCGGATCAAGCGAATTGACGTGCAAAAGGGCGATACCGTGAAGGCCGGCGCGCTCTTGGCCACGATGGATTCCGAAATCGCGGAGCTCGACGCTGTTTCCCTGGAAGCTGACCTGGCGCAAGCCCGGGCACAAAAAACCTTGGTCGAGAACGAGCTTAGCGCCTTTCAGCAAGACATAAGCGACCAAATCAAAACCCAGGAAACCATCATCGTATTACAGAACCGCGAGCTTGAGACACTTAAACAGCGTCTGGGCATTGCCCAATCGACAATGGCCCGAAACGCCAAGCTCATTAAACGGCAAGTTATGTCGAGAAAAACCAACGACACATCCAAGGACCGCGCGCTAGAGATCACCAGTGAGCTGCGCGAGCTTCAAACAAAAATTTCAGAGAAACAGCGCAAGATCGCAGAACTCAAAGGGACGACCACACAGGAAGCCATCTTCAAATCCCGAATTGAGGTGATCGATCGCGGAATTGAGAAGCTAGAGGTTCGCATCCAGCAGGCCCAGCGTGAACTCACCAAAATGCATATCTATGCTCCTATTAATGCTGTGGTGAATGACGTCTATGTCAACGCCGGAGTCTATGTAGAGGATGGTGATCGCGTATTCGTTCTCCATGATCCAGCCAAGCTTTGGATCGAGGCACCGGTCGATGATTCTCAGGTTCGTCATGTGTCTGTTGGCCAGCGCGTGGAAGTTGATATTGAGGCCTACCCCTATGTCGAGTTTACCGGCAAAGTCGTCGCCGTTGGCCAAGCCACCGTCGGTTCAATGACTGGGAACAATGATGCCTCGCGCGGGGCGCCGAAGATCCCAGTGCGGATTGCGTTGGATCCATCGGATCATCCACTCTGGCCCGGTGTGCGGGCGACCGTTCATATCCGCATCCGGTAGGTCGACCATGGATCTCTCCCGGTTCAACTGGCGCTCCATCATGATCATCGCAACTAGCGCGATGATGATTCAGCAGGCCTTTTCCTATGTCTGCCAGATCGTGATGCCAATCCTCGCCGACCGGCTGGCCGAAGAGTTCGGCATTTCGCGCGGGTGGCTGGGGTTCTATCTGGCACTCCAGAATGTCGTGGCCATCGTTGCGGCCGTCGGCTGCGGCGGCTTCATCCTGCGCTATGGTCCAGTTCGGATCAGTCAGATAACGCTGCTTCTGATGGGTAGCAGCCTCGTGATCATCGCCTCTGGGCAGCTCTGGCTGTATCCCTTAGGCGCCATGCTCATGGGAGCGGCCTCTGTCTCAACGCCCGCGAGTTCGCACATTTTGGCGCGGGTATGTCCTCCACACCTGGCGCCCCTAGTGTTTTCAATCAAGCAAACAGGCGTTCCCGTAGGCGCGCTGATCGGTGGCCTCCTGCTGCCATTTCTGCTCGGAGTCGTCATCTACAGCGACGTTATTGGCGATACCATCAGGGTTGGCCATTTTGGTGCGGCGTTGATTACGGCATTGATCGTTTTTGCCGTTGGCGTCTCTTTGCAACCGATCCGCGATCACTTTGATGAAGATCGTGATCCAACGACAAAGATCTCCTTTGGCGATCTCAGATCCACGATGAAGACGGTGATGGGAAACCCACCGCTCCGAGACATCGCCTTCGCAGCATTCGCCTTTGGTGGGCTACAGGCTCTGTTCTCTGGGTTCTTTGTTCTGTTTCTGATCGATGGACTGGGCTATTCGGAAGTCGAGGCCGGCAGCGCGTTTGCGATTTCGAGTTTCACGGCGATTTGGGCCAGGATTATGTGGGGCTGGCTGGCAGGCAGCCATGTGTCACCGCGCCATTTGCTGGCCGCCATCGGTTTAATCGCAGGGATTGCAGCCATCATCGTCTCCAGCTTTGACCTGAGCTGGGGCCTGTTCGAGATCACACTGGTGGCAATCGTCTTCAACATCTCAGCCATCAGTTGGCACGGATTGCTGCTGGCTGAGACCGCACGGTTGGCGCCCAAGGACAATGTCGGCGGCGTCACCGGCAGCGTGCTATCCTTCACCAGCATTGCGATGATGATCTATCCCGCGATCTATGGCGCGATCTTTGCGTCAACGGGGTCCTACAGCATCGGCTTTCTGCTGGCAGCTGTGCCGTCGTTCCTGGCGTTCTTGATTTTCGTGCGTCCACCCATTGAAGGCGCATGGACATCCTTCGTCGCCAGGCATTGTGTGCTGGCGTCCCGCCCAGCGGTGCTGCTGCAAGCCGTCTATGTTCTCAGTCTTGGACTCGGCTTGGGCGTTGCCTGGGATCAGTTCAGCTGAAACCAAGCGTTCGGTTAACGGCAAATTTGGAGCGATTCTGCCTTACGTAGCCAAAGTATTCTGGCGCGCGCCAAGGTGTCTCTCCTCCCTAGGCCCAACGCAGCCACTCACTCCCCTGCAATAAAAAACACCGCCAAACCACCCTTACAGGCAGTCTGACGGCGCTAAATCGGCAGTAAGTTAGCGTAAAGTTAGCTAACGCGCTCAATCACAGTGGCGATGCCTTGGCCGACGCCGATGCACATGGTGCAAAGGGCATAGCGGCCCTGACGCTGTTCCAGCTCATACATTGCTGTGGTGAGCAGGCGAGCGCCGGACATGCCCAGCGGATGGCCGAGGGCGATGGCGCCACCATTCGGGTTAACGCGCTCATCGTCGTCAGCAACGCCTAGCTGGCGTAGCACGGCCAAGCCTTGGGCGGCGAAGGCCTCATTCAACTCGATCACATCCATGTCGTTGATTGAGAGGCCGAGGCGCTCCAGCACTTTCATCGATGCTGGGGCTGGGCCAATGCCCATGATCCGCGGCGGCACACCGGCGGTCGCCATGCCGAGAATGCGCGCGCGCGGGGTCAGGCCGTGCATCTCTGCGCCTTTGGCCGATGCCAACACCGCAGCGCAGGCGCCATCGTTGACGCCGGATGCGTTGCCAGCCGTAACCGTGCCAGGATTGCGGAAAGGCGTTGGCAGCTTGGCAAGGCCTTCCAGCGTGGTGCCTTCGCGGGGATGTTCATCCATATCGACGATGATTGGATCGCCGCGGCGCTGTTTGATCGAGACGGGAACGATCTCCATCGCAAAACGGCCGTTTTTCTGTGCCGCAACCGCGTTCATCTGAGAGCGGTAGGCCATGGCGTCCTGGTCGGCGCGGGAGATCTGAAACTCCTCCGCCACGTTCTCACCGGTCTCTGGCATGCTATCGATGCCGTATTGTGATTTCATCAGTGGGTTGACGAAACGCCAGCCGATGGTCGTGTCTTCCATCTTGGTGCCGCGGCTGAAGGCGCTGTCGGCCTTGCTCAGCACAAAAGGTGCGCGGCTCATGCTCTCGACGCCACCGCCGACGCACAGGTCGGCTTCCCCGGTTTTGATCGCGCGGGCGAGCGAGCCGAGGGCATCCATGCCAGAGCCGCACAGGCGGTTGACGGTGTTGGAGGGCGCGCTGTCAGGCAGGCCCGCCAGCAGAGCGGCCATGCGGCCCACATTCCGGTTGTCTTCGCCGGCCTGGTTGGCGCAGCCGAAGGACATGTCGTCGACCTTGCTCCAATCGACGCTGGGATTGCGCTCCATCAGCGCCTTGATCGGGATCGCTCCCAGGTCATCGGTGCGGACTGCGGCTAGCGAGCCGGCATAGCGTCCGATGGGGGTGCGAACCGCGTCGCAGATAAAGGCGTCAGACATTTGGCGTTCTCCCGGAAAATCATGGAAATCAGGTGGCACTATAACAGCAGCCTTAGGCGGCGCACGCATTTTTCAACTGGGCTCATACTTAGCTGTTGAGGCCTTGGCTGGTCTCAGCCTCCGCCAGTGCAGCCTCGGCGGTTGTCATGTAGTTCCGGCTGAGCGGAACGGCGTCGCGGTTGCGGCCCAACTGCACCTGAAATACGCAGGACGAGCCATAGGCGAACGCGTTCTCGCAAGCGCTGAGATAGATTTCCCACATGCGAGCGAAACGCTCGTCATACATGGCAACAACTTGTTCACGCTCAGCCAAGAACCGCTCGCGCCAGGCTGCCAATGTTTGGGCATAGTGCACACGCCAGATCTCGGTATCGAGGGTCCATAGGCCAGAGCGCTCTACCGCTGCGAAGGCTTCGGACAGGGACGGAGAATAACCGCCGGGGAAGATGTATTTCCGCAAGAATGGGCCGGTGATGCCTGGCGGCGCTTTGGACGAAATTGAGTGTACCAGTGCGACGCCGTCCGGTGCCAAGCGGTTGCGAACGTTCAGGAAATACTCAGTCAAATGGCCAACGCCAACATGCTCCAGCATGCCGACAGAGACAACGCGATCAAAGATTTCTGGCACATCGCGGTAGTCTTGGAGCCGGAATTCAACGCGGTCTGCCAGCCCCATGGCGTGGGCACGCTCACGCGCGACCTTGAGTTGCTCCACAGCCAAGGTGACGCCAACAACTTTCACGTCGGCGACGGAGGCCAAGTAGAGCGCCATGCCACCCCAGCCGCAGCCGATGTCGAGGACGGTCTGCCCTGGCTCCAGTGCCAGCTTGGATGCGATGTGGCGTTTTTTGGCTGTCTGCGCCTGCTCCAGCGTCTCTGTACCAGTTTCAAAGTAAGCGCAGGAATATTGCAGATCCTCATCCAGCCAGAGCCGGTAGAAGTCATTGCCAAGATCGTAGTGGTGCGCGACGTTCCGGCGAGAGTTCAGCAGGGTGTTATGCTGCATCAAACGACGAAAGCGGCGAGCCAGCCCATTCCAGAAAATCTGATTCGGGTTCATGTCGAACTGGCGCTTGTTCACGAAGAACAGCGTTATGAAGTCGTGAATCGATCCTTCTTCTACCACCAGCCCGCCATTCATGACGGCCTCTGCCGCTTTCAATTCCGGGTTGATGAAAATCTTCCAGTCGAGCGAGGCATCCGTCAGGCGAATCCGAACCTCCGGGCCGGGCCCCTGCCCGCCAAACTCCATAGTTTCGCCATTGGCGCCAACGAGTGTTAGCCGACCATTGCGGATAGCTGCGCGGAAAAGCTTTGGTAGGAACCGCATGTCACCTCAACATTTAGAGCCGCGACGTTCGACAGCGGCTGGTCGCGAAGTGATGATGCGCCAAGGCGTTCGACGCAACCCCAATCCGCAGAAAATCAAGGTAATCGTGCGAAGGTCTTGACACCGCCATCAGGCCATGCCGGTTTCTAGCCGTAAGAATTGAAATTTTCTCAGGAGCCGCTCCCGAACATGGCTGTCATACCGTTCAATAAAGAATTTCCCCACGAAGCAGGCGAGGTCGTCACGCTGACGCCGCATATCCGCCGCCTCACCTGCCCCAACCCGAGTTCGTTCACCTTCCACGGCACCAACACCTATATCTTGGGCCATGGCAAAGTCGGCATTGTCGACCCCGGCCCGCCAGAGCAAGCGCACATCGACCGCCTGCGCGAGGTGCTGGCGGAGAACGGTGAGACGGTCTCGCACATCATCGTCACACACACACATCGCGATCACTCGCCGGGCGTGCAGTTGATGAAGGAATGGACGAACGCGACCACCTACGGCTATGGCAAGCACGGCATCGGCTCCCGCCGCAACTGGCCGTTTGCTGGACCAGAGGGTGGTGATACGAGCTTTGACCCAGATGTCTGCGTCCCCGATGGCGGCCTGATTGAGGGTGATGGCTGGACGCTGGAGGCGATCTTTACGCCGGGCCATATCTCCAACCATCTTTGCTTTGCTGTGAAGGAAGACGACGTCGTCTTAACCGGCGACCACCTGATGGGTTGGTCCACAAGCATCGTCTCACCGCCGGATGGCGATATGAGTCATTACATGGCCAGCCTGCAGAAGATGCTGGGCCGAACGGAGCACACGTATTATCCGGGCCACGGAGGGCCGATCGCCGATCCCAAGGCCTTCGTCGAAGCCTTCATCGAGCATCGGGGTGAGCGCGAGCAGCAGATTCTCGATTGCCTCGCGCACCATCCGCACAACATTCCGGAGATGGTGAAAGAAATCTACATCAACACGCCGGAGCAATTGCATAAGGCCGCCGGGCGTTCGGTGCTCAGCCATCTGCTGCATATGGTTGAGGATGGCCGCGTCGCCAGCCCTGACGACCCGCCAGGTCCGGACAGCCTATACCGCTTGCCCTGAGTTCTAAAAAGGGGACTGCAGAAGCCCCCTCCCCATACCCAAAACACCGACAAAAGGCGTCACTCATGTCCGATGATCTCATGCTCTATGAGAAAGACGGTCGTATCGTTACGATTACGATCAACCGTCCCGAAATCCGCAACTCCATCTCTGCCTATGACATGCTGGATGCGTTCGAGGCGGTCTTCCACAAGGCCTCACTGGATCACGAAGTCTGCTGCATCATCCTGACAGGTGCCGGCTCCGCATTCTCGTCCGGCGGCGACGTGAAGGGCTTTGCCGAGACTGCGGCGGAAAATCAGGCCTTCCCGAATGGTACGCGCCATTGGTACCGCGAGGGCATTCAGCGCATTCCGATGTGCCTGGATAAGGTCGAGATCCCAATCATCGCCGCGGTCAACGGCCCGGCCATTGGCGCCGGCTGCGATCTGGCAATGATGTGCGACATCCGCATTGCCAGCGATAAGGCACTAATGGGCGAGGTCTTCGTCAATCTGGGCATTATCCCCGGCGACGGCGGTGCCTGGTATTTGCCGCGGATCGTTGGTCGGGCCAAGGCGTTCGAGATGGCCTTTACCGGCGACGTGCTGAAGGCGCGTGAGTGCCTGGACATCGGCCTGGTCCACAAGATCGTCTCACATGATGATCTGATGGAAGCATGCATGACGATGGCCAAAAAGATTGCAAGCAAGCCACCAGAAGCACTGCGCATGACCAAGCGCCTGCTGAAAGAGAGCGAAGCTCAATCTCTCTCCAGCTCGCTAGAGATGGCGGCAGGTTTCCAGGCGTTGGCCCAGTCGACCAGGGACCACGAGGAAGCTGCCATTGCCTTTGTTGAGAAGCGCAAGCCGGTGTTTACCGGTCGGTAGATAGCTGACGCCCAGGCTACCGTTTCAACGGTGCGCCTGGGTGTACACTTGATCCAATCCCCCATGGCGGGCGTATAATCTAGGCAACCCGTTTACCATTTGCCGGAGCCAGCCATGGACGCCGCCTATTCTGCCGATGACGTCGCCTTTCGTGAGGAGGTTCGCACCTTCCTTAAGACCGCGATGCCGGAGCACATCCGCCGACAGGCACAGCTCGCGCCCTCCTATATTTCGAAGGAGATGACGCGGGAGTGGCACAAGATCCTCCACAAAAAAGGCTGGATCGCGCCGAATTGGCCTGCGGAGTTCGGCGGGCCTGGGTGGACGGCGGTGCAGAAGCATATCTTTGACGAAGAAGTGCAGTCTGCCGGCGCGCCACGGCTCTCGCCTTTTGGATTGATGATGGTCGGCCCGGTGCTGTTTACATTCGGAACAGAAGAGCAAAAGGCGCAGCACCTGCCGGGGATTCTCTCAGGCGATGTGTTCTGGTGCCAGGGCTATTCAGAGCCTGGCAGCGGCTCAGACCTGGCCAGCCTGAAAACGCGGGCGGTGCCGGATGGCGATGATTATGTGGTCAACGGCCAGAAAATCTGGACCAGCCATGCGCACCACGCCGACTGGATTTTCGCGCTGGTTCGCACCTCGACCGAGGGCAAGAAACAAGAGGGCATCAGCTTCCTACTGATCGACCTGAACACGCCGGGGATTGAGCGGCGTCCGATTGTCTCCATGGATGGCGGACACTACCTGAACGAGGTGTTCTTTACAGATGTGCGGGTGCCAATTACCAACCGCATCGGCGAAGAAAACAAAGGCTGGACCTACGCCAAATTCCTGTTGGGCAATGAACGGACCGGTGTCGCTGGCGTCGGGAAATCCGCCAGAAAGATCCAGGCAATCATTGACGCTGCCAAGCAAGAAAGCGACGGCATTGGCGGCACTTTGTGGGACAATCCCAGCTTCCGCGCGCGCGTTGCAGCAGCCAATGCCAAGCTGGCAGCGCTCAGCATGAGCAACCTTCGCATTCTGGCGCAAGAGGCCGGCGGCGGCACGGTTGGGCCGGAGGCATCTCTGCTAAAGATCAATGGCTCTGAGATTGAGCAGGATCTGAACGAGGCCTTCATGGAGGCGCTCGGGAATTACGCTCAACCCTATGACCTGGAGACGCTGCGGATCGACACCAACGTTGATATCGTCGGCCCAGACCACGGCCGTGGTGTGATGACGGAGCACCTGCTGCGCCGCGCCTCCACAATCTATGGCGGCACGAACGAGGTGCAGCGCGATATCATCGCCAAGCGGGTGCTTGGGCTGTAGACACCCTCACCCGCTTTCCAAACGGGTGCGGATCGAAGGTTGGCGTTTCGCACCCGCCGGACAAGGACAGCACCAATGCTGGTCGCCGCCAAAATCTTGCTGGCCGTGGAAATTGCGCTCATCGTTGGGGCAATCGCCGCCGTCGTTGGCAGTTTCGGCTTCTATGCCATTGCGCAGATGATGGGTGTCCGCGACATGAATGGCGGACTCGCCATGGGAGTCGCAACAACAGTCTTGCCAATTGCAGGGGTGATTGGAACGGGTCTGGGCCTATGGCTTGGGATTGTGGTGGTCCGGGCAGCCGGCGCCCCAACACTCTGGATAGGTTCGCTGGGAATTCTGGCTATCGCAGGCGCGGTGGCAGCGGCCTACTTTGTGGTGCCGAAGCTAAACGATGGCAACCCGTATGACCTGGAAGGCCCGCGCCCGGTTGTCTACATGGAAGTCCGCCTGCCCTGGCCAATCCAAGCCGGAATGGCTGATCGCTTTTTCCGCAAATCCTTTGAAAGCTATGCCTCCTCTCATGCGCAGTGGGATGAGCCAAGACAACGGGATGAAGATGGTCTGACAATCCTGCGGTTCAAAGTGAAACTGTACTGGCGGGTGAAAGACCGGCAGATGGTCCTGTGGCGAGCCGACGGCGGACCGAAAATGGTATTTGACCTGCCATTGCCCAAAGAACCAGAATCAACCGAAGCCTACGGTCCGTGGAAGCGCGTCGATTATCTGCTTGAGGGCGAAGGCCAGAGAGTGCCGGCATCCAAGGTCTATGACTATCACATACGCACGAAAATCGTCATGGAAGGACCGTGATTGTAGAAACCGTGGCCGTGGCTCTACATATTAAAACAGAGACACCCAAATTTATCAGAAGGACCGCGCCTCAGAAGGGGATTTCCCTGTATGAGCATAGGATATTGCCTCGACGAGCAGGGCTGTGTGATATCCCTGCCACACTCACTCAAAATTCGGCGAATCTAACAGCAGGCACTAGGCACCAGGCATTTTCTGCTTTCATTTTCAGTATTTGCGGACTAATTCCGGCGAGAATATTATCACCTCGCAGGGATCGGCCAAATGACGGCACCGTTCACTCCACTTGTTGCTAGCCTGCCTGCGACCGTGCCCTTTGTCGGCCCTGAAGCGCAGGAACGCGACCGAGGCCGATCTTTTACTGCCCGTATTGGCGCGAATGAGAACGTATTTGGCCCCTCTCCCCGCGCCATCGAGGCAATGCGGACGGAGGCGCCGCATGTTTGGCAATACGGGGACCCGACGAATTTTGAGCTTTGCACCGCGCTGGCTGCTCACCATGCCATCCCCGAGAACAGCATCGTCATACATGGTTGGCGGCGCGGCATATTTTATCTTGGCGCGCGGATGATCAAACACCCGTGCGACTGAGCGGCAGAAGGGCACCCTGAGGTTCGCGATTCAGCGCTCCTTACACGCCAGGATAAATGCGGTATAACGCCGTTAATTATGAAGGGTTGGTTTGCCCCGATCCTGCCATCCAAACCGCATAGATATGGACTTTGTCCGCTAGCGAAGGGTTGAACTTCATGCCGCAATCATCCGATCACCGTCGCAATTTCGAACTCGCCGATGCTTTGAACGAGGCGGAGGAGCGCTTCCGCGCCGCCAACCCAGAGAGCGAAGCGGCCTATCTGGCCGCAGCCAAATCTATGCCCGGCGGCAACACGCGCACTGTGCTGTTCTACCCTCCCTATCCATTGACCCTTTCCGGAGGCGATGGCTGTTATGTGACCGACATCGACGGGCACCGATATGTCGATTTCGTAACAGAGCAAACCGCCGGTCTCTATGGCCACTCCGAGCCCAAGATCCAGGCAGCGGTGCGCAGCGCGCTGGACCGCGGCATTACCCTCGGTGGTCCGACCGCAGGCGAGGCTGTGCTGGCCAACATGCTGACAGAGCGCTTTCCAGCATTGGACTTGGTGCGATTCACCAACTCCGGCACCGAAGCCAACCTACTGGCCCTACAGACTGCACGCGCGGTAACTGGCCGTGATGAGGTGATGGCGTTCGAGGGCTCGTATCATGGCAGCGTGCTGTCGTTCGGTCCCTATGGCCGCAATATGAACATCCCCCTCCCCTGGGTCATGGCGACCTACAACGACATAGACGACACGGCGGCGATGATCCGCGAGCGTCAAAACACCCTGGCGGCGATCATTATTGAGCCCATGACCGGTTCGGGCGGATGCATTCCCGCCCGGCCGGAATTTCTGAAGATGCTGCGGGAAATTTCGGATGAGCTGGGAATCATCCTAGTCTTTGATGAGGTCATGTCCTCCCGCCTTGGCCCTGCTGGCTATCAAGGCATCAGCGGTGTGACACCGGATATGATGACCATGGGCAAATATCTGGGCGGTGGTCTGACATTCGGCGCGTTCGGTGGGCGCCGGGATATCATGGAGCATTTCAATCCAGAGACACCCGGCCACCTGAGCCACGCCGGCACATTCAACAACAATGTGTTGACGGTTGCGGCAGCCACCGTTGGTCTGTCTGAGGTGTTCACCGCCGCAGAAGCGCACCGGATGAATGATGCCGGCAACGACTTGCGCCATCGGCTAAACGAGCGCCTGGGCCATCATGGCATCGCTGGTCAAGTGACTGGCTATGGTTCGATGATGATGCTGCACCTCTGCGATGACCCAATGGT
>CALKDI010000116.1 GCA_938084065.1 uncultured Alphaproteobacteria bacterium
TCCCAGCTTCGCCTCCAATTCCGCGACACGGGACTGCAAGGCCGCGATCTGTTCCACCTGCGCTAGAACGAGACCGATCAGCTCTTTGTTGCTCAGCGAATCCAGTGTTTCCGAAATCATCCGCAGCTTGAATCAACTGCCCGGTCTGGTGTCAATACCTCAATTGCCCTCCGGCAAACCCCTGTTCAACGAGGGGGGTGAGCAATTACGTAAATCTCTATCAGGCCAGTGACGCCATGGGGAGTGTAACCGATATCGATTTCGCCGTCGGTATGTCCGGTCAGTTAATGGTAATGACCAACAGTGGCTTTGGTGGTGGAGATGTCACGCTATCCGTCGCAGTTGATGGCGGAAGTATCTCTTATACCGTTAATGTGCCTCGTCCCACAGCAGCACCGATACCAGCTTCGCTTGTTCTGCTGGGGCCTGTGTTAGCAACGCTTGGGGTCGCACGGGTGACAAACCGGCGGACCGGGCGGCTAAAGCGCTAATCCGGTTCTGGCTTCTGCGTTTGCATAAGGTCGTTTTGGGCTCCTTTCCCAACCCATAGTGATGAGCTGCGGTCTCTGCCCCGGCCGTCACGGCGTTCGGCGCAGCAACAGCCTGTAGGTAGCGAACCACCAAGCGAGAGTTGCTGGCGGCTGGTCAACCCGGCGCGCAATTGACACTTCGGGGAGCGCACCATACGTTCGGCATTATCGTGATATCTACAGGAAATGCGGGCCGCCCATGAGCTTATCAGATGATGCCTGGACGAAGCTGATTTCCGCCACCCATAGCTCTGGCCCTAAAGCAGCCCTGGCCATTACCGGCGGCGGCTCCGGTGCAGCGGGTGAGTTGTTGCGGGTCCCGGGCGGGTCTCAACTGCTGATTGAAGTCCAGGTTCCCTACAGCGAGCAAGCGTTGGAGAGCTATCTGGGGTTTGCGCCCAGCCAGTCTTGCAGTGCCGATACGGCCATCGCGATGGCTCACAAAGCGCGGTCGCGTGCATCGGGAATGGTATCAGAGGATGCGGAAATCGTCGGCCTCGGCGCGACGGCAGCGCTGGTTAGCGACCGGCCGCGCAGGGGCGAACACAGATTTCATGTAGCCTGCGCTAGGGCTAGCGGCGTCACTCACTGTACGGTGGTATTGGCGAAAGGCAGGCGTGATCGGTCGGAGGAAGAGGCGTTGGTCGCGCACTCGGTCATTCTGTGGCTGGCCAAGGCATGTGGCGTTGACGCGCCGTCGCCGCAAAGCCTGCTGGATCCGGACGAGCAATTCAGCCAGGTGGATGTTGCAGCTGTAGACTCGATTGATGCGCTGTTGGCTGGCACCGTCGATCGGGTCACAGCATTGCCCGATGGGCAACTGGTGTTGGCTGCGGCGCCTCCGCCATTGGTGATGCCGGGCTCGTTTAATCCGGTCCATGATGGGCATATTCGGCTTGCGCGAACTGCGAGTGACATCCGGCAGCATCCCACGACGTTTGAATTGTCAGTGACCAATGTGGATAAGCCGCCGTTGACGGGCGACGTGGTCCGCGATCGTATCCGGCAATTCGCCTGGAAATCCCCTATAGAGCTGACCAGGGCGCCCACGTTTCTGGAAAAGTCACGCCTGTTCGCTGGCGCCTCATTCATTATCGGCGCGGACACGGCAGAACGCCTGGTGGCGATGAAATATTACGGCCATGACGAAGACCGCATGCATGCAGCGCTGGAAGAAATGGGCGGTTCCGGGGCCAGTTTCCTGGTGGCGGTACGCCTAGATTCCGGCGGCCGTCTGTTGACGCTGCGCGACATTCCCGTGCCGCGGCGCTTCGTGGACCTGTTCGCCGAAATCCCCGAACATCATTTCCGCCTGGATTTGTCGTCGTCAGCGATCCGGGAGCAAGGCGACGGCTGAGACGCTCGACAGCCGCAACTGTGAGCACTAGCGTCTGACAGTTGTCACCAATTCGTTGTGAACCAAAATGGAGGTCTCCATGAAGAAGCCCGCACTTCTGATCGCCGCAGCGGTCGCAAGCAGCCAACTGGCATTTGCCGCCCCTTCCCTGGCAAACACCGTCAAAGTCACCCCGCTGGGCGGTGTCGATGGCGAGTTCTGCCGGCTCGACCGGGCGATGATTTTTGAGGACCCGAACGGCACGCGCATTCTGTACGACGCCGGGCGCTCAGTTGCCGGTGCAGATGATCCACGGTTGGGCAAGATTGACGTGCTGCTGGTCAGCCACATGCATGGCGACCATGCCGGTGACCGTCATATGAAGGCACCGAACTCCGGCACGTGCAGCAAGCCAGATTTCTCAGTCAGCGCTGTGCCGAACACCAACACGGTCAACATCGCGCTGGCGAAGGGGGCCAAGATCGTGACCGGCAGTGAGATGCCGCCCTTCTTTGGGGGCAAGCTCAAGGCCAATGGCGGCAATCCCAAAGACTCATGCTGGTGCGCTTTGGTGCGATGAAGACGGTCGGCGGCGTTGGCATCACCACCGTTCCGGCCTCGCACAGCAATGGCCTTTCGCCGGCGTTCATCGGTGGAGAGTTGGGTGATCAGATGAAAGCCGCGGGCTTCAGCGGCTATGTCGGCCCGCCGACGGGCTATGTGCTGAAATTCACCAACGGCCTGGTGGTGTATCTCTCCGGCGATACCGGCATCACAGCGGAGCAGGACGTGGTCGTGCGCGGCCATTACGGCGCGGAGTTGGCTGTGATCAACATCGGCGACACCTTCACCACCGGCCCGACGGAGGCTGCCTATGTGGTGAATGAGCTGGTGAAGCCGGTCAGCGTCATCGCCTCACACGCGAATGAGGAAGCCACCAAAGGCGGCAAAGTCATCGCCGGCACGCGGACTGAGACCTTCATTAAGGCAGCAACAATGCCGGTGCATGTGCCGTTGAGCGGCGTGACCATGTCGTTCGATGGCAGCGGTAAGTGTGTGGCGGGCTGCTAGAGCCAATCGGGTCCACAACCCTCAACAAGGCATCCCGGCTTTATGAGCAAGAGCGGGAGAGACCGTGCGGTCCCTCCCGACTTTGCGCGCCAGTCAGGCGAATAACTGCCGCTCGGGGCTAGACCGTAACGTCAATTACAGCGGTTGATATGGTGGCGAGACCAGCAACCCGGATCAGGATTTCCTGGTATTCCGGCAATACGACGACCTTGTCGAAATTCTCGCCCAGATGCTCCAGCGAGCGGGCCTGATAGTTGACGATAAACCGGTTCATACTGTCCCCCACGATCGGCGTGCCCAGCGCGAGGTTCATGTCCATACTGGTAGCAATTTTCCTAGCTTCCTCACCGATCTTGAGGAGTTCCGGTAAATTGGCGCGAGACATCAGGTAGATGCGGATAAGCGATACGGGGTAGTTGGCGGGATCTGGCGCGCC
>CALKDI010000117.1 GCA_938084065.1 uncultured Alphaproteobacteria bacterium
ATAGCTTCGCCGCTTGCATTTGCCTTGGTTTGCCAAAATACGTGTCCGCGTAATTTAAGCGGACATCATCGCCCGCTATTACGACAAGACTCTCACGCCGGGCACAGCGCCAGCAAGGTCGGGTTCACCACACGCTAACAACGTATCCAACACATCGTCCAATTCTCCGGACAGCTGAGACATGGTTTCAAACATCATCTTCTGTTTGGCAACGGTATCAGCCGGAATTTGGTGTGGGCTGAAGCCTTCTAGCGGGTAATCCTGTGCAGCGGACCATACGATATCCTCGGCACCGTCCAGCAGCCCGTAGATTTCCTTGTAGAAGCTTTCGTTGAGCCCGTTTGCCTCGCATTCCTCCCGCGTCTCCCACTGACACGCCACAACGTACCAACGCCGATCACCTTTGTTATCAATCGGGACCGCGTCTTCGAAGTTGGTGCTAGCGAAATAGTTGGTGACGTTGCGAATCGTCCGCCCATCCCGGCCCTTCTGGTGGAGCGATATGTGGTCATTGGTGATCGGTGCCTTGAGGTCATTGTAGACTTTCCAGCGGTGACTCCCCTGCATCCGTATTTCCTCAAGAAAGCTAACGCAGGCTCCACCGCTATAGCTGTTGAAGCCGCTAGTGATCTCACTGCTGGAGACCATCTTCACGTTAGCTTCGCCCAAGCCCATGGACAACAGCTTGCCGAGCGAGTCCTTGCCCGAGCCATTGGGGCCTTGGTAGAGGATTGACCACCGTATCTTCCGGCCGGGATAGCGGATGTTATGGCAGAGCCATTGTAGCAGCGTACGGCGCTCTTGTTCGTCCGGTATAGACAGAGACACCAGTTCTTCGACTTTGGCCCACAGCGGACTCTGAAGGCTTCCAGGGATATACCTGCGGTGTGGTCGGGCGTAGCTGTTCAGGATTGTGGTGGATTGGTCAACAAATGTTGGGTCATCTGGATCATATAAGTCTGGGCGGTACTCCCGTCGGATTACTTTCCTGTCGCACTGGAGTACCTGTTCGGCTGATGAGCCGCCAAATAAACGGTCAATAGCTGTGTGGGTGACTGAATCGCCAGTGACCGCGTTAAAATAGGCGTCGTCTGTCGCGACGTACCACCAGTCCTTCAGTTGGTCGTTCGTCTTGGCTGTGGCTGGCACTGGCACGCCCTGCTGATTGCACAGGTGATACAGGAAGCTGCCTATGGTCGCTCGACCGTTTGGCTTGGAATTCCAGATGTTGTCCTTCTGCTCCGAGGAGTTGCCAGCGGGATATTTGTCCATCCAGTCGTCATAGGCTGATCGCAGTTCCTCAGCACGGTCACCAATCGAAGCCTTCAGACCGAGGATCGATTTGACCACATCGTTACGATCCGGGAGATCGTTCGGACAGTTTTGGAAACACCAGCGAGCCTGGTCAATCAATTGATCCTCGTCGTCTGGTGCGGTGCTGCTGAGACGGTTGGATACGCGGTGTTCTTCCTCGGCCTGTGCGTTCACCATGTGGACGATCTGTTGTGCTAGATTTTTCGGCAGTTCCTGAAGGTTTTCCAGGTTGTCCGCATAGCAGCACAGGGCACCTTCACCAAGGATATCAACGTTCTGCCAGAGGACTTTTTTTACCCATCGGCCCTGCAAGTCCGGGTGCGGTTTGAAATACAGGTGCTTCCCGCCGGATGGTGTGTCAGCCACGATAGCGCTGGCGTATGCCTCGTCCGACCCCAGCCACTTGCTGAACGCCTGTTCGCCATCGACCTCACCGGGTTCTTTGGCTTTGTCGAGGTCGATGCAGAGGATTTTACCATCGGCTTTCATAGCCACCCTTGCAACGCCTGGCTTACGAAACCAGAGGTCTACTGTGTCAGCGTCGGTCGTTGCGTCATGGTAGCCTCGTGGGACTAATGGTACCTTCTTTGAGGTCATCGGGAAGACAGGGAACCCAGCACCGGCTAGGTTGGTCGCGATCTGTTGTAATTGTACTTGGTTGGTCATGCTTCAGTTCCTTTACGATTGATAGCGTTGATGAAGCGACGGGCATAAGCTCCAGCGCTAATTAGGTGATTGAATTCATTGGAGTTTGGCGGTGGCTCTTCTACATTCCCGGTTGGCTCATCCATCGGATTGCCTTCGAAGCCTGCCTACTGACCGGTTGCGCATCACGCTCAGCCGTAACCACATACCTTAGAGGTCCACCAGCACGCAGGCTGTCGAATGGATAACAAGTCACGAGAAGAAGCAGTTCTACCTGTCCTCCAGTGGCTATCCGGAACTTTCGAGTGTCGACAATTGACACCTCCCTCACCCGATAACGGATACTCTGACTCCGCGTTTGGACGTCGATTTCCATCCCGATTGCCATTTCCTTTAAGAACCGGAAGTGCGTGTCGCGGTGGCCAGAGAAGACAACAGCCGAACCTTCTCCAGGGTTACCAGCAAGCGCGTTCTGACCAGGCGCAAAGGCAAGGGCCGCACCGCTATCACCAGCCAGAACGATTTGATTGACTGACAGATCGGGAACCATAAGCCGAGCGACGGGCCAATGGTCAGCCCAGGGCCATGGCTTCTGGTCTGTGCCATCCTCAAGTGTGGCGGCCCATGCTCGTGACAATAGCACTTGAGCAAGCTGAGCTTTGCCCGCCAACCAGAGCGCATCGGCGGTGACGACAACTCCAGCCGCCAACAGGCCCACCAGCACCATTTGGTGCCAGCGTTTCCCGATGAATGACTTCAACATTGGAACCGGACCTTTGCTGCTGCCCACCCGCTGATGACCCAGAGCGAAAGAGCGAGCATCAACAAAGCTATCCCGAGCAAGAGGCGGCCCTCGATACCAAGTGCAGTCTGTGCCATCTGAAGGTCTTGGCTGCCGGTCAATGGCATACCCGCAACACGTTCACCTTTGAGCGCTGTAGACGAGAGTTTGGCATCAGCAGGCCGGGACGGTGTTACGTCAACTGCTACCAAGCTGGTGAACGGACTAATCAAATGATGGGCCAACGCTACAGACGTTACATCCTTGCGGACATCCTCTGTGGACCGCCCCAAGACCCCAGATCGGATTAGCTGCTTGATCTGTTCACGCGCCCAATCGACCCTGAGCCCTGACTGATGCGTGCCATGCGTGATGTCGAGTTCCTGCTCCCAGCGAGTAGCGCCAAGACGGCCGGTTATCGATATCTTTTTCTGCCCCTCGTCGACCTTCATGGCCAGGATGATAGGCTCACCATCGTAAAGATCAGGGACGGTACGAGGCACCAGGTTCGATAGTCCTTTGGCCTTTATTTGTAGACCGGTCAGGACTGGACGCTTCAACTTTGCGAACAGTGCCTCAACCTTTCCCCGAACCTCCGCCGTATCGCCGATATGAGTGTAGGTACCCCGGCCGAAGTGCGCGGCTTCAACCATAAAATGGCTGTTCGGTGCAGAACCAATCCCCACCATGAAGAGCCGGTGGTCACCCAGATTGCCCTGGATGAACTGGAAGATGTCCCGCTCATTGCCTACAGCGCCGTCAGTCAGGAATACAATCTGCTGCAGACGGCCAGAGGCACCGCTATTCCCATCAAATACCTCCATGAACGCTGGCAGGATTTCTGTACCGCCAGTAGCCTGCAAAGAACTAACAAACCGCCGGGCAATTCGGATCGCATCCAATGAGGCCTTCAGAGGTCGGTCAAATAGTTTCCTAGTGACCGAATTGAACTCGACGATGTTGAACGCATCGTTGGGGGTCAAGTCTTCCAGGCCAGACAAGAGTGCAGCCTTCGCCTCGATGAGCGACTGGCCCGCCATAGAGCCCGATGTATCGATTATGAAGGTCAGTTCACGAGGGGAAACTGTTCGGGGCTCCACCGCGGGCGGTATGACCATCAGCAAGCCGAATTCACCCTGTTCGGTGGACTCCGTAAAGAAAGCGGCAGTCGGCTGGGCCTTCTCGGCATTCTCCCATTCCAGCACAAAGTCACGGTTTGCCGACACCGCCTCGTTATGCAGAGTGATCTCAACTCCGGCGTCTGATTCCTCCCGATCAATTTGGTGGTACAGACTGCGGAGTTCACCAATGGGGAAACCCGGCGTCAGCATGATACTAAGTCGGACAACATTGGCGGGTTCGGTTATACCGGTCGTTTCCGTCGGTGTTTTGATCCGTGTGGGCAATTCCCCCGGCAGCACCTGCCAGCCGCCCTGTAAGTTTTGCTGAGAGCGCAGAACATCCGTCGGCGGCAGATCGCGGGCTGGAACGTAACGCGGCGTGATTGCCATTGGAAACCGCAGAGAGAACTTGTCGTCTTTCCATTGCAGCCGCTGCTGATACTCAATCTGTATCTCGACCTCGCCCTTGGGAGGTATATTGGCAACGGCAGAGGAGAACAGGTTTGGTCTGTGCTGCTCGACTAGGCCTGCCTTTTTGCCAGCCTTCTTGGCTGCCTCGTAGGTTTGCCTAGCCTCCTGCTTTTCCTTGATCTGCCCTTCGATGATCCTGTCGCCGATCAACATCCGCATGGAGTCAACCGCAGCATTCTCTGGCAGAGGAAAGGCGTAGAGAGCCTCGACCCATTGTTCGCTCGCATTGTAAAACCGCTGAGTCAGGCGAGACCGCGCGATAGGGCCAGTGACTGCGATCTGGACATCAGTGTCGAGGTGGGTCAGTTCGGTATAGACACCCGTGTCTTGATCACGGACCAGCAAACTGCCTTGGGATACCTGATCCAGCCCCATAGCTTCAGAAGTGCGGGGAACCAGAACGGCGATGGTGGCAATGATGACGCCGAGGGCCAAAGCTAACCCGGCGTCTTCCCACGATATGGACCGATTGCGTAACATGGCTTACCTCTCTTGTGTGAACTGAGAGCCATAATTGCGCACGGCCTTGAAGACAGTTTGAAGTGAATGTGAAGTCCCGTATTTATTGGAAGACGGCATGATAATTCTGATCGTGGAAGACGAGCCCTCGATAGCTGACACGGTAGTTTACGCGGTTAAGTCCGAGGGAATGGACGCGCACTGGGTTAAGAATGGGCAAGACGCATTGGATTATGTCCGGCAGAACCACCCTGCCCTGGTTGTCCTCGATGTTGGTCTGCCCGATATTCAAGGCTTCGATGTTTGCCGCCAAATCCGGACGTTCTCGTCAGTACCCATCATATTCCTGACAGCCAAGGACAGCGAGATCGACCAAGTGCTCGGTCTGGAACTAGGCGCTGACGACTATGTCACCAAACCATTCAGTCCACGCGTCCTCACGGCCCGCATTCGGAGCAACCTGCGCTCAAGCCAACCCAGCGCCATCCCTTCACTCGACGGTTTCCATGCCGATCATGACGGTAAAAGGGTCTTACTTCGGGGGCACGACCTTGGCTTGACCCGGTATGAATTCGAAATGCTGGCAACGCTGATCAAAGGTGCTGGGCGGGTATACTCACGTCAGCAGTTAATGGACGCAGCCTGGGATGAACCTGACGCCAGCTATGACCGCACGATAGACACACATATCAAAACGATCCGCCAAAAGATCAAAGGCATCGACCCTGCAATCGATCCTATCGAGACCCGAAGAGGACTCGGTTATTCCTTCAGGTCAGAACGCCTATGAAAATCAGGACCCGCCTTATTCTCATGCTGTCAGTTTCTGTTGTGGCATCGGTCGGTGCGTTGGCACTTGTGATGAAGGCAGAGCTATACCCCCGATATATGGAAGCCCAGGAGGAAGTCCTGGTAGATATGGCACAAACTTTAGCCAAAATTGTAGCCCGCCAAACGCTGATGATCGGCCCAGATGGGATGATGCAGGTCAACTCTGCAGCCTTGGAACGCAGCCTTGGGAACCTCAAGAGTAGCAAAATTGACGCTCAGATATTTGAACGTCTAAAGACGGACATCGACATCCGAATTTACGTTACTGATCTGGCGGGAATTGTCGTTTTTGATTCCAATGGGGGGGCAGATGTCGGGGATGATTACGGCGGTTGGCGCGATGTATCCCTCACGTTGAAAGGACAATACGGGGCAAGAGTAAGCACTGGTGATCCAGCAAACCCTGGCGGTGATACAATGTACGTCGCGGCACCGGTCACCTTTTGGGGCGATGTCATTGGCGTTGTCAGCGTTGGCAAACCGACCGAGAGCATCAAAGCATTCATCAAGCATCTGCTGAACAGCCTGGCGGCGGCATCCGCTGTGATCATCGTGATCGCTTTTGTGGCTATCTACATCATTAACCTCTGGCTCTCCCGGCCGCTTAAACAGCTTCAAACCTACGCAGCCGCTGTTATCCGCAATGAACGCGTAACCCTGCCAAACCTGGGTAACAACGAGGTTGCTCCAGTTGGGAAAGCTATGGAGGAGATGCGGGCAGCCTTGGATGGCAAGAACTATGTTATTGAATACGTTCAAGCTCTAACGCATGAACTCAAAACGCCGATTGCAGCTATTCGAGGCGCGTCGGAACTGCTGCAAGAACCAATGCCCGAAGAGCATCGCCAACAATTTCTGGGAAACATCGCCACCCAGACAGAGCGTATGCAAAGCTTGATCAACCGCTTGTTGGACCTGGCCGCACTCGAACACCGCAATCAGTTGGACGATGTGGCTGACGTACCGCTTGGTCCATTGCTGGTAGAAGTCGTCCTGGACCTAAAGCCATTGGCCGACGTGCGCAGCATTGCGATCACCAACTCAGCCGAAGAAGGACTGGAAGCCTCTGGTGATCGATTCCTGCTATCAATGGCGCTGACTAATATCATCAAGAACGCAATCGAATTCTCGCCTGACGAGGGCAACATCACGGTTTCAGCCTTCGCCGAAGCTGGTTCACCAGTGATTCTCGTAACGGATGAGGGACCGGGTGTACCCAACTACGCAATCGGCAGACTGACCGAGCGGTTCTATGCTTTGGCAAAACCAGACGGTCAAAAGAGTTCCGGGCTAGGCCTTAGTTTTGTCAAAGAGATTGCTGATCTACACGGCGCGACACTAACCGTAGCCAACGCTGAACCCCATGGACTGTCTGTCAAATTAGCGTTCCAGAGGAAGTGATGTCAGCGTCAGCCGACCCTGACCTTGATGGATGTACGCTCGGCGTGAGGGGCTTGTTTTAATAGGGGTTGATCGTGCAGGCGCGTAGCTGCGCACTCGAACGGCAGGGGGGGCAGGCTTGCATTACAGAACTCTGTCCATCACACTGCACGGAGGCATTTTTAATTCAACATGTTAGGACCAATAACCTAAATGCGTTTATATCTAATCATTATGTTAGCTTTAATAAGTCTGCTGGCTGGGTGCGCGTCAACAGTTATTGTAACAAATCAAGATACCGGCGTTTCCGGTTCTGGCACAGCTACCGGGGCAACTTTCGGCAGCATGGGCAAAATTTCGATAGCCATAGATGGGGAAATATACAGTGGCACTTGGGTTGCTATGCGAGACTCAGGTCTGTAGCGCGTCAATCAGGGTGAGAGCAGCGCGACAAACAAGATGAGAATTCTTGGCCGCGACAGATGGAATGTGGACGGTTGATCTATCAGGGGCAAGAGGTTTGTCGCTGGTGATTGTCGCGGAGCGTCAATCAGTGGTGATCTCCGCCGGAGAGGCTTTTTGCAGCCGTAACCCAGACCCTTTGGCCATTTCTGCAGCCTTCCGGCGATAGCTTTCGACATTCATCTCGAAGATTGTCGCATGGTGCACGAGCCTGTCCACGGCGGCCAGGGTCATGGCCGGGTCGGGGAAGATTGTGTTCCATGCGCCGAA
>CALKDI010000118.1 GCA_938084065.1 uncultured Alphaproteobacteria bacterium
GGCGAGTTAGCGATGCCATCGCCGGTGTGGTGCGAGAGATGCGCCAGAACCAGCAGATCTTGTCATCGTCAAAAGCGGATGCATTCGAGCAATTGATGCAAAGCCGGCACGCGGCGTCTAGTGGCCGTATCCTTGCCCGAGCGAAGGCTGGCCTGGAGCGCCATTGCCATGGCGACCTGCACCTGCGGAACATCTGCCTGTTGGATGGGGAGCCTACCCTGTTCGACGCAATTGAGTTCAACCCCGATTTCGCCCGTATCGACGTGCTCTATGATCTCGCATTCCTGCTGATGGATCTGGAGGCGCGAGGCCTGAGAACGCTGGCCAATCTGGTATTCAACACCTATCTGGACCGCCGCGCTGCCGCCGGTTGGCCCGATGAGGCCGGACTTGCACAACTGCCACTACTCCTGGCGCTGCGGGCGGGGATCAAGGCGGAGATAGGCGCCCATATGGCTGGATTGCAATCCGATGCCAACCAGTCTGAAATACTGGAGCGGGATGCGGCGGCCTATCTGGATCAAGCCTTGGCATATCTGAAACCGGCAGCGCCACGCCTGATTACAGTGGGCGGCTTGTCTGGCTCTGGCAAGTCAACCCTGGCAGGTGCGCTCGCGCCGCTGCTAGGGCCTGCGCCTGGTGCCCGCTGGTTGCGATCCGACGTGTTGCGCAAAGCTTGGCTAGGGTTAGAGCCATTGGACCGCCTGCCCAGCGAGGCCTATACGGCGGAAGCTTCGGCCATCGCATACCGAAGGCTTTTCGCCTGCGCCGCAGACGCCCTGGCTGCGGGGCATTCCGTTGTGCTGGACGCGGTCTTCGCACGCTCGGGCGAGCGCCTAGCGGCAGAAGCACTAGCCGCTCGCATCGGTGTGCCCTTCACCGGCATATGGTTGGATGCGCCAACCGACGTCAGGGTAGAGCGGGTTAAGCAACGTACGGGGGATGCGTCAGACGCTGGTGCTAGCGTTGCCGTCGCACAGCAGGGGTACAATCTCGGCCCAATCCGCTGGCATCGCATTTCGGCTAACACCGGACCTGCCGCAGTGCTGGAGCAAGCGCGTCATCTCTGTTAGCCTTGTCTCATGATGGATCAAGCATTTTTCGACGAGATGCGTACGCTGCTGGAATCCCGACGGGATGAGTTAACCGGCCTTAGCCAGGCAACGGAGGCAGACCGTGCGCCAGTCGAACTGGATCAGAGCCGCGTTGGTCGGCTCAGCCGCATGGATGCCTTACAAAGCCAGGAGATGGCGAAGGCACAGGACGTCCGCCGAGCGCAGGAAGTTCAACGTGTTACCGTTGCTCTCCGCCGCCTGGACGATGGCAGCTACGGCGAATGCCTGCGCTGTGGCGACGAGATCGCCGAAAACCGCTTGTGTGCCGACCCCGCAATCCCGCTCTGTATCGGCTGCGCAAGCTCGGTTTAAGCGCGTAGGATTACCCAGCTTCGGCGCGCCGTGCGTTCTTCTTGCGCTCGTGCAGGTCCAGATACCGCTTGCGCAGGCGGATGCTCAGCGGCGTCACCTCTACCAACTCATCGTCGTCGATATAGGCCAGGGCCTTTTCCAAGGTCATGTCCACCGGCGTGGTCAACACCACGGACTCATCCTTGCCGGACGCGCGGAAGTTGGTCAGCTGCTTGCCCTTGAGCGGGTTCACGTCCAGGTCGTTCGGCTTGGCATTCTCACCCAAGATCATGCCCTGATACACCGGATCGCCAGACGTCACGAACAGGAAGCCACGGTCTTCCAGATTGAACAGCGCATAAGGCACCGCCTTGCCTTGCTCCAACGACACCAACACGCCTGTGCGCCGCGTTGCAATCGAACCTTTAAAGGGCGCGTAGTGGCTGAACAGGCGGTTCATCACGCCGGTACCGCGGGTATCGGTCAGGAATTCACCGTGATAGCCAATCAGGCCGCGGCTGGGGGCGTGGAAGACCAGGCGGCTCTTGCCGGCGCCGGCCTCACGCATTTCCTGCATTTCACCTCGACGATTGCCCAATTTCTCGACCACGGCACCAGCGTATTCGCTGTCGACGTCGATCACGACCTCTTCAATCGGCTCTTCGCGCTGGCCCTGTTCGTTGGTCTGGAACAGCACACGCGGACGCGAGACGCTGAGCTCAAAGCCCTCGCGGCGCATGCTTTCGATCAACACGGCCAGTTGCAACTCGCCACGACCGGACACCTCGTAGGAATCGGCGTGTTGGGTCTCGCGTACCTGAATGGCGACATTGCCCTCAGCTTCGCGCAGCAACCGGTCGCGGATCATGCGGCTCGTGACCTTGTCACCCTCCTTGCCGGCCAGCGGCGAATCGTTGACCGAGAGTGTCATGGCCAAGGTTGACGGATCGATGGGTTGTGACGGCAGCGGCACGGTCACGTCGGCGGTGCAGATGGTGTTGGAAACGTTGGTCTCGCCGAGGCCAGCAATGGTGACGATATCACCAGCTTGCGCCTCTTCCAGCGTCTCGCGCACGAGGCCGCGGTAGGCCAGCAATTTGGACACACGGCCAGTCTCGACCAGATTGCCGTCGCGGTCCAATGACTTGACCTGCATGTTCGGCTTGATGCGGCCGGTTTCGATGCGCCCGGTCAGCAGGCGGCCGAGATATGGGTCGCGCTCAACTGTTACAGCCAGGATGGAGAACGGTGCGTCCACATCGACCTTTGGTGCGGGCACGTGCTCGACGATCTTGTCGAACAGAGCATCCATGTTGCCGGGACGCTCATCTGGCCCGTTCGCTGCCCAGCCTTGTTTGGCGCTGGAGAACAGGGTCGGGAAATCCAGTTGCGCCTCGTTTGCATCCAACGCCGCAAACAGATCGAAAGTCTCGTCCTGCACCTCAAAGGAGCGCTGTTCCGGCTTGTCGACCTTGTTGATCAGCACAATCGGGTTCAGGCCCAGGCGCAGAGCCTTGCCGACAACAAACTTGGTCTGAGGCATCGGCCCTTCGCTGGCATCGACCAGCACTACGACGCCATCAACCATGGTCAAAATGCGCTCCACCTCACCGCCAAAGTCGGCGTGGCCAGGAGTATCGACGATATTGATGCGGGTGCCTTTCCAGACGACGCTGGTACACTTCGCCAGGATGGTAATGCCGCGCTCACGCTCCTGGTCGTTCGAATCCATCGCCCGTTCGGCCACCTGTTGGTTGGCGCGGAAGGTTCCGGATTGGTGCAGCAGGCAATCGACCAGTGTGGTTTTGCCATGATCAACATGCGCGATGATCGCGATATTGCGGATATCCATGGGGGCAGACTTTCCATGTGTGGCCAGCCTCCGGGCGCAGTATGCGCAAGCCAGGGCGGCAAAGAATTATGTGGAGTATTAGCCGCAATTAGGCAGCTTTGCACCAGCACTCAAGCCGGTGTCTTGTCACATGGCCATTGGAACTAGAGAGATTCCCGCGCAAACTGTTTGAGTTGCGCGGGCTCAGGCGTTTGCTTTAGCAGAACAGGCTGGAGACTGACCGCTCTTCCGTAATCCGCAGGATGGCCTCGCCCAAAAGGTGGGCGATGGGCAGTTGTTGGATATTGTGGGCAGCTTGCACCGCTTCGGACGCCTGGATGCTGTCCGTGATGACCAGGGCTTCCATCGGGGAAGCCTCTACGCGTGCAACAGCGCCGCCAGACAGCACTCCATGGGTCACATAAGCTGCCACGCTCTTGGCGCCGCGCTCTTTCAGAGCGACAGCTGCATTGCAGAGCGTACCAGCCGAATCAACGATGTCGTCTACCAACACGCAGCGTCGGCCATTCACCTCGCCAATGATGTTCATCACTTCCGAGACGCCGGCACGTTCGCGGCGCTTGTCGATGATGGCCAGATCCGCTTCCAGCCGGCTGGCTATCGCGCGGGCACGGACAACGCCGCCAACATCCGGCGAGACAATGACCAGCTCATCGCTGGCATAGCGCTGGCGGAGATCCGTGACGAACACTGGTTGGGCGTACAGGTTGTCGGTAGGAATATCGAAGAAGCCTTGGATCTGGCCTGCGTGCAGGTCCATGGTCAACACACGGTCGGCGCCGGCTGTGGTGATCAAATTTGCCACCAACTTGGCTGAGATGGGCGTGCGTGGGCCGGTCTTGCGATCCTGGCGGGCATAGCCGAAATACGGCAGCACCGCGGTAATGCGTTTGGCGGAGCCACGCTTCAGCGCGTCGATCGTCACCAGCAATTCCATCAGCGTGTCGTTCGCCGGGAAACTGGTGGACTGGACGATGAACACATCCTCGCCCCGGACGTTTTCCTCAATCTCGACGAAAACCTCCATGTCGGCAAAGCGCTTAATTGCGGCGCTTGTCATGGGCAGGTTGAGATAGCGCCCGATGGCTTCGGCCAACGGACGGTTGCTGTTTCCGGCGAGGATTTTCATGAATAGCCTGCTGTTGGGGCGGCGACGCGCAGGGAAAGGATGACATCAGCGGAACCGCGGACTGTCACCAGTTTGTAACAGTCGATAGCATCGAGGGGCGGGCGTGTAAATGCTCCGGGCTTGGCATTGGGCAGACTAGCCTGCCGTTACCCACCAGCTTTAGCGGTAGAATCGAATGCCAGTCAGTTGTTCCATATGCCGGTTTTCTTCCTCGAACCGCGCTGCCAACCAGCCGCGATCGGTGTTCTCAGTCTCGGTCGTTGGCTTGGTCATAGCGGACTTGGCGAGGCGATGAACAATCCCCGGAGTCAAGGCTTTGATAAGGCCAACAAACCTGCTGGCCACACGCTCATTCGGGAATAGGTTGAAGAAGATCCGGCCAATGCCATTAAACTGGAATGACTGATTCTTTGGCTCCTCAAATTTAAGGTCGCCCTTTGATGGATCGAGACCTGCAAATGCGATGCAACGTTCGGCAACCCCAACTGGATCGCGGCCCAGCTCGTCGAATCCGATGAACAAAAACCGATCGCGCGGGAAGTGTGCGAGATATTGCGCGATTTGCGTGTGGTAGAAGCTGACGTCCACATAGAAAGGGGTATCGTCCACGGCCTGTCGCAGCTCACCCAGCGGGTGTCCCGCCCGTTTGTCATGCCAATAGGCAGAGATCGTACGATCGACGGGGTCGCGCAGCACATAGATAAACCGGGCATCTGGCGCAACGGCTTTGATCCGAATTGGGATCCCATCATCCGGATCGTTTTGGGTTGTTGTCATGGTGTAACCGGTGGACGCATCCAGCAGCATAGACGGCAGCACCTTCGGAAAGCACCCGCGGTACCATTCGATCCCTTTGGAATCCGGATCGACAAAGTATCCTGGCTCCTTTGGGTCTGACAGCGCAATATCCGGGTGTTGATCCATCATAAAGGCCAGCGTAGTCGTGCCGGCCTTTTGCGCGCCAATCAGGTAGAGGCGCGGCGGAAATGCATCCTCGCTCATCAATCAGTCAGCCTTTGCATCGGTGCCATATAATTTGCTGAAATGAGCAGGAAAGGTCAAACACCTTCCCTGCTCTGCTAACTTGCAGCGTTAGCCTCCTTTGAGCTTTGATAACAAGGCTTTCGCGTTGTCGCCATCCTGATCGAAAGCAATTTCGCTGCCGTCCTTGAGAGCGGGCTCCAGAACTGCGATCGCTTCCTGGGGTTTACCGGATTTTTCAAGTGCAAACGCAAGGTGATAGGTGATGTCCCCGATGTTAGGTGCGGCTTCATTGGCCGTGTACAACAGCTTGAGCCCCTCTTCGACGTCACCTTCACGCACCAAGATCCAGCCAAGTGTATCGGCTATCGCTGGATTATTTGGGGCCAAACGATAGGCCCGACGGGCCACAGCAACAGCGCCCGGTCGTTTTAGCTCATACCTGATCCAGGCAAGATTGTTCAGGGTCAGCGGGTTGTTTGGCAGTAACGAATATGCGCGCTCCAGATAAACTGCGGCGGCTTCGTATTGTTCATCCCTGATCTGTGCGCTACTCAACAATTGGAGAACTTCGGGATCGTCAGGATGATCCACCAACCAGGAAGTGAGCAGCTCCTTGGCCTCTTCCTTTTGCTTTCCTTCAATCAAAAGGCGGAAGGTCTGTTGCGCCAACACACTGACACCATATTTCGCCATTCCTGCTCGCATCTCCTCGATCGCACGATCAATTCGATTGGTGTTGCGAAGTACTTCGGCACGCAATTGCAGGCCTAGGATCGGAACCACTTCGGCGGCTTTGTCGGCAGCGCTAAGAGCCGCATCCGCATCCTTACGGCGCATGTGGAGCTCAACCAATGTCCGATTTGCCAACGCATTGGTTGGCTGGACGTCGAGAATACGGTTCAACCACACTACACGACAGCGGTAGCTGAGGACGGCAAATCATGGTTTTCTGACGGATTCTTCCTCGGGAAAGGGATGATCCTGTGCTCAGAAAAGCATGTGCCGCCCTCAGTCAAAAACTAAGTTCGGTTGTCTCGTTGAGC
>CALKDI010000119.1 GCA_938084065.1 uncultured Alphaproteobacteria bacterium
TATCCAATGGCGGGGTCTTGGTTTTTGCGTTCGAAGGACAGAGTGAGGGCCCAGCTTTCCCGCAAACGTGAACTCCTTAGATAACTAGCTGATTTTGCTGTATAAGATTATAATCTTTGCTTTTTTAATTAATCTTTTATCGACAAATAAGGGTGTGTTTCATGGGTCTCTTACGAGACATCAGGTAGATGCGGATAAGCGATACGGGGTAGTTGGCGGGATCTGGCGCGCCGGACATAAACCGCACAATGGTGGATCCGCCGACACGGTCCGCGTTGGGGCTCTCTGCGCGTTCCTTCTCCAAAGCACTCCATTTGGGATCTGCCGTAAGACTCGCACGAGCTTTCATGCCGGCCGCCATCGTCGCGGTCATCATGGTTAGCGCCATGCACCCGACCGTCGGCCCATCAATGATTTTGCTGACCCTCGCATTGAAGCCGTTGGCATTGCCAACCGCAGCATAAGCTTTCAACCGCTTCTCAACACCCTGAGCTTGGCCGTCACGGGGTCTTACGGTAAATCGGCGTCCGAACATGTTTTTTTGCCCTTTGTAATGAGTCAAAATAGCATCTCAATGTTGAAATGCATTTGCAGAGGGTGAACTCAATAAATACTCGGTGCAATAGAATATTCAATATTTTCCGAAATAATTCCTAAATTATTAATAAACTTACATTTTTTTGACTATGAATTTACTGTGCGATCCTGATTATCTCCCATGGCGGGTTTTTGAACGGGGTTATCGCCAGGTGAAAATGGGAGGTTTGCGGGCATGACCTCCGACTATATGCCACCGTGACTTGGCCTCGGCTCCGCTGCACAAAGGTTGCTGGTACATTCCAGCAGCCTACATCCCTTCAGCGGAACCGGAACCCACCCCATGCGCACCCACACCATCGCCGCCATCCCTGCCGACGGTATCGGCCCTGAGGTCATCGACGCCGGCGTTGCCGTGCTGGAAGCACTGGCGGAACGAATGGGCGATCTGGCGCTAAACTTTCAGAATTTTGACTGGGGCACCGACTACTACAAACAGCACGGGCTGATGATGCCGGCGGATGGGCTGGAGCAGCTCAAGCCGTTCGACGCGATCTATTTCGGCGCGGTGGGCGCGCCGGATGTGCCGGACCACATCACGCTTTGGGGCCTTCGGCTCAATATCTGCCAGAATTTTGACCAGTATGCGAACGTGCGGCCGACCAAGATCCTGCCGGGCATCACCTCGCCGCTGCGCAATGTCGGGGTGGGCGATCTGGACTGGGTGATTGTGCGCGAGAACTCCGAGGGCGAATACTCTGGCAATGGCGGACGCACCCATGTCGGTCAGCCGGAGGAGGTGGGGACAGAGGTCTCGATCTTCACCCGCACCGGCGTCACGCGGATCATGCGCTATGCCTTCCGGATTGCTCAGTCGCGGCCGCGTAAGTTTCTGACCGTGGTGACCAAGTCGAACGCCCAGCGCTTTGGCATGGTGATGTGGGACGAGATCGCGGCGGAAGTCTCGCGCGAGTTCCCGGACGTGACCTGGGACAAGATGCTGGTCGACGCCATGACCGTGCGCATGACGCTGGACCCCAAGAGCCTGGACACCATCGTCGCCACCAACCTGCACGCCGACATTCTCTCGGACCTGGCGGGCGCGCTGGCCGGGAGTATCGGCGTTGCGCCGACGGCGAACATCAACCCGGAGGGGCATTTCCCCTCCATGTTTGAGCCGATCCATGGCTCGGCGTTCGATATCACCGGCAAGGGCATCGCCAACCCTGTCGCCACATTCTGGACCGCCTGCCAGATGCTGGAGCATCTGGGCGAGAACGCCGCCTCCGAACGCCTGATGCGGGCGGTGGAGCAGGTCTGTGCTGCGGGTGTGATGACGCCGGACGTGGGTGGCTCGGCGACGACGCAGGAGGTGACGGACGCGGTGATTGGCGCGATCCGGGGGGCGAACGACTAGGCCGCGGCGCTGCTGCCCCGCCTTCATCAACACAGTTTCGCAAGCTAGACCTCTCACTGTCCTTCACCCTGAGGTGGCGCTCGTAGAGCGCCCTCGAAGGGGCGATGCCGGAGCCTGGTATGCCGCCTTCGAGACTCCGCTTCGCGCAGCACCTCAGGCTGAAGGGCAGAGGTTCGGGCTGGCATGAACCCATCTTCAGCCCGAGTGCCCGCGCAGCGCGTGTATCGAGGGAGCGTGGCGGCCCGCCTCTCGATACGGACCTGCGGTCCTACTCGAGGTGAAGGGCTGTTGAGGTTCTATGTCCCCTACGCATCCTTCGTCGCGATGATGAAGAGGGATGCCGATTTCTTCGGTTGCCAGTCCTGCACGATGGTGAAACCCGCGGCTTTGATGCTCTGGCGCAGGTGGTCGCTGGAGAAAATGCTGACCAGCGGGATCAGGCCCAGCCAGCGCGCTGGCACTGAAACCAGCCGCAACAGCGGCATGAAATCGGCGATGCAGGCGGTTGAGGAGACGAAGATGCCGCCGGGCTTCAGCATGCGGTGGATCTCGGCAAGGCCAGCCTCCTTGTCCTCCAGCAGGTGCAGCAGGCTGTGCGCCATGACCATGTCGTAGTGGGCGCTGGCTGCGTTGGCGTCTTCCAGGCCGGCCTGCTCGAACGTCACATTGGTGACGCCGACCGAGGTGGCTTTGTCGCGCGCTATGTCCAGCATGTTCGCGGAGATATCGGAGGCCGTGATGTGGCCGGCAAAGGGAGCCTGCGCGATGGCGGTGCTGCCGGTACCGCAGCCGAACTCGTAAACGATGGACTCTGGCGTCAGGTATTCGCGCGTCCATTCCAGCTTGCGTTGGTAGGACGCCTCGTCTTTGATCGGGCTGCGCGCGTATTTGGCAGCGATCCTGTCCCAGAACCGCGAGGAATAGGCCATGTGGGCTCTCCATAGAATGATGGGCTCTCGCCGGCGATCAGACTGACTGCTGCCGGCGATGTGTTGATGTCAGATGGGAAATAGGCATGCGTTGCTGCTAAGTGAATTGCCGAAATTTGCCTTTCTGATATACAGAATTGCATGGATTGGCGCTCTGTAAATTTTGACTGGAACCGTGCCCGGGCTTTCCTCGTAACGGCGGAGGAGGGATCATTCTCCGCTGCGGCCCGTGCGCTCCAGATGACACAGCCGACCCTGGGGCGACAGGTGGCGGCGCTGGAGGAGGAGCTGGGTGTCCTGTTGTTCGAGCGCACACGCAGAGGGCCGGTACTCACCGAAAGCGGGCTGGAACTGCTGGATCATGTCCGGGCGATGGGAGCGGCTGCCGGTCAGGTTTCCCTGTCCGCCAGCGGTCAGGCTCAGGCGATAGAGGGCTCGATCACCATTACCGCCAGCGAGGCGGCTTCGATCTTCTTATTGCCGCCGATCATTGCACGGCTCAGACGGGAGGCGCCCGGCATTGAGGTTGAGATCGTTGCCTCCAATGCGACCGTCGATCTGCGTCGGCGGGAGGCGGATATAGCCCTTCGGAATTTTCGGCCGACGCAGCCGGATTTCGTCGCGAAAAAAGTGCGCGATAGGCGAGTCCATCTTTACGCGTCGGATGACTATCTGGAGCGGCTGGGACACCCGCAGGCAATTGACGATCTGAACCAGGCGGAATTCATCGGCTTTGATGCATCGCGGGAGATGATTGACGCTTTGAACGGCCTGGGCTTGCAACTCGACCGGCGAAACTTTCCCACGACTACCTCCAGCCACATGGTGCACTGGGAACTGGTCAAGAACGGCGTCGGTATTGGCGTGATTCCTGAGGCCGTCGGCGACGCGGAACCCTGCGTGCGGCGGGTTTTGCCGGATCTGCCGCCCTTCGTTTATCCCATCTGGTTGACCACGCACCGCGAGTTACATACCAGCCGACGAGTGCGCCTGGTGTTCGATCTGCTGGCGGAAGAACTGGCGAAGTCTGTCATTTGACGAAGAGGTGTGCAGTTCCTCGGGTTAGCCACGCGTTTTGCGCTCCGGCACGTACCGCTCGGCCTGAACGTCAGGGGTGGGCGAAACTGAAAAGACATCTTCCGAAATCGGTAACATGTCGCTGTCCCATGCGAGCCACTGCGCTTGCAGGCGTTCAAAGACGTCGGGATGTTTCCACCGCAGGTTCGCGCGCTCACGCACATCGTCGACAACGTCAAACAGGAACTCGTTGTCGTTGATCTTCAGGTATTTCCACTGGCCATCGCGAGCTGCCCGTTGGCCATTCGCCTTGTAACGCCAGTACAGGGTTCTTTCGTGCTCTGCCGCGCGCCCTTCGAGGACCGGCAGAATATCTTCTCCATCAAGCGGATAGTCGGTGCTGGGAGAAACGTCGGCGGCGGCTAACAGGGTCGGCAGCCAATCCATGGTGATGGTCACCTGATCCGACACCTGCGGGCTAAGCCGTGCCGGCCAGCGCATCAACGTTGGCACCCGGATCCCGCCTTCAAGCAATTCGGATTTCTGGCCGATAAATGGCCAGGTCTTCGAAAATCGTTCACCGCCATTGTCGCTGGTGAATACAACAATTGTGTTGTCACGCATGCCGTTTTCATCAAGTGCAGCAAGGACACGGCCAACCGACGCATCGAGCGCTTTGACCATCTCCGCGTAGACTTTCAGGTTGCCGCCGTCGTAGTGGAACAGATCATCCAGATCGCGCGCAACAGCCTCGTCTTCAGGACCCTCCCAGGGCCAATGCGGTGCTGTGAAATGGAGCGACAGCAGAAACGGCGCTTCATTGGCAGCCCGCTGGGCGATGTACTTCTCCGCCTCATCAGCCAGCAGATAGGTGTAGTAGCCGGCTCGATCGACGGGCACATCATTTTCATACAGGTCACGGGAGCCTTTCGGACCCCTTGGTGGCTTGTGCGTGAAGTAATCAATCCCGCCACCGAAATTTCCGAAGAAATGGTCATAGCCGCTTAGCAGCGGGCCGAACTCCGGCAGATGCCCGAGATGCCATTTCCCGAGTAAGGCAGTCGCATAACCGGCATCGCGCATTAGCGATGCGAGCGTGGCGTGCTCCGGGGGTAACCCAAAATTTCTTCGGCCGGTGAGAGGCTCTTCAAGACCGCCGGGGAGCCGATACTGGTAGCGCCCGGTCATCAACGCAAACCGCGTTGCCGAACACACTGCGGAGTTCGCGTACGCTTGGGTAAAACGCACGCCTTCGCCGGCTAGGCGGTCCAAACTAGGCGTTTCAAAGTCTGTCTGGCCGTAGACACTCAGGTCGGCCCATCCCAGATCGTCAGCGAGAATGAAAACAATATTGGGGCGGGTGGCGTCCGTTGTCACAATGCTTCTCTGTTCAATAGAATTTGGATGGATGCGATAGCGTAAAGCATTCGCTGGGCATATCCAGCTTGCGTTGGCAGGCAACTTCATCAGGGATGGAGGTACGGGCGTTTCTTCTTGCGATCCGGGCCTAAAAGCGACGCGCAAGGCCCCGTGATGATCCAGGCAGACCGCTAGACCCGACCCGGAGGCCGCCGATTGCCAAGGCTCATGCGTCGCCTGTCAATGACGGCGATTGGGAGGATTGGCCGGTGGAAATTCAGAATGTTGTTACCTAAGAGCCTGACTCAAAAGTTCAGTTGCAATAGCAATACCTTGCCAGGCGTCTGGTCATGAGGCGAATGCTGGCGACATAGGCCCAAGCGGTCGAGCTTTCGATTGTCGTTTCCCAGTCTTTGGCCAATCGGCGGCAGCG
>CALKDI010000120.1 GCA_938084065.1 uncultured Alphaproteobacteria bacterium
ATACCTGCTTCACGTCGCCGGCCACAACCTGTCATTGCTGATGCGCCAACTCATCGGCGCCGGCACCCCGCGAGAGGCCGTGGCGGGCAGGTATGGCTGTTTCTGCGTGCTCATTACGCCCACTGGAGCCGTTCTGATCGCCCAGATCGTCGTCATCGTCTCGAACGAGGGTGATGCCGTCTTCAGCACGTTATGGTTCGCTAACGGATGAAATCCGGCCATAAGAGCCTTTTTCAACGGGCTGTTAGGCGCCGCGAAACACTGGCGCGCGCCGACCCAGGAATGCGTCCACGGCTTCGGCATGGTCCGCTGTGTGTTCAGTCAAGATCACCTCGTCCGTATCCATATGGACGGCCAAGTCGCTAAGGGCGTTGGCAAAGGCGTTGATAGTCTTCTTGGTCATGCGGGCTGGGACCGGTGGCATCGCGGCCACTTTTGCTGCCCAGCGGATGGCAGCGGCCTCTACCTCCCCATCAGGCACTACGTCCTGCACCAGGCCCCAGTCCAGCGCCTGAGACGATGAGATTGGGTCGTTGGCCATCAGCAATACTTGCTTGGCCCGTGCCGGCCCGACCAAATTCACCAGTCTTGGAATCGACCCCCAGCTCATCGACAGGCCTAGTGCTACCTCCGGCGCACGGAAATGTGCGCTCTGGCCTACGACCCGCCAATCTGTTGATAGCGCGAACGCCAGGCCGCCTCCAACGGCAAAGCGTTCGACCGCAGCGATGGTAAATTGCTCCAGTCGCTCCCACGCCTGACAGAGCCGCCAGCCGTCACCACCCAAATGTCGGCGGCGCAACATGCCGGCTTGGGAACGGTCGGCAATCTCTGTGTCGCGCAGGTCCCGCCCGGCACAAAAGCCTTTGCCGCGGCCGACCAGAACGATGGCATGCGTTTCCAAATCGTCATAGAGCTGGTTCGCGGTCGCGGTCAGTTCGCGGGCCAGTTGCATCGACATGGCGTTGAGGCCATCGCCGCGATCAAAGGCAACGACGGCAACACCTGGGCAAGGCCGCTCCACCGTAACGAATGCAAAGCTCATGGCTGGCTCTCCCTAGAGTCGCAGGCGGCGCTGGCGCGATTGTTGGTAAAGTGGCCGGCATCTATCCGCCAATAGACGGTAAAGTCCGGCTCACCCTCTCCGGATATTAGCCGATAGCGCACACAACCAGCGGAGTCGCGGTTAACTGGCACCATCAGCACGTCTGCAGTCAGCGGCTCAATGGCCGGCTCCCGCAAGGCGCCCTCACGGGCACAACCAGCGGTGAACCCAGCTAGGCCGATGATGAACGCTGTCCGCCAAATATCCATAAGCCAGCTCCTGACAGGGCAGCGAGGACGGCAATCACCTCATAGGCAAGGCCGTAGCCTCCCGCCGCCACGATGAAACTAAAGCTGGACGGTAGCAACATCACCCCAAAAAACTGTGAGGATGCTCCAAGTCCTGTCGTTTCGGCGGCTTTCTCTGGCCCACCCATGCGAGCGTACTCAGCAAAGGCCAGCCCGGTATAGCCGCTGGCAGTGGCGCCAGCCACAATCGAGACCACGAAGATACCGATCCACGACCATTGCTCGGAGAATGAGCCAGCCAGCACCGCCATGGCAGCCATGACAAAGCCCATAGCGATTAACATAGCCCGCGCCGGTATCCACTTATCCGCAATAACGCCCCATATCGGGCGGGAGATGACGCCAGAGAGTTGGTAGGTCGCCAGCATCTGCCCTGCAGCCACCAAGCCAAAACCCGCCTGGCTGGTCAGGTGAACGCTGGTATAGGCGACGAAGCACAATTGCGTTCCGGCGTAAAAAAACACGGCGGCGGTCAACACCCGCAACTCCGGCATGGTCCGCAACAGCATCAAAGGACCGATCAGGCCCTTAGCACGGATGGCATGGCCAGGGTCTTTGTCGGCATCGTACTCGCGCCGCATAAATTGCAGTATCGTGAGCATGATCACGGCAGGAATGATCTGCACCAACAATGCGGTTTGCCAACTATAGCCAAGCACCAGAGGCGGTACGATCAACCCGCCCAATACGCCGCCAAGGGGTACGCCGATCTGGCGGATGGAAAAGACCAGATTACGGATATCGGTCGGGGTTCGCTTCATCAGCAAATGACTGCTGGTCGGCGCCGTCGCGCCATAGCCACAGCCGAGTAGCACTGCGGAGATAGCAAGCGTTGCGACCGTCCCGCCCAGACTCGCCGTGATGATCATCGCTAGAGTAGCGACCATAATCACCTGACTGACCCGCACGGCGCCATAGCGGTGGATGAAACTGGGCGAGAACATCGCCGATACCATGCCCAGGCCGTAGACTATCGAGACAAACAGCCCGACATACTCACCCGGCACCTGCAGCTCATTCGAGATGGAGGGGGCCGCCGCGGCTATTGAGTAGGCTGCCATAGTTGCCAAAGTCTGTACGGTCAGCGCCGTCAGAAGCGGGACGTAGGGGATGCGGGACATACGCTCAATCAGAAACGGAGGCGGCTCAGCGTGCTGAGGCTGACGATCTAGTCGGCCACTATGCTGGCCTTTGGCTGTTGTTGCAAACCGCGGGGTGAAGCGGGCTTGTAGAGATATCGACACACCGGCAAAAAGACGTTTAGACACTGAACCAGGAAGGTCGCAGATGAACCGGATTCTTCTAATAAGCCTAGTCGTATCGGCGTTGATATCCGGCGTAATTCCTCAATAGGCACCGGCGCATTCGGGTGCGACCGGCGTCGTAAAAGAGCGGATGGATCAGATGAAGGCCATGCGCGATGCAATGAAATCACTGGCAGCGATGGCAAATGGCAAAGCGGCGTTTGACCGGGCGGCGGTCGGGGTGGCGGCCAATGCTATCCGCGAGAAGTCCGGTGCTGCGATGATGCAGCTTTTTCCGGAGGGCAGCACCCAGCATCCGAGTGAGGCGCTACCGAAAATTTGGACGGACTGGCCGGGGTTTGAATTTGGCGCCAAAACGTTGGAGATGCGGACTGGACAATTGACGGCAGCTGAGGAGCCGGCGGCGTTAAAGAAAGCGCTCGGCGAAGTAGCGGGTGTCTGCAAGGATTGTCACAACCGATTTCGCTCGCGCTGACGGGCACAGGCGGCGCGCTTGGCCACACCCACCCGGTCTAAGCTACCGCAACACCTCAGCCAGACGCGCGACCGCGGTGCGGATGGTTTCTGGCTGGAGGTCTGCATAGCCAAGCAGCAGGTAGCGATCCCAGTCGGGCAGGAATTCCGGCCCGGTGATCGTGTCCAATTCCATCGTATTAATGACTACCCCCACACCACGCGCCCGTAACTGGCACTCCAGCGCGTCAGGCATATGGTCCGGCAGCCGCCAAATCAGGTGCGTGCCAGACGATAGCCCCGACAACTCGCAGTCGCCGAAATGCTGGCGCAAAGACTGGACCAGAGCATCGCGTCGCTCCATGTAGGCCTTGCGCAGGCGGCGTAGCTGCTTCGCATAACCGCCACTCTCCAAAAAATCACCGAGCACGGCCTGGTCCAACCACGGTGCGCCGGCGGCCTGGCTTGACCAGGCGTAGTCCAGCAGCCGCAGCGCCTCCAAGGCGGACTCAATCAGAGCCGGCGGCATAACCAGATAGCAGATGCGAAGACCAGGGCCGATGGTCAGCGCAAAGGAGGCGCCGTAAATAAAGCGCCCATGCCGATCCAGGGTCTGGAGCGCCGGATTTGGCGAGCCCTCGTAGCGGAACTCGCTGTCGAAATCGATCTCGAACACGTGCGCGTCCTGGCGTTCCGCCCAGTTCAGCAACGCCTTTCGCCGCTCAGCTGGCATGGTGGCGCCCATGGGGAAATGCCGTTCCGGCGTGAAGGCCACCAGGGCGTTGCGGCGTTCCGGCAGAAGGTCTACCCGAAGGCCCTCCGCATCCGTCGGCACTGGCAAAATTTCTGCGCCGGCTCGGGCAAAAATAGGGCCAATCAGGCTGCAGCCAGGCTGCTCTATAACGACCGGCGAGCCCGGCGAGACAAACATCTGACCGACGACATTGGTCGCTTGTTGAACGCTGGAGACGATCAGCACCTGCTCGGGCTGAACCGTCATCCCACGGCTTGCGCCCAGGAACTTGCAGAGTGAACGCCGCAGGTCGAGCGAGCCTTGCGGGTCGCCGGTTTTGGTCAGATTGAAGTCGGAGGTCTGGATGCGCCGGATCATCAGCCGTCGCCAGACGGCAGTCGGAAACAGGTCCGGATCGACCGCTTCAAGCTCAAAATTGCAGAAGACCGGTAGTTCGGCTTTTGCCTTGCGCTTTTTAGACGTTGGAGTGAGTTGTAGCGGTTCGAACGGCTCCGGTTCCGGCCAAACATCGCTGACGTAGGTGCCGGAGCCTTCCCGCGACTCGACGAAGCCCTCAGCCTCCAGGGCTGCAAAGGCCAGCAGCACAGTGTTGCGAGAGACGCCAAGCTGTTCGCTGAGGGATCGGGTGCCGGGCAGCCGTGTTCCGGGCAGAAGCCGACCGTTGGTGATCGACGTGCTGATCTCACCGATCAGTTGGGTCTGAAGCGGGATCGGTGCTGCCGGGTCAATCTCAATAGACAACTGCATGGATCAATCTCCAGATATCACTCAGGGACGATGCTGACCGGCGGTGCGGGTCAAAGCCCCGACCGCCGGCATCACGTTTACTCGTCGTGCAGATGAAATGTCTTATTCATAATCTTCCATTCCCCATCAACCTTCAACATCGTGAAATAGTCTGTGAACCGATGTCCGGTCCAATTGTCCGCCTCGACACGGACGATGGCAACTGTTTCGACGACTTCCATAATCGTGACATTGGTGACAACGTCTGTGGCTGGGCCGTTCTCGTCATTCCAGGCGTACAGGCCTTCGATGGGACCACCAAAGAAGTCTGGCCCGACATAGCCAAAAATCGTTGCCTGCTCGTGAAACGCCGGACGCATGTCGTCGCCTTTGCCGGATTTGGCACCGTCCAGATAGTGCTGAACCGTGTCGGTAATGGCCGGATATTCGGTGATGTTGACCGCAGTCATTGGGCGTTTTCCTTCTGCTCATCAGGTGCCATTATTGGCCCCAACGTCAGAACAATTTACCCGAGGTCTAGGCGGGCGCAGAGAACCGGCACTGCGGCAGTTGATGGTACCGGTTGTATTTATTTCAGCGCCTCATATCGGGCGAGTCATGAAGGCGCTGTGGGGATTTTCGCAATAGTCGCCAAACGGACCAGAAGCTGATCTCCGGTCGGCGCAATCCATCCAGGTCCAGTGCGAAAATCGCCTCGGGCGGGGAGTGCTCGCGCATAGTCGCCAGATGCGCCTCCAACAGAGCGTGCACAGCGGGGCTTGTGAGGTCGTCAAGGCGGATGGTCAGTGGCACTGTGGCACTTACTCTGCGGCTACCTTCAGATTGCCCGCCCATTCCGGCACATAGACATACCCCTCCATGATCCGCCGGGAAGTGCGGCTGACGGTGGAGCGGGTGGCGTGCCAGGTGTTGCCGTCGAGTTCGACCCTGGCCTCGGTCTCGATCACGCCGGCGGGGTGGCCAAAATAGGTGGCAAGCCGATCCTGGCATTCGGGCCGCGCGGCCTCGTAGACGATGGTGCCAGGCAGTTTCGAGGCAACACCGGTGCAGACAGTGCTGGTGCC
>CALKDI010000121.1 GCA_938084065.1 uncultured Alphaproteobacteria bacterium
CTTCGAAAAATCGCCCTCAACCTCATCAAGCAGCACTCAACTGCCAAGATATCCCTCAAGGCCAGGCGCAAAAAGGCCGCCTGGGACGACCAATATATGACCCAAATCATCTCCGGAAAATTTCATGCGTAAGCCCTGCACTTCCTACCGACCCGGCGCAGGGGTAGCATGCCCGCCAAACAGGCAGGAGAGGCAGCATGTCAAACCGCAGCGATGCTTTCATCGAATCCCTCGACCAACGAGTCGATGCGATCACCAATGCCTGCACCGCCTGCGGAGCCTGCGCCGCGGCATGCCCAACACTTGCCGTCGCAGGCCTAGAAGATCAACAGCCAGAGGCGTTGACCGCCGGCATCCGGGATATCCTCAAAGACGGCGCTGGCCCGGAAACCTCGGAAGTCTGGGCCAGATCCTGTTGTGGCTCCGGCAATTGCCTGACTGTCTGCCCAGAGGGCATTAACCCGCGCTTCATGCTGACGATGGCTCGCCGTGCCATGACCCAACACAACGCCGCTGAGGATGACCGCCGCGCAGCCGGCAAAGCCGCCTTCCAGAAGATGAGCCGCGGTGTGCGCGTGCTGTCCCGCCTGTCTCTGCCGCCGGACCTGCTGGCCAAGCTCAGCCCGCGCTCACATCCAGAGCAGGACGAGGTGCCAGACCTCGTGTTCTACACCGGCTGCAACATGCTGAAGACGCCACACATCGGCCTGCTGTGTCTGGACATGCTGGATAAGCTGGACGTCACGTATGAGGTCCAAGGCGGCCCCAGCGCCTGTTGCGGCATCCTGCCGACACGGCCCGGCGACACGGCCAATGGCGGACGTCAGGCCTTCAACACGCTGGATCGGATGGCGGCGTCAAAGACTTCCAACGTCCTGTCTTGGTGCCCGACCTGCCAGATCCAGTTCGGCGAAACCATGATTCCCAGTTACCGTGAGGTCACCGGCAGCTCGCTGGACATGACCATGTTCCCGGTCTGGCTCGCCACCCGTCTGGACGATCTGCGCCCCTACATGACCCAGCCCGTAAACCGGCGGGTCGCGCTGTTCGAATATGCCGGTGAGTTGGGTGTAATGGAGGCGGTGCGCACGCTGCTTCTGGCGGTCCCCGGCGTTGAGATCGTCGAGATTGAGACGTCCAGCATCGGCTATACTGGCACCGCACTGGCCCCCCTGGGTGATTACCAGAAAAACATGGTCGCCCGCGTTTTGGCGGATGCGGAGGCGGCGGGCGTTGATACCCTCGTCGGCATCTACCACGGCGACCATCGTGAGCTAGCCGGTCACGAAGCCGCCAGGCCCTTTAGCGTCGCCAACTACATGGAATTGCTGGGCGAAAGCATGGGCATCAGCCGCCCGGACCTGTTCAAACAGCTCAAGCTCATGGGCGACGCCGACGCCATCCTCGCCGCCTCCAACAACCAGATCACAGCCCATGGCCTCGATCCGGAACTGGTGCGCGATGTGGTGCTGAAGGATATGCTGGGCGACCAACTTGTTGCGCCGAAAGCCTCGGCCTGAAGCGATATCCACGCCAATCCCACTACAATCTTCATCAACACAGTTTCAAACCGGCTTCGCGACATACCGACCACACATCGTTCCAATCCTTCACCCTGAGCCTGTCGAAGGGCGTTTTCTTCGCGGCACCTTTCGCCCTTCGACAGGCTCAGGGTGAAGGATTGGAGTGACTCGCATTGGTTTTCCTCAACACACCTTCGCCCCGAGTGCCGGCGAAGTCGGTGCATCGAAGCATCCACTGTCCCTACCTTCCCGGCCGAGCCAATGGCGAGAGCCGGGATCTCCCGCAGCGCAGAGCTTTACCATTTGGAGACCCCAGATAGTCCTCTGGCGTTCCGGGGAGGTAAGCGCCAGTAACGCCGCCGTCCCCATTCATCCAGAAGCCCCCCTCACGCAAACGGGTCTTCCACCTTCGGCCAATAGGGCTGCGTGAACACCTCAAACGGAATCACTCCATAGTGCGGAGCAATCGCACCCGGCGTCGCGCAATAGAGCACCGCCTCGGCAATGGGATTAAATCCTGCGTAGAAGTGCTGAGAGCTCTTCACAAACACCATCCGCTTGGTGCTGAGATCAATTCCCAACTTGGTGAAGGCATCTGGGTGGAACACCTGCGTCCGCAACGTGTTCAGCACCAGATCAATATCCCCATCCATCTGCAGCCAGACCGCCGTGCCCAACAGGTTCACGGAAGTTCCAAAGGTTTGCTGCGCGTTGTGCACGATCTTTTTCACATACACCCGCAGGTCGAGCGGCAGGCCGCTAGCCTTACCCACCTTGCCGCCGATGCGCAGGTCCAGAGTCGCGCCCTCGCCAGCTTCCTCGCAGAACCGCACGGCCACCGGATCCCAATAAAGACCCGAGGCAATCCCCGTCAGCCCCTTTTCCAACGCCGCGCCCAGCAGGAAGGTGGCGTCCGAAGGAGCGCCGCCGCCCGCATTATCCGACGTATCTGCGATCACCACCGGGCCTTTGTTATGCCCCGCCGCCTCGTCCAGAATGTCGTCCATATCGCGCGGCACCATGGAGGTCGCCTCACGCATCGCCCAGACCTCCTTGCCCAGGGTCTCGGCCAACGCCGCTGCTTTCGCTTCGTCGCCATCACTCACCACCAGGATTTTTGCCGAAGCCTCCGGCACGTCACCCCAGGGGAAGCCGTGGGCGAAGCTGATAGAGAGAATGCCATCATTGCCCTCCAGCGCCTGCAGCTTGTCCACGAAGCTGCGGGTTGGCTCCATCGGTGTGCGCCAAGTGTTGATCATGCGGCAGTCATAGCGCGCCATCACAGGCTTGACCTCACCGGCGGCGGTGCGGGCGCAGATGTCGATCAACTCCTTCGCCCGTAGCGGCGCATCAATATGCGGGTATTCCTTGAAGGTGATAAGCGCGTCCGCGGCCTCCACCATCTCGCCCGTGATGGAGCAGTGCAGGTCCAACTCGCCACCCAACACCCCATCCGGCCCGATGACGGCCCGCACCCGCTGCAGGATATCGCCCTCGCAATCCAGATAGCCGTCGGCGACCATGGCGCCATGCATGTTGATCAGCGCGATATCGACCGGCATAGCGGCCTCCAGATCGCGCAGCAGCTCATCCCGCAACCCCTCATACACCGACCTGACGCAAACGCCGGCTGGCTGAGCGAACGCGGCGATGCTCTCTACCACGTCCCAACCGCGCGCCTCGGCCTCCTTGCGCCAGATGTGGAGCGGTTCGGAGAACAGCATCGGCTCATGGTCCGTGGCCTTGTCACCGTCGCGGAACAGCATGGTGTCGCGGAACGTGTCCCAGCCCGTGGGCAGCGGCGAGAACGTGTTGGTCTCGGTACCGAGACAGGCGATGAAAACGCGCATGGATGGGTGCTCCGTCGGAAAATTTGATTCTGGTAGACGCTAGCCGCAATAGCCCTCTCCGCGCTAGGTTCTTTGCAACCTTACCGTCCACCGGAAAGCCCAACGATGACCGACACCGAATCACCCGAAGTCCTCTACGAAGTCGCAGACCACATCGCGACCATCACCCTCAACCGGCCAGACCGGATGAACACCATTAGCCGGGTGATGTTGGATTCGCTGGCGGAATACCTCATCGCCGCACGGGATGACTCAGACGTGCGCGTCGTGGTGCTTACCGGCACCGGCCGCGCCTTTTGCGCCGGGCTGGAGGTCACCCGTGGCTCCAGCCAGGGCAGCCGCGGCATCCTGGACCCAAACGCCGGACCGCGAACCACCATAGACCTGCGCTCGACGCCGCCGATCATTTTGAATGAGCTGGACAAGCCGACCGTGTGCGCCCTGAACGGTTCAGCCGCCGGCTATGGTTTTGACATTGCCATGGGCTGTGACATCCGCGTGATGGCCGACAAGGCCAAGCTCTCTGCTGCCTTTACCAAACGCGGCATCGTGCCGGAATCCGGCGGCACATGGCTGTTGCCGCGCATGCTGGGCTGGAGCAAGGCGGCAGAGCTCATCTTCACTGGCCGCACGCTCTCCGCCGCAGAAAGTCTGGAACTCGGTCTGGTGTCCTCGATTCATGCTGCCGACGATATCGCCGACATCGCCAAATCGATTGCAGCAGAGATGGCAGCTAACGCCCCCCTGGCCGTGCAGGCCGCCAAGCGCATGATGCGGGCCGGCCAGAATGAGCCGTTCCCGCAGCACGTGCACCACGTCTACCTGCAACTGAACGCTCTGATACACACGGAAGACGTCAAAGAGGGCATGACGTCCTTTGTGGAAAAGCGAGAGCCGGTGTTCAAAGGCCGATAAGGCGCCAATTTTCCACCCTTTTGATCATTTTCTGAGCAGAACCCTGATTCACTCTAGCCCTTTAGGCCTAGAGCGCGCTAGGCTCCGCCGGCCCGAAGCGCTTCAACACTGGGAGGAAACGCCGGGCGCTGGTGTCTTGCCTGCTATTGGCATGGCGCTTGCATCGTCACATGGATGTGTCACGCCTGACACACAAAACACTTAACCGGAGGGTCAGAGATGCGATTTCTACCGACCTTGGCCAAAGGCATCGGCATAGCCGCTATCGCCGCGGCCATGCTTAGCGCGGCCAGCGCCGAAAAAGTGCTGCGGGTTGTTCCGCATGCCGACTTGAAGAACGTGGACCCGATCTGGACCACGGCCTACATCACCCGCAACCATGGCTACATGGTCTATGACACCCTGTTTGGGGTCAATGAGCAGGGCGAAGTACAGCCGCAAATGATCGATACGTACTCGCTCAGCGATGACAAGCTGACCTGGACCTTTACCCTGCGCGACGGCCTGAAATGGCACGATGGCGACCCGGTGACGACGGCTGATATCATCCCGTCGATCGAACGCTGGGGCAAGCGCGATGGCGCCGGCCAGAAGCTGATGGACCTGACCGCGGAGATGAAAGCGGTTGACGCCAAAACCTTCACGCTGACGCTGAAAGAGCCGTACGGCTTTGTGCTGGATTCGCTGGGCAAGATCAGCTCCAACACCCCCTTCATGATGAAGAAGAAATACGCCGAAGTTGATGCCTTCACCCAGGTGACGGAAATCGTCGGCTCCGGCCCGTTCAAATTCGTTCAGGACGAATGGGTTCCGGGCTCTAAGGTCGTCTACGTCAAGAACGAAGACTACGTGCCTCGCTCCGAGCCCGCATCCGGCGCTGCCGGCGGCAAGGTGGTGAAGGTCGACCGCGTCGAGTGGGTCTATATCCCCGATCCCGCTACCACGATGAACGCCCTGCAAAACGGCGAAGTCGATTATTGGGAAACACCGGCACCAGACATGCTGCCGCTCATGCGCACCAACGACAATCTCGTGATTAAAGTGATCGACCCGCTGGGCACGCAAGGTTGGCTGCGGATGAACCATCTGCACGCGCCGTTTGACAACCCGAAGGTCCGCAAAGCCATTCTGATGGCGGTGCAGCAGGAGACCTACCTGCAAGCCATTGTTGGCGACCCGGCGTTTTATCGGACCTGCAAAGCCTACTACATGTGCGGATCTCCGAACGAGACCACTGCTGGTGACATGGGCTACTTGGAAGGCAACATGGATGCCGCCAAGAAGATCCTCGAGGAGGAGGGCGTTGTTGGGCACAAGATTGTGCTGATGCAGCCGACCGATATCCCATTGCTCAGCAGCGCGTCGCTGGTAACCGCGCAGATGCTGCGGGATCTGGGCTTCGACGTCGAGATGCAGGCGATGGACTGGTCCACCCTGACCTCACGCCGGGCTGAGAAAAAGGCGATTGCCGATGGCGGTTGGAACGTGTTCCACACCTATGCCACCGGTGCAGACGCTCAGACGCCTGTAACCAACATCGGCACCTCTGCCGGTGGTGTTGAGCGCGCATGGTTTGGTTGGCCGACCGACGCTAAGGTCGAGCAGCTTCGCGACGATTGGGCTAAAGAAGGCGATCTGGCAAAACGCAGCAAGATCACTGATGCCCTGCAAGCGCGCCTGTTTGAGGTCGTGCCGTTCGTCAACTATGGCCAGTGGTACCAGCCCGTTGCTTGGCGCAAAGGCCTGACCGGCGTTCTGCTAGCACCGGTGCCGTTCTTCTGGAACATCGAAGTTCCTGATAAGTAAGCAGCTACCCGCCGCCCCGGATCGCTATGTCTTAGCGATCCGGGGCGGTATTTCTCTCAGTTTTTGGGCGCCCGCACGCGAAAGCCTGGACTTTTAATGTACGCCTATATTATCCGCCGAATTCTGGCGACCATCCCCGTGATGGCCGTGGTGGCGATCTTCGTCTTCCTATTGCTCTATCTCACGCCCGGCGACCCTGCGGTCGTCATTGCCGGCGACTACGCCCGGCCAGCGGATATTGAGCGCATCCGCGAGGCGTTAGGCCTGAACAGGCCCCTCTACGTTCAATTTTTTATCTGGGTCGGCAACGTTTTCTCAGGCGATCTGGGCGTTTCGATCTTTTCCAATTTGCCCGTCGCAAAGTTGATCGGGCAAAGGCTGGAGCCGACACTGATGCTGTCGCTCGCCACCACCATCTTTGCGGTGATCGTTGCGGTGCCCATGGGCGTGCTGGCTGCTTGGAAAGCGCACACCTGGGTTGACCGCCTGATCATGGTCTTCGCCGTTCTGGGTTTCTCCGTTCCGGTCTTCGTCATCGCCTATATTCTGATGTGGATTTTCTCCCTCAATCTGGGCTGGTTCCCGGTGCAGGGCTACAAGCCAATTGGCGACGGCATCGGTCCATTCCTGGCATCCATCGCCCTGCCCACTTTGGCGCTCGGCCTCGTCTACGTGGCGTTGATCGCTCGGATGACACGGGCCAGCGTGATGGAGGTTCTGACGGAGGATTACATCCGCACTGCCCGCGCCAAGGGTGCCAGCAACCGCACCCTCTTGATGAAGCACGCGCTGAAAAATGCCTCCGTGCCCATCGTCACGATCATCGGTGTCGGCGTTGCCCTGCTGATTGGCGGCGTCGTCGTGACCGAGAGTGTGTTCAACATTCCGGGCCTGGGTCGCTTGACCATCGATGCCGTTTTGCGGCGCGACTACCCGATCATCCAAGGCGTCATCCTGGTCTTCAGCGGCATCTATGTGCTGGTGAACCTGCTGATTGACCTATCCTATACGATCCTAGACCCGAGGATTCGCTACTGATGACGGCTATTACCGAAAGCGATGCTGCGGCCGGCCTGCCGCCGCGGCCGCCACTATCAACCCGCATCCTCCGCCTGATCCGCCGCCACCCGACTGCTGTCGGGGGCTTTGTCGTCCTGATCATAATGAGCCTGCTCTCGATCTTCGCGTTCTGGCTTACGGCGGACCCGCTGCGCATCAACCCCATCGTTCGCCTGAAGGCACCGGGCGAGGTCAGCCCACTCGGCCCCATCGGTCCGTTCGGCACGGACTTTCTAGGACGAGACCTGTTCGCCCGCGTTATCCACGGCGGCCAGATTTCGCTGGTCGTCGGCCTGAGCGTTGCCGCAGTCGCCACCATCGTCGGCCTGACCATTGGTCTGATCGCCGGCTATATCCGCTGGCTGGATGCCATCGTCATGCGGATTATGGACGGCTTGATGGCGATCCCCGGCATTCTCGTCGCCATTGCGCTGGTGGCGCTGGCCGGTGCCAGCATCACCAACGTCATCATCGCCATCACCATCCCGGAGGTCCCTCGCGTTGTCCGGCTGGTTCGCGCCGTCGTCCTGACCATCCGTGAGCAGCCGTATATTGAGGCCGCCGTCGTCTCTGGCGTAAGCCTACCGCGGATCATGCTGAAGCATCTGCTGCCGAACGCCGTGGCTCCCCTCATCGTGCAAGCGACCTATGTTTTTGCCAGCGCCGTGGTGTTTGAGGCAATCTTGTCCTTCCTGGGTGCCGGCACGCCGCCGGAAATTCCAAGCTGGGGCAATATCATGGCGGAGGGCCGCACCTACTTCCAGATCGCGCCCTGGATCATCTTCTTCCCCGGTGCCTTTCTGGCTGTGACGGTCTTGGCGGTCAACGTGCTCGGCGATGGCCTGCGCGACAGCCTCGACCCCCGGATCGCCAAGCGGATGCGTTAGGTGAGCCAGGCACTACCCTTATCGATCAGCGGGCCAGGCTTCGGGCTGGTCCGCAACCGGTTCACCTGGGACGCTCCCATCCCCGCCCCACTGCACATGCAGCCCGCGGATTTTGAGCGCGCGTCAGCCACGATCCGCAATTGGCAAGGATATGCACCAACGCCGCTGCTGAGCCTGCCTTGGGCGGCAAAGGCAGCAGGCATCGCGCAGGTGCTCTACAAAGACGAGAGTCCGCGCTTTGGCCTGCAAAGCTTCAAGGCGCTGGGGGGAGCCTACGCGGTCGGCCTGCAAGTTGACCAATGGCGTACGGCTGGCAAAGATCCAGCCACACTCACGGTCTGCTGCGCCTCTGACGGCAACCACGGCCGCTCGGTCGCATGGGGAGCAGAGCGGTTTGGCTGCAAGGCCGTGGTCTATGTGCCCGAGGTTATGGCCTCAGCCCGCCGCGCTGCTATCGAGGCTTTCGGCGCCAAGACGGTGACCGTCTCCGGCTATGACGAAGGCCTGCGCGAAGCCGCCCGTCAGGCACAGACCAACGGCTGGATCGTCGTCTCCGACACCTCCTACCCCGGCTATGAGACCATCCCGCAGGCCGTCATGTGTGGCTACGGCGTCATTGCGGAGGAAGCGGTGGCGGCATGGGGAGAGGTCAACTCCGGGCCACCCACCCACATCATCCTGCAAGCCGGCGTCGGCGGTATGGCCGCCGCACTCGCCTTACGCTTCCAACAACTAGGCCACACGCCGAAACTCATTATCGCCGAAGCCGAGGGGGCTGCCTGTTGGTTCCGCAGCTTGGCGGAGGGCGAATGGCAGGCTGTGGAGAGCCGCGGCACCATCCAGGCCGGCCTCGATTGCGGAGAGCCCTCAACCTTGGCGTGGGAGATGTTGGAGCATCACGCCGTCGCCAGCTGCTGGGTCTCCGATACCCGCGTTGAAGACACACTGCGCCGCCTCGCCCAAGGTAACCCCTCGGTCGCAGCCGGAGAAAGCGCACTCGCCGGGCTGGCCACCTTGCTGGCAACAGAGGATCGCCCCTCCTTACGAGAGGCTCTAGCCCTAAACGCCGACAGCCGGGTATTCATCCTCGGCAGCGAAGGCCCGACGGACCCAGATGGCTATGCCAGGGTGATTTCGGGCGGTTAACCCCATAATAACTGCCCGCTATACGTCATCTTTGAGCAACCTTCTAACTCCCTAAGATCATCGCCGATCGCATTGACATTAGGACTAATTTCCGCTAATTTGTTCACATGCAAACCATCAGCGACTGGCACAATGTTTACGAATGTTAAGGTCTGCTCACATTTGTTAATGCCCGCCCTCATTCCGATACAACCTATTGATTTTAAACACCGCTCAAAATCACCCATTAACATTCCTTACCATCCATCATCATCCGCGTTAGCATTTCCGCCCCGCACGCCCCTCCCTCCGAGGAACCACCATGCCTCACGTCCAAGCCACCTGGATCGCCGCCGACTGGGGCACCTCCGCCCTGCGCGTCTGGGCGATGGATGCGGACGGCATTCCCCTCGCCCAGGCCTCCTCCAACAAGGGCATGGCCGCCCTCACTCGCGAGCGGTATGAGCCGGCCCTGCTGGCCCTCATCAGCGACTGGCTGCCCGCGGGCCGGACCACGTCGGTCATCGCCTG
>CALKDI010000122.1 GCA_938084065.1 uncultured Alphaproteobacteria bacterium
CAATGGCGGCTGTTGGTCCGACAACTGGATGGTATCCGCATACTCGGGCTACGCCTTTCGCAAACGCTGGTTCAAATACACCGTCTCTATACGCAAGGTAGCACCACCGATTCGGCCCCAATGCCTGCCGATGTCCAAGTCGGCCTTTGATCTCATGGGAAGGCTTTGAGGGAATGGGGCCGCAAGTGGCCAAGAATGAGAGTTTTCTTAAGGGCGGATTTAAGGGCGGGATTATAATTAGGTCCCTAAATAATATATTTGTTTGCAATTAGTTATGCCGAGCATTGGAGGCGCGAACCGGAATCGAACCGGTCTACGAGGATTTGCAGTCCTCTACATAACCACTCTGCCATCGCGCCAACCCAGCAGTCCCGCGGCAAATGCAGCGTTCGGGGCCAGAGCCGGGTGCATAGAGCCAAGGTCCCTTACGGTCAAGCCCTATCTGCCTAATGTAACACACAGCTAATCGCGTTCGCGCTGACAAAAAATTGGAATGCCACACCGACTCGGGTATAGTGGGCGGCAATGCTTTCGTGCCTACCGACAAGGTATGGCACAGTGGTAGGCGCACGGTCGCTTTGACCATGCCCTCAACACAATCCCTGCTTTGATGACTACGGACAAACGCCCGCGATGACCGACTATACCCTTGCCCGCCGGAACATGGTGGATAGCCAGTTGCGTACCAGCAAAGTTACCAATGCAGAATTGGTGGCTGCGATGGGCGCAATACCACGGGAAGTCTTTGTGCCCCCAGGTCGCCGGTCGGTGGCCTATATTGATGAGGCTTTGCCGCTGGGCGCGGGCCGTTGGCTGTCTGCCCCTTTGATTGCCGCGCGGTTATACCAATTGGCTGCGCCTGCGGCGACGGATTTGGTCCTGCTGGTGGGGGCCGGAACCGGTTATGGCGCCGCTATTCTTGGTCAGCTTGTCAGTGCGGTGGTCGCTTTTGAGAGCCAATCGGACCTGGTTGCAGCAGCCGAAACTGCTCTGGCCAGCGTTGAGGCCGACAATGTTGTCGTCGCAGAAGGCAACCTAGCCGACGGTTGGCAGAAGCAAGCCCCATATGACATAATTGTTATCGAAGGCGCCGTTGAACAAGTGCCAGATAGTTTGCTGGCTCAATTGGCGCCAGAAGGCCGCCTGGTTGCTGCGGTAATTGGTGCAAACGGGGTGCCGGTTGCGACTGTATTGCAAAACACGCCAGGCGGTGTTGCGGCGCAGGCTGTGTTTGATGCTAATGTGCCATCGCTAGCGGAATTTGATCAGGTACGGGAGTTTGTGTTTTGAGACGCTTCACTAGCATCGCGGTTTTGTCCTTGGCGGTCGGTTGCGGAGCATCCAGCCAGGCCCTCAGCCAGACATTGTTGGAATCCTTTTCCTCTGCCTACACCACCAACCCAACATTGGAAGCGCGGCGCGCCCAATTGCGGGGAGTCGATGAAAACGTCAATCAGGCGTTGAGCTTGTGGCGACCGACGGTCACCGGCACTGCGTCGGTTGGTGCTGGTTATTTCAACACTGACCCTTCTGTGGATCAGCACCAAACACGAACGCCAACATCAATGCAGCTGGAGGTGAACCAGCCGCTGTATCGAGGCGGTCGAAACCAGGCATCGCTCTCCCAAGCGGAAAACCAGGTGTTGGGTGAGCGGTCTGGCCTGTTGTTGGTGGAGCAGAACGTGTTCCAGCAAGCCGGCACCGCCTACATGAACGTGGTCCGGGATCAGGCGGTGGTCGATCTCAATATTCGCAATGAGGAAGTGCTGCGCCGCCAGTTGCAGGCAACCCGCGACCGCTTTCAGGTGGGTGAGGTGACCCGCACCGACGTTAGCCAGGGTGAGGCTCGTGTTTCCCGCGCTATCGCCGATCGACGTGCAGCAGAAGGCAATCTTGAGACATCCCGCGCCGATTACGAGCAGATTGTCGGGATTGCACCGGGCGTCTTGGTCCAGCCGCAAGTTCTGGCGAACCTACCGCAATCGCGAAAAGAGGCGATCGAGCGCAGCCAGGTCGATAATCCAGCTGTGGTCCAGGCCGTTTTCACCCACCAAGCTGCCTCGCACAACGTGGATATCGTTGGCGGCGAGATGCTACCGTCAGCATCGCTGGTTGGACAACTGCGCCATAATTATGAAACTTTGTCGGCCAATAGCAACGCCTTCTCGGCCCAAGCTACAGCTCAGGTGACGATCCCGTTGTACCAGTCCGGCTCCGTCCGCTCCCGTGTGCGTCAGGCCAAGCAAGTTGCCTCACAGCGGATGATCCAGATTGAGGAAGCGCGTCGTGCTGCTGTTGAAAGCGCTACTGCAGGCTGGGAACAATTGTCCGCGACCCGCAATCGCATCGAAGCCTTGCGGGATGAGGTGCGGGCACAGGAAATCGCCCTCGATGGTGTGAAACAGGAAGCATTAGTCGGCACCCGCACCGTGCTGGATGTGTTGGACGCCGAGCAAGAATTGCTGAACGCGCGTGTCGATCTGGTTCGGGCACAGCGGGATGAAGTGGTCGCATCGCTGTCCCTCGCCTCTGCGGTTGGCTTGTTGTCAGCTGAGGCCTTGAACCTGGATGTGCCGCGGTATGACGTGCAAGAGCATTATCAGCGCGTTCGCGGCAAATGGTTGGGCACAGGCGTTGGCAGCCCCTGGCGGCCGGTAGACAAATAGCCCAAAGACCCCCGCTGACGGTCAAGGTTAGAGACGATGAGTGACGGACACGACGACAAACTCTCGGCGGATATTCGCCGGTTGATGGGCGAAGACACTGGCCCAAGAGCAACCGCGCCGCGGCAGGATCAGCCGCTGCTGTTGACCGATCCGGTCGATGATCCTGCTCCGCCTGAGACCCTGGCCGCAGGCATAGACCGATCCATCAGCGGAGCGTTGGCAAAGCTTGACGCACGCGAGGTGGCGCAATCGGCGCATACAACTGATGACCGTTTGACGGTCTCCAATCGGCCGTTGGATGCTTTGGTGCAGGAGGCCTTACGCCCGCTGCTGACCGAATGGCTGGATGCCAACCTAGATAGGATCGTTCGCGAACAGGTGGATGCGGCCCTGAGGGCGGAAACCTCCCAGGCCGAATAGCGACCCTGTTATCCCAAATTACACACTATCAGGGGTAGAGGCGCTGCATCTGCCACCCGTTGCCAGCCCGTGTGAACACAAACCGATCATGCAAGCGGTAGGGTTGATCCAGCCAGAACTCAATCTCTGACGGAATCACCTGATATCCGCCCCAGTTTTCTGGCCGGGGTACGTCCTGTTCGGCATAGCGCGCCTCAACATCGGCGACGGCCTGCACCAGCACATCCCGTGACGCCAGCGGTTGCGATTGCAGCGACGCATGCGCGCCGATCTGGCTGCCACGCTGTCGCACACCGAAATAGGCGTCGGAGGCCGCGGCAGGCACTTTTTCGACTGGACCAACAACGCGCACCTGGCGGCGCAACGTCTTCCAGTGGAAGCACAATGCAGCTTTGCCGTTTACCAACTCGCCTGCCTTGCGGCTTTCGTAATTGGTAAAAAATTGAAACGCCCCATTTTCGACGCCTTTCAGTAGCAGAATTCGAACCGATGGCTGCCCATCTGCAGTGACTGTTGCGACTGACATTGCGTTCGGATCGTTCGGCTCACTAGCCGATGCGTCTGCCATCCAAGCATGGAATTGGGCGATAGGATCGGTGGATGCATCCATTGTGTTAACCAGGAATTGAGCGGGCAGGGACAATTCCTTCATAGCAAATTGAGACATCACTTCCTATCTCCTATACCGAGAAACCATCATAGGGGCCGAGCGGAAGCTGCGGCTCCGCCTATTGAGGACAAAGCATATGCGACGTTTCGCACTGATCCTGGTTCTTCCGTTGGCGTTAGCTGCCTGCGAAGGCGGCAACGGCAAACAAACAGCAGGCACCGTACTTGGCGGTGTTGCTGGCGGCCTGTTGGGCTCGACTATCGGCAAGGGCTCCGGCAAAGCGGCAGCCGTGATAGCCGGCGCAGCAATCGGTGCGCTGGCCGGCAACCAGATTGGCGCATCATTGGA
>CALKDI010000123.1 GCA_938084065.1 uncultured Alphaproteobacteria bacterium
CGAAGTAGGGCCAAGCGGGCAGAGGGCTCATTGTTGCAGGATTAGGCCTCGGTCGGTCGGGTAGCGATTAGGAAAACTCCGTCAATTGCAAGCGCTGCGCTGCCATCTTGGTGGCACAACTCGAGGCGATTGTTCACCACACCGCGGCCCGGTTTGCTGGACAATCTCTTGCTTTCAACGGTCACCCGACTTCTCATTCGGTCGCCAGGACGCACCGGAGCAGAAAACTTCAGATCCCAGCTCAACCCGCCCAAGAACTCCCACGCCTGTTGTTCATTATTGTAGATGCTTGTCATGGAACGATAGAGCAGTGTGATTGAAAAGCCACCGCTTGCGATAACACTGCCAAATGGAGACCTGGCTGCAAAATCGGGATCAACATGAATTCGCCAGGGGTCATTGCGCCGATTGTAGTCCATCATTTCCTCTGGATCGACAAAGACTTCGTCTCCCCACAGGGTCTCTCCAACAACCAAATCTTCATAATAGACGGGTTTGGGCATGCCGATGGAATCCTCCAATTGAGCTAGTGCCAATCTAGCAGAAATTGGCGGTTAACTCCATTACCCCGCCTCGAACGCCACCAACTCCACACCCTCATCCACCTGATCGCCCTCGCCAAAGCGCAGGGTGGAGACGGCGCCATCAGCGGGAGCGGTGATGGTGTGTTCCATTTTCATAGCCTCGAGCGTCAGGAGGGCCGCGCCCTTCTTCACCTTGGCACCGACCTCCACATGCACCTTGGTCACCTTACCCGGCATTGGCGCGGTGAGCTTGCCGCCGCTTGCATCCTGGCCCATGGCGGCGGTGCCTGGGTCGTGCACGGCAAAGCGGTAGGTGCCGCGCCGCGCCATGACCGAAATAGCCGAGCCCTCCACATGCACGCCCACATTGAAGCGACGCCCGGCGATCTCCACACCCAGACGGCCTGGCTCACGATGAACAACGCGAGTGTTCGCGGGCGATGTGGGCAGGGTCATGTGGTATTCGCTGCCGTTATAGGCGACCTCAATGGTGTAGCGCTGTTCGTCCCAATCCAGTTCCACCGTCTCGTGGATGCGCTCGTTCAAGCGCCAGCCTTGAGTGCTGTTCCAGGGGGAGTAGGGATCGGCTGTGCGAGCCGCCCGCGTCTCCGCCTCGGCCCGGCGCTGGTCGAGCAGGGCTAGCACCGCGGCTGCAACCACCTCGTCCGATGGGTTTGGCAGGGTCACGTTCAGGTCGGCGCCGTGTTGCTCAATGAAGTGCGTGTGCACGTCACCATCGGCGAAGGATGGGTGCCGGGCGACCGCATGCAAGAACGCCCGGTTGGTGGTGACGCCGGCGATCTGAGTATCCGCCAGGGCGGAGCGCAGCCGCGCGACAGCCTGCGCCCGGTTCTCGCCGCGGACCACCAGTTTGGCGATCATCGGGTCGTAGTGGGGCGAGACCACATCGCCCTGAACCACGCCAGTATCGACGCGAACAAAGCCGTCATGTTCCGGGAATTTTAGAACCTCCAACTTGCCGGTCTGCGGCAGGAACCCACGGGATGGGTCCTCCGCATAGAGGCGCACCTCAATGGCGTGGCCATGCAGGCGGATATCAGCCTGGCTGAGCGGCAAAGGCTCACCTGCGGCGACGCGCAACTGCCATTCGACCAGGTCGGTGTCAGTGATCCATTCGGTCACCGGATGCTCGACCTGCAGGCGAGTGTTCATCTCGATGAAGTAGAAGTTCTGGTCCGCATCCATCAGGAATTCGCAGGTGCCTGCGCCGACATAGTCGATGGCGCTGGCGGCGTTCACCGCCGCCTGGCCGATGGCCGCCGATGTCTGGTTCGAGAGACCCGGGGCAGGGGCCTCCTCAATCACCTTCTGATGGCGGCGTTGGATCGAGCAATCGCGCTCGAACAAGTGAACGACCTGGCCGTGGCTGTCTGCGAACACCTGAACTTCAACATGGCGGGGCCGTTGCAGATATTTCTCCAGCAGCACGGTTGGGTCGCCAAACGCGCCCAGAGCCTCTCGTTGCGCCGTTTCGAGCAGTTTGACGAAGTCGTCGGCATTTTCAACGATGCGCATGCCGCGCCCGCCACCGCCGGATACGGCCTTGATCAGGACGGGAAAGCCGATCTCCTCGGCTTTGGACAGTAGAAAATCCGGGTCCTGGTTGTCGCCATGATAGCCGGGAACCATTGGCACGCCTGCTGGTTCCAGGATTGCTTTCGCGCCGCTCTTCGAGCCCATGGAGTTGATGGCAGCCGGCGGTGGGCCAACCCAGATCAGGCCTGCATCAATCACTGCCTGAGCGAAGGCAGCGTTCTCTGATAAAAAGCCATAGCCGGGGTGGACTGCATCCGAGCCCGTGCGCTGGGCTGCGGCGATGATGTTCGGAATTTTGAGATAGCTCTCGCGCGCGTCGGCGGGGCCGATGCAGACGGCCTCGTCGCATGACTGCACGTGGAGTGCGTCACGGTCGGCCTCAGAATAAACCGCGATGGTGCGCATGCCCATGCGGTGAGCAGTACGGGCGATACGACAGGCGATCTCGCCGCGGTTGGCGATGAGGAGAGTTCGGAACATTTCAGACTTCCTCCTACATCCGGAAGACGCCGAATGGCGTCTCCTCAACCGGCGTGTTCAAGGCGGCGCTCAAGCTCAGACCCAGCACCATGCGGGTCTCCGCTGGGTCGATGATGCCGTCGTCCCACAGCCGCGCGCTGGCGTAGTAGGGGTGACCCTGCGTCTCGTACTGGTCGCGGATTGGCTGCATGAAGGCCTCGCGTTCGCCAGGGTCCCAGTCTTTGCCGCCGCGGGCCATAACATCGTCGCGGACGGTGGCGAGCACGTTGGCGGCCTGCTCTCCGCCCATCACTGAGATGCGGGCGTTCGGCCACATCCACAGGAACCTGGGTGAGTAGGCGCGGCCACACATGGCATAGTTGCCGGCGCCGAATGATCCGCCGACAATCACTGTCAGCTTCGGTACACGGGCATTGGCGACAGCCATGACCATCTTCGCACCGTCCTTGGCAATGCCGCCTTGCTCATACTTCTTGCCGACCATAAAGCCGGTGATGTTTTGCAGGAATATCAGGGGGATGCCGCGTTGGCTGCACAACTCGACGAAGTGTGCACCCTTTTGAGCGCTCTCACTGAACAGGATGCCGTTGTTGGCGATCACGCCGACGGGGTAGCCGAACAGTCGGGCAAAGCCGCAGACCAGAGTGGTGCCGTAGAGCTGTTTGAACTCGTCGAATTCAGAGCCATCGACGACGCGGGCGATCAGTTCGCGCACGTCATAGGGCTGTTTCAGGTCCGCGGGCACGACACCGTACAATTCTTCCGGGTCATAGAGGGGCTCGCGTGGCGGCTCGATAGAGATGTTTGGTGTCTTTTGCCAGTTCAGATTGGCGACGATCTGACGGACGATGGCCAGAGCGTGGTCGTCGTTCAACGCCAGATGGTCGGTCACGCCGGAGGTGCGGCTGTGCATATCCCCGCCGCCCAAATCCTCTGTGCTGACCTCTTCGCCCGTGGCAGCTTTCACCAGAGGCGGGCCGCCGAGGAAGATGGTGCCCTGGTTCTTGACGATCACCGCCTCATCCGACATGGCCGGCACATAGGCGCCGCCAGCGGTGCAGGAGCCCAAGACCGCTGCGATCTGAGGGATGCGTGCGGCACTCATATTGGCCTGGTTGTGGAAGATGCGGCCGAAATGCTCGCGGTCGGGGAAGACCTCGTCCTGCTCCGGCAGGTTGGCGCCGCCAGAGTCGACCAGATAGATGCACGGCAAGCGGTTCTGCATCGCTATTTCCTGCGCGCGCAGATGCTTTTTCACCGTCATCGAGTAATAGGTGCCGCCTTTGACCGTCGCGTCGTTGGCTACGATCACACACTCAACGCCAGACACACGGCCAATGCCGGTGACGATGCCGGCGCCGGGTGCCTCGTCGCCATACATGCCGAACGCGGCGAGTTGGCTGAACTCCAGGAACGGCGCACCGGGGTCGATCAGGCCGTGCACCCGGTCCCGCGGCAGCAGCTTGCCGCGCGAGACATGGCGCGCGCGCGACCGCTCGCCACCGCCCAGCTTGACCTGATCCACCTTAGCGCGGAGGTCATCGACAACAGACCGCATGGCGGCAACATTGGCACGAAACTCTTTTGAGCGCGGGCGCAGAGCGCTCTCGATCACTGGCATGGTTGGCAGAACCTCCGGTAGCGTTGCGCCAATTCTTGGCCTTATTTGGCCGGGAGTGCAAGGAGGCCTTCGGTAGCGGCTACCAGGGGATAGACGCGCCCTGGTAATCCACGAACTTGCCGCTGTCGGCCAATGTGGCCTTATCGACGATGGCTTTCATGCCGCTGGCGCTCTGGTCCGGAGTGACGGGGGCGGAGGCGCCGCCCATGTCGGTGGCCACATGGCCTGGATGCAGCGGCAGGACGATCACGCCATTGCTGCGCAGATCGCCAGCAAACGACATGCAAGCCATGTTGAGGCCGGCTTTGGAGGGACCATAGGCATAGCGTCCGCCGCTGTTCTCCGCGATAGAGCCGAGTTTGGAGGAGGTGAAGGCCATCTTCTTCTGCTGGCTGGCCACCACATGCGCGGTGAAGGCCTCGCCGATGAGGATGGGGGCGTAGATGTTGATCATCAGCGTCTCGCGCAGCTCGTCCGCATCGATGGAGCCGAGGGTGGCGGCGTTACGACCGATGACGCCGGCATTGTTCCAGAGCACATCGATGGCCTCGCGTGCCAGTTTGGCGGCCAGCGCTTTGATGGCGGCGTGGTCAGTGACCTCCAGCGCCTCGACCGAGATGTTGCCGGGCAGGGCGGCTAGTTCGGTGGCGTCGGCGGGCTTGCGGGCCGTGCCGATGACCTTCCAGCCGTCAGCAGCGTAAAGGCGTGCAAGGTTGAGGCCGATGCCGCGGTTGGCACCAGTGATGAGGATAGTGGGCATAACAATTCCTAAAAGACAGGATCTGGATTAAGGTAGGCCGCTTTAGCCCGATCCGGGGGCTGTTGGCAAATGGTTGCCGCGTACAGGCAATCATTCTTTGAAATCTATGACGGTGTAATTCATATGAGGGATGTGAGCATTGATTTGGACCCATAGGTTCAATGCCGACGCCGCTGTTGGCGTCCGTATCGTGACATGACAAAAAGGGGTAATGACGATGGCAGATCAAAAAACCGACCAGCAATATGCGCGGACATTCTATAGCAGGCCGGCTGAAAAGGAACCGGATCTCGGCCCGTTGGCAAAGCTTCCTGGTACCTGGAAAGCGAAAGGCACCGGCTGGAATATGATCGCCTTGCCGTTCAAAG
>CALKDI010000124.1 GCA_938084065.1 uncultured Alphaproteobacteria bacterium
TGAACGCTGCCAACGCCACCATGCATCGGGAATTGGCGGAGATCTGGCGGGTGATTGACGAGGATCATTCGGTCAATTGCGCGATCTTGACGGGGGCTGGCAAAGCGTTCTCCGCCGGCGGTGATTTCGAGATGATCGAGGAGATCATTGACGACTACAACACTCGGATCAAGGTTTGGAAAGAAGCCCGCGATATCGTCTACAACGTCATCAACTGCTCCAAGCCCATCGTCTCTGCCATGCGCGGGCCGGCTGTGGGTGCGGGTCTGGTGGCAGGCATTCTGTCAGATATTTCGATCGCGGCAGAGAATGCGCGGATCATCGACGGCCACACCCGGCTTGGCGTTGCCGCCGGCGACCATGCCTGCATCGTCTGGCCGTTGCTGTGTGGCATGGCCAAGGCGAAATACTACCTGCTGCTGTGCGATTCCGTGAGCGGTGCTGAGGCAGAGCGTATCGGTCTGGTGTCATTGGCCGTTCCGGACGAAGAATTGGACGCCAAATCGGTCGAAATCGCCACCCGGCTGGCCGAGGGCGCACCAAGCGCCATCCGCTTTACCAAATACGCGCTGAACAACTGGTTCCGGATGGCCGGCCCGACCTTCGACGCCTCGTTGGCGATGGAGTTCTTGGGCTTCACCGGACCGGAGGCCAAAGAAGGCCTAGCCTCGCACAAAGAGAAACGCCGGCCGAACTTTGATCCGGATGTGCCGTTCTAGGCCGCCTACCGATAGCAATAGGAGGGCAGCTGGTTGTCGAGCGATCCCCTCTCATCCGACCAGGCGGCAGGAGACGATGCCGCGCCCCTTCCTGACGACTGGTCGTTTCTGATCGTCGACGACAACCCAGCCGCCCTCGCCACGTTGCGGACGCTGATGATGGTCTTGGGCCTCGAACCACCGCTGGAGGCCATGGGCGGGCAAGAGGCGATGGAAATGGTTCGCGACAACGCCCTGGATTGTATCATTACCGACCTGCGGATGGAGCCGATGAGCGGCGTAGACTTCATCCGCTGGGTTCGAAAAAGCAATCTGGCGCCGAACCCCTCCGTTCGAATCCTGGCGATTTCGGCCTACCGCGATCCGGCCGAGGTGTCTGCCATCGCAATGGAGGGCGCTAGTGGGTTTTTGGGTAAGCCCTTATCGATCCCAACGCTTCGCACCGCGTTGCAGCAGTTACGGAACCGCCCAGGGTACTTTGTCGACATCGCCGCGACACCGGACCCGATGCCGAAAGCGACCGGCTGTGATAGCTGAGATAGGGATGGGCGGCGCTGTGCGTTGCTCGCATTCACCAAGACGACAAGTCGCGATATGCGGCGACGGCAGAAAGCATCACGATGTTCGAATCGCTTGACCCGCTGGTGATTGCAGTGGCCACCGTCGCGTTCTTCCTGGGCGGGCTGTTAAAGGGCGTGATCGGCATGGGAATGCCGTTGGTTGCCATTCCGTTGGTGGCCCTCGTTATGCCTGTGGCCAAGGCCATCCCGCTGATGCTCGCGCCCGGCTACATCATGAACATCATCCAAATGCGGCAGTCATGGCATGCCCGGATGCCGCTGATGCAGTGGTGGCCGCTGTTCTTAGGCATGGGCCTGGGCGTAGTTGCAGGGGTGTATTTTGCTACCAGCGCGCCGGAACGGCTGTTGCGTGGCGTGCTGGGCGGAACGGTTGCGGTGTTTGTGCTGCTTAGTGTTGCCCGGATTGAGCTGAAGCAACGCCACGCGGAGAACCCTGCCACCGGGCTAAGCATGGGAGGTATCACAGGGCTGTTTGGCGGCCTGACAGGCGTATTTGGGCCGACATTGGCCATGTACTTTTTGGCTCGACGGCTGGAAAAAGACCGCTTTATCTGGATTATATCGGTTTTGATGCTCACCGGCGTTACGTTTCTTGGCGGGTCGCTGACCGCGGCAGGCAATTTCAGCCAAGAGCAATTGATCGGTTCATTTGGCGTGTTGTTGCCTAGTTGGTTAGGTCTGACCGCAGGCGCGTGGGTTCGCAGCCGCGTCAGCCAGGAGGTTTTTCGGCGGGTCGCGTTGTCAGCTATGATGGTGATGGGCGTAAGCTTGGTAGCGGCGTCCCTGGGATGGTCCTAATAGAGACCTTAGTGCCAGAACCAGGCATTGCTTCGATGGGCATCACCGTGTAGGAAACCCCGCAGGTACTGAGTATCCATGCAAAATATGGGTGCCTCTACCGCGCACACTTGGAGGACTAAGTCTGATGAAATTGCTGACAACAACAATCGCCGCCGTCATGGCGACCGGTGCAGCTTATGCGGCCGAGCCGGTATTGCCGAAATCGATGGTGTGGAGCGCCTACGATCTTGGCTCTTCCGGCCATGCTGAAGCGACCGGCATCGCCAATGCGCTGAAAAAAAACTACAACACCCGTATCCGCATCGTTCCGTCAGGAACCTCGATCGGCCGTATGCTGCCGATGGTGACCGGCAAGGTGAAGTACGGCTACCTCGCCAACGAAGCGTATTTCGCGGCTGAAGGCACGTATGACTTCGCGACCGAGCAGTGGGGCCCGCAGAACATCCGCATCGTCATGGGCCGCGTCGCAGCGGTTGGCATGGCTGTCGCCAAAGACACCGGCGTCACGCAGATGTCCGACCTAAAAGGCAAGCGCATCGGCTTCGTCAAAGGTAATCCGTCGGTCAACGTCAAGAACATCGCCTATATTGCTATGGGCGGCCTGACGATGGATGATATCGAGCCAGTATGGTTCGGTTCCTACAGCGCGATGAAGACGGCCCTGCTGGCCGACCAGCTCGACGCGTTCGGCAGTGTGCCTGGTTCCGCGAACATGCGCGAGATCGAGGCGAGCCCTCGTGGCTTGGTATGGCCGCCATTCCCACCGGAGAACGAGGATGGCTGGAAGAAGGTGACCGACGTGGTGAGCTTCGCAGCACCGATGCTGGAATCCCGTGGCGCTGCTCTGTCGAAGGAAAACCCGGTCTGGCTGATGGGCTATCGCTATCCGATGATCACCGTCTATCAGAATGCGGTGACTGCGGATGAGGTCTACAATCTCATGAAGGCCATCGACATGACCTTCAATGACTACAAGAACACCACACCTAGCTCCTCGGACTGGGCCATCGACAAAGCCGGTCGTCCGCCGTATGACGCACCGACTCACGATGGTGCTATTCGCTACATGAAAGAGAAGGGCCTGTGGCGCGATCAGGATCAAGCTTGGCATGACAACCGCCTGGCCCGCCTGAACAAGCTGTTGGAGGCCTGGGAAGTCGCCCAAGGCGAGTTCCACGACTACCGCACAGCCGAGCGTGCCAAGGGCAACAAGATCAGCGCCAAAGAAGAATGGCCCGCAGTTTGGGAAGCCGCTCGCTTGAAAGCGTTGGGCATGTAAAGTCTTACGACTGAGTTCGCTCGGTCATAGATGAGGGCCACTGGCAGCAATGCCAGTGGCCTTTTTTCGTGTCCAGACAATCAGTCATTTCGATCTCGTATAGACTACCGCGACAAGCCAGAGGGTGCCACCGCACTACGCTGAAATTTGAACCACTTGATCGAAAGGTTGACTCAATCCGCAAGAATGATGTCCGATTCAGGGGTAGGTTGGACCAGAACTTGCCAATAGCATAGAACAGGAGGAAATAGCCAATGATTCGATCCTTAACCCTTGCTGCGATGACAGCAGCGCTGACCGTATCTGGGGCGTATGCCGCCGGCCCAGACGTTCCAAAATCCATGGTTTGGAGCGCCTATGATCTGGGCTCGTCAGGTCATGCTGAGGCGACAGGCATTGCTAACGCTTTGCGCAAAAATTACGGGACGCGGGTGCGAATCGTGCCGTCGGGAACATCAATCGGCCGTATGCTGCCGATGGTCACCGGCAAGGTGCGCTACGGCTTCCTTGGCAACGAGGCGTTTTTCTCGTCCGAAGGCACCTATGACTACGCGGCAGAGCAATGGGGCCCGCAAAATGTGCGCGTCGTGTTGGGCCGTGTCGCAAGCGTTGCGCTGGCGACTGCCGCTGACGCGAACATCAAGACAATTGCCGACATGAAGGGTCGGGCGATGGGTTATGTGAAGGCCAACCCGTCGATCAACGTCAAGAACGACGCGATGCTGGCGTTCGGCGGCCTGACTAGAGCCGACGTCAATGTCCACATGTTTTCATCTTATGGCGCGATGAAAACGGCTCTGCTCGCCAATCAAATTGATATTTTCATGAGCGTGCCGACCTCCGCCGTCATCCGCGAGGTTGAGGCCAGCCCGCGCGGGCTCTACTGGCCAGAATTCCAGCCGGATAACGCCATTGGTTGGAAATCAATCACCGACGTTGTCAGCTTTGCCGGCCCTGCCCATGAAACTCGTGGCGCTGGCCTGTCTGCGGATAAGCCGCGTTGGATGGTCGGATATCGCTATCCATTGATAACGGTCTATCAGGAAAAGGTTGATGTCGATGAGGTCTACAATCTCGTCAAGGCCATCGACGAATCCTACGATGAATACAAAAATACCACGTCCAGCTCGTTCAATTGGGCGCTGGAGAAATCTGGCCGTCCGCCCTATGACGCGCCGGCCCATGAAGGCACCGTGCGCTACATGAAGGAAAAGGGCCTGTGGCGTGACGAAGATCAGGCTTGGCACGACGCCCGTCTGGCGCGCCTGAACACCCTGCTGGAAGCCTGGGAAGTGGCGCAGGCTGACTTCCACGACTACCGCACCGAGGAGCGGAAGAAAGGCAACAAGATCAACGCCAAAGAAGAGTGGCTGGCTTATTGGGAAGCCGCTCGCAAGAAAGCGTTGGGCATGTAATCTGCCTTTGCTAGCTTAGGCTGGCAGTTGCAGAGGGCCACCGGCAGACAGGCCGGTGGCCTTTTTTTTATTTGACAGTAGCCAGCGGCGAGCGTTCCATTTCGTCATAACTTTCCATCGGTCGCAATGTTCGGCCAAATGAGGAGAACGCCCATGTTCCGTTTCCTAGCACCGCTGGCCGCGCTCGGTCTGGTGTCCAGCGCTATGGCTGCAGAGCCGGATATCCCCCGCTCTATGGTCTGGACTGCCTACGACCTCGGTTCTTCCGGTTATGCCGAGGCTACCGGCATTTCCAACGCCTTCAAAAAGCGCTTTGGCACCCGCGTCCGTATCATTCCGTCTGGCACGTCGATCGGGCGTATGCTGCCGCTGGTGACAGGCAAGGCATCCCTCGGCTTTCTTGCCAACGAGGCCTATTTCGCCGCCGAGGGCAGCTATGACTTTGCCGCGGAGACCTGGGGCCCGCAGGACATCCGCATTCTCATGGGCAAGCCTACATCGAACGCTATTGCGGTTGCAGGCGATGTCGGCATCAAGACTGTGTATGACCTGAAGGGCAAGCGGCTCGGCTATGTCAAAGGCAACCCGTCGGTCAACGTCAAGCATGACGCCTACCTGGCCTTTGCCGGTCTTACCCGCGATGATGTCGAGGTGGTATGGTTCGGCTCTTACAGCGCGATGAAAACTGCGGTGCTGGCAAATCAGCTCGACGGTTTCAGCAGCGTGACCACGTCCGCCAATATGCGGGAGATCGAGGCCAGTCCGCGCGGTCTCTGGTATGCGCAGGTGCCGCCGGACGATGTGGAAGGCTGGAAGAAGCTGCGCGCCGTCGTCGATTTCGTTAAACCGTATCGGGAAACGCTGGGGGCTGCGCTCAGCGAGGAGAAACCGGCTGATATGGTGCAGATGCGTTATCCGCTGATCACCGGCTACACCAAGGATATTTCTGCTGACTTCGCCTACAATTTCGTCATGGCTGCTGACATGGCCTATGACGATTATCGCAAAACCACAGCCACCGGCAATTTCTGGGATATCAAGCTGTCCGGCCGTCCGCCGGCCGATGCTCCCATGCATGAAGGCACCGTGCGCTACATGAAAGAGAAAGGCTATTGGGCGGACGAGGACCAAGCCTGGCAGGACGCGCGTCTTGCCCGCCTGAACCAATATCTGGACCAATGGGGCGAGGCGCAGGCCGAATTCCATGACTGGCGCACGGCAGAGCGCGAGAAAGGCAACAAGATCGATGCCAAAAAAGAATGGCCAGCCTATTGGGAAAAAGCGCGGATGGAGAAGCTGAACTAGTCTAACGCTTTCTCCCGCGTTCACACTGAAGAGCCGCCTGCAGCAATGCCGGCGGCTCTTTTTCATTTCAGGG
>CALKDI010000125.1 GCA_938084065.1 uncultured Alphaproteobacteria bacterium
AACAGAAACTCCGCCAGGGTCTGGGTCTCAAGCCGGCCCATGGCATGATACACCAGGCGGGCTGCCGGCACGACAAAGCCGAGCACCAGTGGCAGCGACACCAATAGCGCCGTGATCCAGCCGTGAGCACTGGTCAACCGCCGGCGTTGGCGTGAGGCTCCGGTTGAGTGGAATTTGCGACCGCCGCGAGCCATGTACTCTGCTGATGCCAGCAGCGCGACCAGTGCCAGCAACACCAGCGCAATCTGCGCCGCCCCGTCCGGGCGTCCCAGATGCAGCCAGACATCAAAAATACCAACGGTCAGGGTCTGGATGCCGAAATGCTCGACTGCGCCGATGTCATTGATGGTCTCCATCCAGACAATCAGCACGCCAGCCACCAAAGCCGGCCGGGCCAGGGGCAAGCCAACCCGCCAGAACGCACCAAAGGCCCCCTGCCCTAACAAGCGCGCCGCCTCCACCTGTCGCCCCCCCTGCCCCAGAAATGCCGAACGGGCCAACCAATAGACATAGGGATAGAGGCAGAGCGATAGCAGGAAGATCCCTCCCCCCAACGATCGCACCGCTGGAAAGGCGTAGTCGCGGGCGGTTTGCCAGCCAAACAGGCTGCGGAGGCCGGCCTGAACTGGCCCGGCGTAGTCGAGGAAGTCTGTGTAGACGAAGGCAATCAGATAGGTCGGCATTGCCAGTGGCAGGAACAGTGCGCCATCCAGCCAGCGTCGTCCTGGAAAGTCGTAAACACTGACCATCCAGGCCAGCGGCACCCCCAGCAGCAATGCCCCTAAGCCGACGCCACCGCCCAGCAACAACGTGTTCAACAAGTAGTCTGGCAGGACAGAACTGGCCAAATGCTGCCACAGCGCCAAACTTGGTGTGAACGATAGCCACAGCACCGCCAACAAAGGCATCGCCACCAAAATCGCCAGTGCGATTACACCCACAGCCCACGCGCGCCCTCCACTCGGGCGCTTTGATCTCAGCATGGCTTACGGCCTGATCTTGCGGCCATACAGTTCCAGCCGATGATCGATCAGCTCATACCCCAGATCGCGGGCGATACGCTCTTTCATCGCCTCAATCTCTGAGTTGTGAAATTCGATGACTTCGCCGGACTCAATGTCGATCAGATGTTCATGATGGTCGCCATGCTCTTCATAGCGCGCGCGCCCCTCGCCAAAATCGTGGCGAATCAGAATGTTGGCATCCTCAAACAGCTTTAACGTGCGGTAGACGGTGGCTATGGAGATGCGCGAATCAACTGCCGTTGCCCGCTGATAGACAGTCTCAACATCAGGATGATCAGACGCCTGGGAGATCACGCGCGCAATCGTGCGGCGCTGATCCGTCATTTTCAGGCCTTTATCAAGGCACAACTGCTCGAGGTTTGAGAGCTCGGCCATTCGGTCGTCCTCACACGCGGGGTTGAGAGCGTTATAGCCGAGCCCAGCCCCGTTGGCGAGGCTTGGGTCCTAGGCCTATCGTGCGGGGAATGCTGCTGACAGCATCCGGCAAATCGGCACCATGCGCCCAATGGCATAGAGAATGAACAAGTCGAGCGCGGCCTCTGCCTCAGCCTTAACCGCCGGTGCGAGGTCTGCTGATGGCGTTGGCATCTGACGGGCCAATTGGCGGCTGATGCCACGAGCGATTTGGAGATTGTCCGCAATCATGCGGTCAATGCTGCCGTCAGCATTCAGCGGCGCCATACGGGTCCAGACTAACGCCAAAAATGCCGGCCAGTGGGAAAGATGGCGGTACATGCTGGCCAGAATGCGCTGGTCCGGGTCTCCCATGGCGTTCAACAGGTGAACCAAATCGGCGGTCGCGGTAGGCATTGCGGTAATGGGACGCAAGACTGGCAGTTCGCCTTCGATATCGGCACCAGGATCGACTATCGGTACCGGCGTTGCGTCGGCCTCACCATTCGCTTTGGCCCGCAAAGCCGCAAGCGCAACCAGGTTCATAGCATTCGAGCGATCGTAGGACGCGAGCACCTGGCCAATGCCAGCGCGCGCGTCGGAATCCAACCCTGCTGCCTCCAGAACCGCAGGGGGCCAAGCTGGCTGGGACGGTAACACCAGACTCTGCCGCAAATGCGCAGCAGCATTCGCCACCTGCCCCGAAACATAGAGCGGTCGCACGCTGCTCCAGGTCCACGCCAAAGCCCCCGGCATGGTCGCGAGATAGCGCCAAATCAGGTTGACGACCGGCACGCCCAATGTGGCGCGGATATCCGCGTACAGTTCGGCAATCTCGCCTGTCGCATCGGCCTCTGTAATCGCCGGAACCGGATCGGTGGATGACATCATCGTTAGGCCTTTGCGAGTTCTAACTATCGGAAAGATGCGTTCTAGCGCGCGGGGATGTGAGCGACAATCCGCAGGGGGCCGCCAGAGCCATTCTCAATCTTCATTGGCAAGGCAATGATCGTAGTGCCGGTTGCCGGCAGATCAGACATGTCTCCGACATTTTCAAACGCCGGAATGTTGTTGGTCATCAACGCAACGTGCGCGGCAAATGTCTTAGACTGGCCGAAGTCTATCGACGGCGTATCAATGCCGACGGCGCTGATCTTTCGCTCCACCAACAGCGATGCGGCCTCCGCGCTCAATCCAGGGAAGTGCAATTTTGCGACAGCGTCTTCGCCGCGCTCGTCTGTGCCCATATAGGCTTTGCGATCTGCATACAAAGCCGCTCGGCCGGTGTTGAGCAACACGATGGCGCCAGCGGGGATTGGTCCGTGTTCTGCCTCGAACGCTGTGATATCGGCCACAGACACCAAATAATCAACATTGGCTGCCGCCTGCTGCGCGACGTCAATCACAACGCCTGGCCCGATTAACTGGCCAATCGGCACTTGATCGGTCGTGTTGGCGCCCTCGGCAAAGTGGACCGGCGAATCCATATGGGTTCCACCATGTTCCGCCGCTGAAAAGTTGTAGGCCGCGTAGAACCACCCGCCATCCGTATGACCGTGAAAGACTTCCGTCTTTTTGAATGTTTCTGCAGTTGGCCAATAGACCGACTGCTCATTAAATGAGTGGGTCAGATCAACCCATTGTCCGCCTGACAAGCTCTGTGCAGAGGCGCCAGCGCTGGCCAAAACCAGCCCGGCTAGGGTCAACACGCGAACCAACATTGTGGGATCTCCCAGGTCTAAATATGAATGCTAGCCTCAGACTATCCGACGTCCATGCCGGATTTGTCCAGAGTATCAGCCGGCGCCCATCTAGCGGGGGGCTATTCTGATGCCAGAACTGGGTTGGCCCGGATGAAGTCGCGCACCTTTGGCTGGATCTCTTCACGCCAGCGACGCCCGTTAAAGATGCCGTAATGGCCAACCTTGGGCTGCACCAACAGCTTGCGCCGGTCGGCGGGGATGTTCGTGCAAAGTGTGTGCGCAGCCTGCGTCTGGCCGATGCCGGAGATATCGTCCTTCTCGCCCTCTACCGTCATCAGGGCTGAACGTCGGATAGCCTTAGGATTAACCAACTCGCCCTGATGCATCATGCGCCCATCCGGCAAATCATGATCTTGGAAGATGACGCGGATGGTATCCAGATAGAACTCCGCCGTCATATCCATGACCGAGTTGTACTCGTCATAAAAATTGCGGTGCGCCTCGGCGCTCTCGCCATCACCTGTGATCAGGTGCCGGTACAGTTGCAAGTGAGCATCCATATGGCGATCAAGATTCATAGTCATGAACCCGGTCAGCTGCAAAAAGCCGGGATAGACGCGCCGCATCATGCCGGGATTGGGCCACGGCACCAGCGAAATCACGTTCTGCTCAAACCACTCCAACGACTTTGATGTGGCCAACTCATTCGGAACTGTTGGGCTCTTGCGCGTGTCGATCGGGCTACCCATCAGGGTTACAGTTGCCGGCTGACAGGGCTCGTCGTGTGCTGCCATGATCGATGTCGCTGCCAATACTGCAGGCCCGGGCTGACAGACCGCCAGAACGTGCGTGTTTGGCCCCAAGAAGCGCATCATGGTCATGACGTAATCGACATATTCCTCTAGCCCGAACTTGCCCTGGCTTACAGGAACCGTACGGGCATCAACCCAGTCGGTGATATATACGTCATGCTCCGGCATCATTGCCTGTACCGTGCCGCGCAACAGCGTTGCGTAATGGCCAGACATCGGGGCGACAATCAGCACCCGCGGGTCATCAGCATGGGTTGGCGCCATGGCCTGCTCTGACCTGTGGAAATGGGTCAGCGTGCAGAACGGCAGGCGCAGAGCCGGCTCAATTGCAACTGGCACCCCCCGACCATCAACCTGGGTGGCATCAAAGCCCCATTCCGGCTTACCATAGCGACGGGTTACCCGCTCAAACACATCACAAACAGCCGCCACGGCCTTAGCCTGCGGTAACATCGACATGGGATTGATGGGCGAACGATAAAATTGCCGGGTCATATCAGCGGCCATCCGCATTGGCCCAATGGCTGCATGGGTCGCTTCATAGGCGGTGTACAGCATGCCGATGCAAACTCCTGATACACAGCTGCAGACCCGGTCGGGACAACCAAGCCTATGGTGCGCTGCAAAATTCCTTCTTCGCGCTTGCAGAATAGAGTGATTTGTCACCGGCAGCAAAGGCTATTGCGCTGGAATGCAGTCAACCTGGTGACACACTCCCTTCCCTCGAAGCACATATTGCCATCCCTTGGCAAAATTTGTGATCCCCGTCGGATTACACTGGACATGTCTCCGGAGATCGCCTAAACCCGC
>CALKDI010000126.1 GCA_938084065.1 uncultured Alphaproteobacteria bacterium
CCCCTAATGCTCGTAACCACCCAACCGCGCGCCCCCGAGGTCGTGCCACCCTAGATGCAGCCTTCTTTACGAAGCCTGCTGCATTCAATCTTTCGATTGCCTGCATGCTTAACCTAGCCGCTTCGCGTGAACCAAAAATCACCCAAATGGGCTAAAAACGACTGCGCCTACATTTTTTTGACACAAAGTGGCTTCCGCGTGTCGGAGATTGGGTGCCAATCCACATGATCACGTAAGCGCCCGTGCCCCTATTTATTGCCCAGTAAAATTTGCCGATCCAGAGCCATTTGGCTTTGCGTCTGCAGTCCATGTCCATTTTGCGCCGTCTGATGCTTCGGCATGCCCGACAAGTCGGTTTTGGTTTGTGAGGCGGCCAACGCGTTGAATCTTAAGGCCGATTATGTTCTCGTAGGTCAACGTGAGATCATCATCAGTGCTGCCTTGCCATCGCATTTGATCGGCGAATCGCGTGCCGGCTACGCTGCCGCCATGCTCCAAATAGACTGAAAAGGCAGGGCCTATCGGTTCACCGTGCCTATCATGATCGAGAATTAACCAATTTCTGCCTGCGAATTGGTTAGGGCTTTTGGCCTCTGGCACTGGAGGCGCATTTGTTTGGTACATAGCTGGGCTTTGCAGAGGTGGATTTTCATCTGGCGGTTGAAAAATGATAGGGGATAGGGTGCGCGGCTGGCTGAGAAGATGTTCCAAATCCTCGGTAATTTCGCCACTAATCGGCAAGTTGTGATCGGCCTGAAAAGCTTGGATGGCGCGGCGGGTTTGCGGGCCCATTAGGCCGTCGACGCCCCCCACCTCATACCCTCGAGCCTCCAACGCCCGTTGGGTGACGGCGACGTCAGTTGCGAAAACTGGCGAAATAGGGAAGCTAGTGGCCAGCCATAGACTGACAAATATCAGCTTTGTGAACGTGCAACTTTTGCGCATTTCAAACTCAATCTAAAATTTAATCTCACATTAACCTTTCGCGCGAAAAGATGAACACAGGCTTAACAACCAGCCGATGGGTTCATGTGATGACGGGGATTACTTCCTGGGGCCGCCAGAAAACGACCGCAGGCCCTCGGGCAACCAAGGGTTTGTGGAATGTGCGTCTACGCCGGGGCAAAACGGTGATTGAATGGTTGCTTGCGTTGGGTCTTGTCCTGGCATTGTCGCCGGTATTCCTGGTGATCACGCTTTTGGTGCGCCGGGATGGTGGACCAGTGTTTTTCGTCCAAATGCGGGAAGGGCGGAATGGAAAACCCATCTGGGTTTACAAATTTCGGTCCATGCATGTCGCCAACTGCAATCCAGATGCCAAGAGCAGCGTCCATAACACCGATGCGGGCGTTACGAACTTCGGTGCAAAGCTGCGCCAGTCCGGGCTGGATGAGTTGCCTCAGCTATTCAACGTGTTGACCGGCAGCATGAGTTTGATCGGCCCAAGACCGCATGTGTTCGGAATGCAGGTTAACGGTGCGCTGTATCAGGCAATTGTACCGACGTACCGGGATCGCCTTTTGGTTCGGCCTGGTATAACCGGTTTGGCGCAGGTCTCTGGCTGGTGCGGTCCTGTGACGACCGTCGAGCACGCCCATGCTCGTGTTGCTGCTGATTGCGCCTATATCCAGGAGTGGTCGCCTCTTCTCGACGTGAAAATCCTTATTGCAACTGCCGCCGTCCTCACCCGCCAGCTACGACATCGTCCTGCAAGCACTGCATGAGGTATACACTGCCCTTCGGTACAACTTTGGCGCTGATATTTGCCTCTGCGTTCGGCCATGGCGGAGAGATGCTTTGGGGTCAGGGGTTGGTGGCACTTGCCGGAGCTATCGGCCTGATCCATTTCGCGGCGGTTAGGCGTCTGCCTTGGGGACGCTCCCTATATGTTGCGGCCCTGGCGTGGGTAATGTTGGTGGCTTGGTGCATCGCGCAGGCTTTGCCGATGGGTTTGGCCGTACACCCAAGTTGGATCGCAGCCCGCTCAATCCTCGAGGATCTAGGCCCTGGCGCGATTGCTATTGATCCGCAGGCAACCTTGGACGCTGCCATTCGCCTTGCGGCCTACGGCGGTGTTTTTGCGCTTGGACTGCACGCTGCACAGCGGCCTGGTGATTGGCTGATATGGCTAGCCGTGGGCATTGGCGTGACCGTGATCGTCGGCTTGATGGTTGATGCGAATTCGGTAGGCCCTGCTGGGCTGGCCAAAGTGCGGCACTGGGGCGATGCGGCATTCCCGTTTGCCAACCGCAACCATTTTTGTGTGTTTGCTGGGATCGGTGTTCTTGCGGCGATTGGATCGTTGTTAGATCCAATCGGGCGAATTGGATGGCGCAGATATGTTGCCTGCGCCGCGTTGTTGGTCTGCCTGGGCGCTGTGTTTGCCAGTCACTCCCGTGCTGGGCTCTTGGTCCTGGCCTGTGGCGTTGGGGTGACCGTATTTCTGAATCGCCCGCCGCGCCGTTGGCTAATCATAGTTTTCATCGCTGCGAGTGCTCTCGCATTGCTGTTTGCCGCTGGCGTGGTGGTTCGTTTCGAGACGATAGGCGCCGCTGCACGATTGCGGCTCGACATCATGGCAGCAGCATCCGAACTCGCATGGCAGGCCCCGTGGACCGGTGTGGGAAGCTTTGATCTGGCCATTCAAGGCATCGCGCCGCCATTTGGGCAAGGCATGGTGCAGAGCGCACACAACATCGTGCTTGAATCGCTGATGGAACGCGGAGCGCCTGCAACAATTCTGGCCATCGCCGCCATAACCCTGGTTGTGGGACAATGCGCGCGCTCAATCCAGGCTTCCCGTGCAGGTAAGGTATGCGGCGCTACCGCCCTCGGCGTGGCAACTATGGTGTTGTTGCACGGAATGGTGGATTTTAGCGTCCATTCACCCTCTATCGCCGCACTGGTCGCGATTGTTTTGGGACTGGGTGCGGGCCATGCTGTGGTGCCTGCGCCAGGTTCTGCCGTCGGGCTGGCTCGTGGCAACCCGCTTGAAGGCGCCCGCGCATGACCATTATCCCCGTAATTTTATCTGGTGGCAGCGGCACCCGTCTTTGGCCGCTATCGCGCGAGCTGTATCCGAAACAATTTCTGCCGTTAGTGGGGCAGCAATCCATGCTGCAAGAAACGCTGGCCATGACTCAGGCCAGTGGCGATTGCGGTCATCCCATGGTTGTCGGCAATGAGGCCCATCGCTTTATCATCGCCCAACAGGCGCAAGAAATCGGCTGCCAGCTTCGCCCGATCGTGCTGGAGCCGGTGGCGCGCAACACTGCCCCGGCCGTTGCGACGGCTGCGGTCATCTTGGCAGAAGACAATCCGGACGCGCTGATGTTGGTGTTGCCTGCCGATCACAGTTTTGGTGATCGCAGTGCCTTCATGGAGGCCGTGATCGCAGCAACGCCAGCCGCCGCAGCAGGCCAACTCGTGACGTTCGGCGTAAAGCCGTCCAGCCCGGAAACCGGCTATGGATATATCCAACCAGGCACGGCATGGGAGGCTGCTGACAGCGTCTTGTCCGTTAGACGATTTATCGAAAAGCCAGATAGCGACCGGGCCGCCCAATTCGTCGCCGATGGCTTTTTCTGGAATGCCGGGATTTTTCTGTTTCGCGCAGCAACACTGTTGGCAGAGATGCAACGCTATGCACCGGATGTTGTCACAGCAGCCCGCGCTGCGGTCAGCTCAGGCGCCGTTGATCTGGACTTTTTCCGCCTGGGCAAGGATGCATTCGCAGCCGCTCCGTCGATCTCTATTGATCATGCGGTGATGGAAAAAACCTCACAGGCCGCCGTCCAGCCCATCGATGTCGGTTGGACCGATGTTGGCGCGTGGAGCGCACTGTGGGATATCGGCACGAAGGACGATGACGGCAACGTTCTGGTTGGCGACGCGATGGCACCGCAGAGCCGAAATACCTACGTGCGCAGCGAGGGCAAGTTGACCGTTGTGCTGGGCGTCGATGATGTGATCGTCGTCTCCACCGACGATGTGGTTCTGGTCGCTGCTAAGGACAAAAGTCAGGAAATCAAACCGGTGGTTGAGGCGCTCCGCGCTGCCGGCAGAGAAGAGGCGGATGCCCATGTCAGGGTTTACCGTCCTTGGGGCTTTTACCAGTCAGTACATGCTGGGGATCGGTTTCAGGTTAAGCGCCTGACCGTCTACCCCGGCCAAAAGCTCTCCCTACAAAAACACTTTCATCGGGCAGAGCATTGGGTTGTAGTCAATGGCACCGCTATCGTCACCCGTGACGATGAAGAAATCCTCCTGAGAGAAAACGAGTCGGTCTACCTGCCTTTGGGCTGTGTTCACCGCCTCGCCAATCCGGGTCGCCAGCCCCTCAATATCATTGAGGTGCAAAGCGGCTCCTATCTGGGAGAGGATGACATTGTTCGTATCGAGGACACTTACGGCCGCAAATAACGGCCAGCACAACGACAAACACCGGGGCCACCCATGACCATTGCGGTCTGTGGCCTCGCCACCGTTGGGGCAACCATGGCCGCGTGGCTTTTAGAGCGCGGCCATCGGGTCATCGGCGTCGATACCGACGCCTGTAAACGCGGGGCTATCCTGGCAGGTTGCGCACCGGTTACTGAGCCGGGGCTTGAGCCGATTTTCGCAAAATCGGTCGCAGCCGGCGTTTTGTCGGTTACGCAGGACCTCGCCACGGTGGTCGCCGACCCTGTGGTTGATACGGTCGCGATCGCTGTGGGTACGCCGTCCGCCGATTGCGGCGGCTTATCCCTAGACCAAATCTTCGCGGCCACAGATGCCGTGATTGCTGGGATTGAGCGTCGCCCCGCTCAGAGCGCGCGGGTGTTGATTTGCTATAGGTCCACCATGCCGCCCGGCACCTGTCGTGATTTTCTACTACCGCGCTTGGAAGCCCGACTCGGTCGTATCGGTGAGCGGTTTGAGGTGGTCTATCACCCAGAATTCCTGCGAATGGGCCATGCGCTCGAGGATGCACGCGACCCTGACCGTGTTGTCTTGGGTGAGCGGTTTCCTGGGGCCAGCCGCCGGTTAAACGGGCTGTATGGCAATACCAGAGCGCCTGTGATTGAGGTTGATTTTGCCAGTGCCGAATTGGCAAAGATGATTGACAACACTTGGCGCGCAACCAAGGTCGCATTTGCCAATGAGACCGCGCGGTTGGCGATTGCCAGTGGCGCGGATAGCACTGCTGTCCTGCGTGTACTAACCACCGACAAGCGCCACAACCTCTCTGCCACCTATTTGCAGCCAGGATTGCCATTTGGCGGCTATTGCCTGCCTAAGGACAGCGCAGGTGTTGCCGAGGTTGCTCGCACCTGGGGCGTAGAGGCGCCGTTGTTTGCGTCTGTCGCTCATAGCAATGTTGCCCACGCAGACGCCATCGCAGCTGGTATCCTGGAGCAATTCCCGGAGGGCAGCGCTCTGCTGCTAGTTGGGTTGGGGTTCAAGCCTGGAAGTGACGATCTGTGCGAAAGTCCCTTGCTGGCCCTCGCAGAGCTCTTGCTGGAAGCTGGCATCAAATTGGCCATTTACGACCCGGCATTTGCCACGCCTGCGCAATGGCCAGCGGATTTGCGCCACTGTTGGTGTGACAAACCAGGGTTGGCCAATGTTAGCGCTGTGATTTTGGGCCATCCTTGGCAAGACGCGGCGAGCCGTCCTCTGGCACCAGTCATTGATCTGACCCATTTGAGGAGCCTGCAGCCCGCATTGCCCTGAGCCGTATGGTCGGGTACAAGCGCGCAACTTTCAAATACTGCGGCGCTTGCCGCTTCCAAACATTACAGCGCTTGCCGCTTACCAGCCCTACCAAGGACCAGCACCGATGGCGTCGTACCAGTACATCTACGTAATGAAGGACCTGACCAAGACCTTTCCGGGTGGGAAAGCTGTCTTGCAGAATATTTGGCTATCCTTCCTGCCCGGCGCCAAGATCGGTGTTCTGGGCCTGAATGGCTCTGGAAAATCCACCCTGATGAAGATTATGGCGGGCCTAGACAAAGAGTTTAACGGTGAGGCATGGGCCGCCGAAGGCGTACGGGTTGGCTATCTGGAGCAGGAGCCGCATCTGGACCCCGCCAAAGACGTCATGGGCAATGTCATGGAGGGTGTGGGCGAGACCATGGCCCTAATGGACAAGTTCAACGCCGTTTCCATCCGCTTTGGTGAAGACCTGACCGATGATGAGATGAACGACCTCATCGCCGAACAGGCCGAACTGCAGGACAAGATCGATGCGGTTAATGGCTGGGAGGTCGAGCGCAAAGTCGAAATCGCCATGGATGCGTTGCGCTGCCCGCCAGGGAACTCATCGGTCGAAAAACTCTCCGGCGGCGAGCGTCGCCGCGTCGCGCTTTGCCGGCTGCTGTTGTCAGAGCCTGATATGCTGCTGCTCGACGAGCCCACCAACCATCTCGACGCAGAGTCGGTGGCGTGGCTAGAGCACTTCCTGGAGCAATACCCAGGCACAGTCGTCGCCGTGACCCATGACCGGTACTTCCTCGACAATGTCGCCGGTTGGATTTTGGAACTCGACCGTGGCCGCGGCTTGCCATTTGAGGGCAATTACTCGTCCTGGCTGGAGCAGAAGCAGAAACGCCTACAACAGGAAGAAAAAGAGGAAAGCACCCGCCAGCGCAACCTCAAGGAGGAGTTGGAGTGGGTGCGCCAGAGCCCCCGCGCCCGCCAGGCGAAGAGCAAGGCGCGTTTACAGGCGTACGAGCAATTACTGGCAGACGACGACCGCAAATCGCTGGACAATGCACAGATTGTCATCCCCGCCGGGCCTCGTTTGGGGGACGTCGTGCTTGAGGCCGAGCACCTGAGCAAAGGCTTCGGCGACCGGCTGTTGATTGACGACCTGTCATTCAAGCTGCCCCCCGGTGGCATTGTTGGCATTGTCGGCCCGAACGGCGCTGGCAAAACGACCTTGTTCCGGATGCTGACAGACCAGGACACCCCAGACGGCGGCACACTCAAGGTCGGCGATACGGTCAAGCTTGGCTATATCGATCAATCGCGCGATAGTCTAGCCGCCGACAAGACGGTGTGGGAAGAGGTATCCGACGGGCTGGATATCATCACATTAGGCAAACGCCAGGTGCCAAGCCGTGCCTACGTTGGTGCCTTCAACTTCAAGGGCGCTGATCAACAAAAGCGCGTAGGCCAACTATCAGGCGGTGAGCGCAACCGGGTGCATTTGGCGAAAATGCTAAAATCCGGCGCCAACGTACTGCTACTTGATGAGCCGACGAACGATTTGGACGTCGACACCCTGCGCGCGCTGGAAGAAGCCTTGCTGGAATTTGCCGGCTGTGCCGTGGTCATCAGCCATGACCGTTGGTTCCTGGATCGCATCGCCACGCACATCATGTCATTCGAAGGCGATAGCCATGTCGAATGGTTCGTTGGCAACTATGCCGATTATGAGGCCGACAAGAAGCGCCGGCTTGGCAAAGAGGCTGACCAGCCCCATCGCATTAAGTACAAACCCTTAGTGCGGACCTGAGGTTCACGGCCTGGGCGTCACGCTCAGGCCTCTACCTCCACCACATCTACGGCATGATCGGCGTCCTGCATTCCTGACGTACGCAACACGCCTTTGACTGGTGCAACGTCGTTGTAATCGCGCCCGCGGGCGATGATGATGTGGTCTGTGCCAGAAAACGCGGCATTGGTTGGGTCGTACTCCACCCAGCCAATTTCTGTACCACACCAGGCCCGAACCCATGCATGCATGGCATCCGCTCCTTGCAGGCGAGGCTTGCCCTCTGGCGGGATTGTCCGCAAGAAGCCGCTGACATAGCCGGCGGGTATGCCAACTGCGCGTAAACAGCCAATCATAATGTGGCTGAAGTCCTGACAAACTCCATGCCGGGCTGCAAAGGCTTCAGCGACGGGGGTATCGACCGTCGTCGCTTTGGGATCGAACCGCATATCTCTGTTAAGGGCCAAGCCTAGCGTCTCGACCACGTCCAGGGCCGAACTGTTAGCCGGTGCCGAATCCCGTCCATATTCCGCTAGCGCGGGCACGACCGGCACCCGCGGCGATGGCGGCAGGTAGTGGTGTGGTGAGTCTGGCGCGAGCGATCGAAGTCTCGAAAGCTCCGTAGCAAGCCCTGAAATCGTCGGAGACAGTTGCAGCCGTGGTGGCGGCGATTGCCTGCGGACTCTGGCGGTTACCTTGTAGTCGATATGCTCCTGCGCACCGCTATAGGCGACTTCGACAAACTTGTTGCCAAAAAAATCGATGCGATCCCGCCGTTCGTCTGGAATGGGATCGACGTTAAGCGAAGCGATGATGACGTCCTGTTCCCCTGGCAGCGTAGGTGGCACAATTCGCACGACCTGCCGAGCCCCCACCGCTGGGCTGTTGTATTTCTGCGTGATGTGCAGCCCAATATCGTAGAGCATTTGCCCGGCCATTAAGACAGATAAGCGGTCGACAACAGGTTCGACGCTTCTCCCAATTCATCGACGAGCCCCACCAAATAGGCGGTATCCACCAGTTCTGGTGTTTTGACCGCCAATTCTGAATGAATTTTCAATGAAGTGCGTGCCAAAGGCGACATAAGCCCATGATCTTCTGCCCCCGGCAAACGCGCGATTTGGGCGCGCATTGCCTCCAGTTGAAACAACAATGAACGTGGGTTCATGGTGTCGAAGGCCATGAGGTCGACGACGGTATCCCGCTGAGAGCCGAGTGAATAGCGACGGTGGTAGGTCATAATACAGTCACCGACTTCCAACGCGACGTCGAGACTACCTTCGGGTGCATCAGCATCCGCAAAGTGCGCGAGGACGGCCGCCATGGTTGTTGTTCGCTCTATTGCCCGGCCGATGCTGAGAAACTGCCAGTCTGTGAACCGAAACATGTTCTCGTGTACCAAGCCACTCAATGCCGCGATTTTGTATAGCAATTTGGTCATTGCGCGTGCTGTTTCATCCCCAGCAACGAGCGATGGCGCAAGATCGGACGCCGTATCCGCGATGTCTCGCAGCGCGGTCCAGCCATCAATGGAAAAACGGTCATGGACCCGGCTTGCGCTCAATACGGCGGAATTCAGGGTACCTAGCAACTCCTCCGGCAGGGGATGGGTCGGGTCGAGTGGCAATTCTGTCATATAAGCAGCAATGCTGTCTGACAGCGGCCCCTCACGTTCCCCAACTTCCGCTAGTCGCAGGTTTTGCGCCCGCAGCATGCGCACCATGTGTTCTGCGCGTTCGACATAGCGTCCCAACCAGAAGAGGTTGTCAGCTGCCCGACTGGGTAGCGTGCCAGATTGGGGCCGGGGGTAACGTGCTGTGGCCGGCATCGCAATGGTATCGGTCGGCACAGGGTGATCACTAACCACCCAGACATCCGCTACAGAGCCGCCGCGCTTCATCGAAATGGCGCTAACATCTTCCGTACGCCCGATCCGCGCGTACCCGCCCGGCATAACCTGCCAGCCCCTGTCGGTTCGGCAAAGATACATGCGCAGGCTCATGGGCCGCGGCACCAGCTTGTCATCGATCAACGCCGGGCTGGTCGAAAGGCTGGCTATCTCCTGCCCGACGAGGCTGGCGCCCTCGGTCGTAAGCTTCTGGTCCAGGGTCTCTGTCAGGTGCGCGCCGTACACGATATCGTCGTCAGGATCAAATGGCAGCAGGCGTGATTGTGCTGGGCTCAACAGCATACGGCTGGCCTGCCCCCGCACATACTCGCGGGCCTCAGCATCGCCACACCACCAGGTTGCCACATTAGGCAATTTTA
>CALKDI010000127.1 GCA_938084065.1 uncultured Alphaproteobacteria bacterium
GTATAGAGCTTGAAATGGTGGATCAGCGCTTCCATCGAGGTCTTCATCTCACCCCGTTTCGGCGGCGCGATCTTACCATCAGTGGTCATCACCGGGCCAACCGGTATCTGGTCCAAGCACTGGTCGATAATCCGAAGCGACTGGCGCATTTCCTCGACCCGCACCAAATAGCGGTCGAAGCAATCGCCGTTCTTGCCGACTGGGATATCAAAATCCATGCGGTCATAGACGTCATACGGCTGCGCCTTGCGCAGATCCCAGGCAACACCGGAAGCGCGCAACATCGGGCCGGAGAAGCCCCAATCCATTGCCTCTTCCCGCGACGCGATACCAATATCAACACAGCGCTGCTTGAAGATGCGGTTGTTGTTCAGCAGGGCTTCCATATCCCGAATGAAATTCGGGAAATTCTTGGCCCAAGCGCGAATTTCCTCGGCCATGCCCGCTGGAATATCCTGGTGAACGCCGCCGGGGCGGAAGTAGGCCGCGTGCAAACGTGCACCGGACGCACCCTCGTAGAACTCCATCAACTTCTCGCGCTCTTCAAAGCCCCAGAGCAGCGGCGTCATTGCGCCTACATCAAGGGCGAACGCGGTCAGGTTCAGCAGGTGGTTGAGGATTCGGCCAATTTCGGAGAACAGCACGCGGATATACTGCCCGCGCTCCGGTACATCGATACCCATCAGCCGCTCAACTGCCAGAGCGTAAGCGTGCTCCTGGTTCATCGGCGCAACGTAGTCGAGGCGGTCGAAATACGGCAGCGCCTGCATATACGTCTTGTACTCGATCAGCTTTTCCGTGCCGCGATGCAGCAGGCCGATATGGCTGTCGATCCGCTCAACAATTTCGCCATCAAGCTCCATCACCATGCGCAGCACGCCATGCGCCGCGGGATGCTGAGGCCCAAAATTGAGGGTGTAATTCTGGATCAGTTGTTCGGCCATTATCTTAACCCTCGGCCTCTTCGCCTGCGGCGGCTTTTTCATCGCCCGGCAACATCCGCTCTGGGCCTTCCCAGGGCGATTCGAAATCGAACGAGCGGAAATCTTGCGTCAGGTTCACCGGCTCATAGACCACACGCTTCTGCTCATCGTCGTAGCGAACTTCGACATGGCCAGTCAGCGGGAAATCTTTGCGCAGCGGATGCCCCTCGAAACCATAATCGGTCAGAATACGGCGAAGATCGGGGTGGCCGGAGAACAGAATGCCGTACAGGTCATACGCCTCGCGCTCAAACCAGCCCGCGGCGGAGAACACGCTATTCAGTGAAGGCACCGGCATATCTTCGTCGGTTGCTACCTTCATCCGCACACGATGGTTCGAACGGTGCGACAGGAAATGATAGACGACTTCGAACCGGTCTTCGCGCTCCGGGTAATCGACGCCGCAAATGTCGATCAGCATCTTGCAATCGCAAGTCGCGTCATCGCGCAAATAGGTGGCAGCGGCAACAACCGAGTCACGCTTGACCCACACCACCAACTCGCCCCGCACAACTTCAGTGCGCAGCACGGCGTCAGGCAAGCCAGCTTCGATATGGGCGGCTATATCTTGCAAGCGATTGGATCCTCGTCAGCGAACGACAGGGTTAGCGGGCTATGGAGCCGGTGCGGTTGATCTTCTTCTGCAACAGCATCACGCCGTAAAGCAATGCCTCTGCCGTCGGCGGGCACCCTGGCACATAGACATCCACTGGCACAATTCGGTCACAGCCGCGCACCACAGCATAAGAATAGTGGTAATAGCCGCCGCCATTGGCGCACGAACCCATGGAGATCACCCAACGGGGCTCTGCCATCTGGTCATAAACTTTGCGCAGCGCCGGCGCCATTTTGTTGGTGAGCGTGCCAGCGACGATCATTACGTCGGACTGGCGTGGGCTGGGCCGGAACACAACACCGAATCGATCCAGGTCATAGCGGCTGGCTGCAGTGTGCATCATCTCAACCGCACAACAGGCCAGGCCGAACGTCATCGGCCAGAGCGAGCCAGAGCGCGCCCAGTTTACCAGCTTGTCCATTTGGGCAACGACATAGCCCTTGTCCTGCAACTCGTCCGTCACGCCCTGCAAGATGGTGTCTTGCGCAGCGCCAGGGCCAACCAGGCCGCTCTGCTGCGGCACCAGACTAGAGGTTGGGCCGACTACTCCCATTCCAGGGCTCCCTTGTTCCACTCGTAGATGAAGCCAACGGTCAGAACCCCGAGGAAGATCACCATCGACCAGAAGCCCAGCAGCCCAATGCCGCCGAGGGACACTGCCCAGGGAAACAGGAAGGCGACTTCCAGATCAAAGATGATGAACAGGATCGCCACCAAGTAAAAGCGCACATCGAACTTGCCGCGCGCGTCGTCAAACGGCTCAAAGCCGCACTCATACGCAGAGTTCTTTTCAGGGTCCGGCTTTTGCCGACCGATCAACTGCGACGCGATCACCGCCATCGCCGCCATACCGGTAGCAATGCCGAGAAACATCAGAATGGGCAGATACTCTGCCAACAGTGGCTCAAGGCCTGGCATAATTCCTCGCCTATGAACTAGGGGAATAACGGGCGATCCAACCACACCAGCCAAACGTTTATCCGTTATCTACGGACGCAAGCTCGCGCGATTGATGCCACAGGTTTAGGCCATACTCCGCGTAAAGGCAACGCAAACGCCTGCGCAAAATGGCTCAGTCGCGAATGTATTTTGGGGATGTATTTGGGAGGAAGTGGCGGGAGTGACGGGGCTCGAACCCGCGACCTCTGGCGTGACAGGCCAGCGCTCTAACCAACTGAGCTACACCCCCGCACAGGGTGTCCCGAGCGCGCATTGAAACGCTTGCGCTCGGTCATCAAGGAGGCTGTATCTAGCTGCTGCCCAAAGCGCCGTCAACGGCCAATATCACCCTTTTGCAAATTCTTTTGCCTAGGCCAGATAAACCCCGCCATTCACCTGGATCACCTGACCGGTAATATAGCCGGCATCGGGCAGGCAGAGGTGGCGAACCATGCCCGCAATCTCCTCCGGACGGCCTTTGCGGCCCAATGGAATGCTCTCATTGCCCAGTGTGCTAGGCAGCACGCCCGCCGCCGCGCCGCGCACGGTATCAATCGCGCCAGGCGAGACGCTGTTAACGGTTATGCTGTGTTCCGCCAGATCCATAGCCAAACCGTGGGTAAAGCCTTCTAGCCCGCCCTTAGCGGCACAGACATGCGCGCGATTCTTCGTACCCAAACGGGTTGAGACCCCAGACATGGTGATGATTCGGCCACCACGACCACCGGCGATCATGTGGGGCACAGCATTACTGATGCAGTGGAACGCACCGTTGAGCGCCACGTTCAGCACCTGGGTCCACTCTTCGAAGGTCATCTCCGGAAACGGCGTCTGTCGCCGCATCGCTGGATTGCTGACCAGGATATCGAGGCGGCCGAAATCAGAGACTACGCCATCGATCATGCTCTTTACAGCCAGACCATCGGTGACGTCAGCCATATAGCCGCGAGCCGTGCCCTGACCATGAACGCTGTTTATTTCATCGACGACACTATCCACAGCCGCCTTGTCAGACAGGCCGTTAATGGCGATCTGAGCGCCAACTTCGGCTAGGTAGTGTGCGATTTGCCGTCCGATATTCTTGCCGGCACCAGTGACCACCGCCACCTGCCCCGCCAGAACATTGCCATAGATGCCGCTGCTTTGGTCGCTCATGCTTGCCTCACAAATGGGGCCGCGCGCGCCAAGTCGCTACT
>CALKDI010000128.1 GCA_938084065.1 uncultured Alphaproteobacteria bacterium
GCCATATTGTCCACATCTCAACCCGATTGAGCGGCTTTGGGCCGTTTTGCACCAACACGTCACCCACAATCGCTACTATCGAAGTCAAAAGCTGTTTGCCGACGCAATCCTCGCCTTCATGCGGGAAACCATCCCGCGTGACTGGAAAAACTTCCGCGACACGGTGTCAGACAACTTCCGCGTCATCACACACGAGAAATTTCGGGGGTTGGAGTGAGGGCAGTATAACACTGTCGCACAGATCAATGGAGTTATCCCAGTTGTCCGGATCGCTGACCATCGCTTCAGCGACTATATTGTCTATGTCGGAAGCCGTGCATTCCCACTTCGCTAGGCGCGTGAATTCTTGGGAATGGGCTTCTAGGTCAGCTATGGAATACGTTCCAATTTTGCATCCAATAGCAAAGCCAACTACCACCCCGACACCGCCGTAGTGCGGGCATTCTCTTGCCTGTGCGGGATGTCCTATTGCGGCACCGAATAAGAGTGTCAAAACTGCTGCGCCACCAACACGTGTAAAACACCGCATAACCATTCCCCAATTGATATTTCAACCGTCCTGATTTTGCTTGTGGAGTCAAAGAGTGTCAAACCGACGCGAGCAATGCCGCAGCGACGGTTCTCCGCGCCTCATACACATTGCTGAATGGCGGGCGTACAGCTAGTTTCAGTACCAACCCCCCTGCAATGATATGCGTTCGAGGAAGACCATGGTTCAAATCGCTGAAGAACACCGCATGCTGCAAGATCTTGTCGCCAAGTTTGTCGATGAGGAGCTCATGCCGTTGGAGAAGAACGTCCTCGACCGGGAGGCTTCCGGCGGCGTTGGCGGGCTGACCGCAGAGGAAGAGGCGCCGTTGTTTGCGCGTTGCAAAGAACTGGGCCTTTGGGCGTTGGATGCACCGGAGGAGGTCGGCGGTGCTGATCTGCCGGCGCTGGCTCTGGTTGGCGTGAACTTCGAACTGGGCCGCACCGCCGTGCCTTTCGTCTTTCCGCCCGACGCGCCGAACATGCACATGATGGTCCAGGTCGCGACTGACGAGCAGAAGCGCAAATATCTCGACCCCTATGTGAAGGGCGATTTCGGCTCAGCTATCGGCATTTCGGAGCCAGGTGCTGGTGGCGATCCGGCGGAGATGCGCACGCGTGCTGTCCAGGATGGCGACCATTGGGTCATCAATGGCCGCAAAATCTGGGTCAGCCGTGTGCCCAAATCTGACTTCCTCATTCTGATGGCGGTCACCGACCCAGTGAAAAAAGCGCGGGGCGGCATCACCGCGTTCATCGTCGACAAGGACACCCCCGGCTTCACCATCGAGCGTGAGATCAAGATGCTGGCAGGTGCCCGCACCTATGAATTGGTGTTCGAGGATATGCGCCTGCACGAGCGCCAGATCCTTGGCAAGGTCGGCGAAGGCTTTGCGCCGATGCAGCACCGCCTGACCGTGCGTCGTCTGCAAATGGGCGCTTGGTGCGTCGGCATGGCCAACCGCGCCCTGCAGATGATGTGTGAGCATGCACAGCAGCGTGTCACCTTTGGCTCCAAACTGGCAGAGAAGCAGGCGGTGCAGTGGTGGATCGCTGATGCCGCCACCAAAATCCACGCAACCAAACTGATGGTGCTGGACGCCGCGGAAAAGCAGGATGCCGGCGCGACCGACCTGCGCACCGAAGCCAGCATGATCAAGCTGTTCGCGACCGAGATGGTGGGCGAAGTCATCGACCACGCCATGCAGGCCTTCGGTGCCATGGGCATGACCAAGGAACTCCCCCTGCAAATGATGGCCCAACGCGCCCGCCTGATGAAAATCTACGAGGGCCCGAGCGAGGTGCACCGCATGGTCATCGCGCGGCGGACTTTGCGGCAATTCGGGTAAGGGGCCGAAGCGCGGCTCCTCACTCTTCTACCCAGAGGCTGTCGGAGGCTCTTTTCATGGTTGCATGCTTCGACCGGCTCAGGGTGGTCCTGTACTGGGTGGGCATCAGTCCGCGATCTGCATCGAGACTTGCTGTTGCCGGATGATGGCCTTGCCAGCAGGGCTTTGCCGCGTGATGGCGACGGTGCCGGTATAGCGCCCAGGCCGCAGCCAGCCGGTGTTGCGGCGGCCGGTAAATTGCAGGCGGCGGATCTGGTCTTTCGGCTGCTCAAAGGTCTTAGCGTGGATGGTCTGGCCCTGGCCATCGTTGATGCGGAAGGTGAGCGTGTCGCCCGCACGCAGGCCAAAGGCCATGGCCCAGAGGACGAGGGCCGGTGCCTCTGCGGAGAGGGTCGTGGGGGAGTTGGTGTCTTGCTTCAGCGCGTCGAACAGCGGTGCGGTCTGGCGGAAACCAATGGCGGTGAGGATGGGGGCGTCGGCTGTGGGCAAGGTCTGGGCGACGCTGGTGGTCCAGAGCGAGCCTTTGGCCGTGGTCTCGCAACCGGCGCCGAGTGGCAGGCGGGTGAAGGGGTCCATCTCCTGGCCCTGATGCCGGACACTGAGGTGCAGATGCGGGAATTCAGCGGCACCGCTCTGACCGACATGGCCGAGCATTTGGCCGGCGACGACCCGCTGGCCTTTGGCAACGCGCAGGCTGCCGCTTTTCAGGTGACAGTATTGGGTGTGCCAGCCGCTGCCATGGTCGAGGGTCAGGCCGTTGCCGCACTCCCTGCCTGCGTCTATGGCGGCTTTGAGCGCGCTGGTATCGCCTAGATGATCTGCCACGCTATCGCGGCCACCCAGCACTGTGCCGGCAGCAGCGGCCAAGACGGGCACTGGCCGGAACAGGGCCGCGCGGTCACGCAGCGCAATGTCTGTGCCTTTGTGGCCGTCATAGGTCAGTCGCCCACAGCGGAAATCTGTGGCAGCAGGGCCGGGGTCGGTATCCGGAAGGTGGACAATCCAGCAATCCTCGCCAAGCCGACAATCGATCGGCCAGGCGAGAGAAAGAGGTGGGGCTGCTGCCTGAGCACTGCCGACGGCGAGAACCGCCAGCAGCGCCATCAGGCAACGGAGCCAAAGCACAGCAGCTAGGCCGCTTTCTTGCCGTTCAGCGCCCATTCGACCAGCTCTAGGCTGTCATTGCCGAAATACATGTCATCGCCATTGACGAAGAAGGTTGGCGAGCCGTAGCCGCCGCGCTCGATGATTTCGTCGGTGGTGCTGAACAGCTTCTGCTTGACCTCATCGGTGCCGATCTGTGCGAAGAAGTCGTCGGCGTCCATACCAGCAGTCACGACGCACTTGCGCAGCTCGTCTTCCTTCGAGATGTCCTTGTCGTTGGTCCAGTAGGCCTCAAAGCAGGCGCGGCTGTATTCGCTGATCTTGCCCTGGTCGATGGCGACGAAGGCACCACGCAGCGCCTTGACGCTGTTCAGCGGAAACACGGTGCGCGGGCCGAAGGTGATGCCCTGGTAGGCGGCCCAATCCTGCATGGTCTTACGGTAATGCTCGTCTTTCGCCGGGATCGGGTTTTCGCGGCGTTGGTAGACGGACGGGTTCACCTTGTTAAAGACACCGCCGACCAGGAACGGCTTCCAGACCAGCTCTGCGCCGGTGCGGGCAGCCAGGGCCTCGATGCGGTCGAAGGCCAGATAGGTCCACGGGCTGGAGACGTCGAAGAAGAATTCTAGCTTAGCCATGATGAGGCTCCTGAAATGGGAATTGTGTGGGTGGAGCTTAGCGCGAGGACGCGCCGCCGTCGATATTGATCACGGTGCCGGTGACGTGGCTGGCGCGGTCGCTGGCCAGGTAGGTGATGAGGTCGGCGATCTCCTCCGGCTTGCCCGGCGGCGGGTTTTTCTGTACCATTTCCTCCCAGCGGCTTTCGTCGCCCAGCTCATCTTTCGCCTTGCCCTTGCACATGGTGATCATGCGCTCGGTCGCGACCAGGCCGGGGTTGAGGCCGACGACGCGGATGCCGTCATCGACCGAGCGGCCGCCCATAGCGCGGGTGAAGTGCATCAGGCCCGCGTTTGCGGTGGAGCCTGCCACGTAAGCAAAGTTCGGCGAGAAGCCAGCCATGCCCATCACATTGACGATAACGCCGCCGCCCTTGGCCTTCAGCATCGGGTAGATGGCTCGGGTCAGGTTGATGTAGCCGAACACCTTGAGGTTCCAGGAGTCGCGCCAGCGGTCCTCGTCGATATCCATGACGTTGCCGGGCGGGATGGCGCCGGCGTTGTTCACCAGAATATCGATGTCACCACACGCGGTGGCGAGCTTCTCCGAATTGCCTTTCTCGGCAATGTCGATGGCGTGGATGGTGACATTGACCTGATGCTTCGCGCGGATGCCGTCGGCGGCCTTTTGCAAGTCAGCCTCAGTACGGGACGCGAGGTGCAGATGGCAGCCTTCCGCCGCCAACTGCTGGGCTGCGGAGAGGCCAATGCCTTTCGAGGCGCCGGTGATAAGCGCGGTCTTGCCGGCTAGGTGGAGATCCATGGGGTGTTTCCTTTTATTGCTTTGAAGTGTGCTTTTAAATCAGGTGGCGACGATGAGGCTACGACAGCACGCCGATCGGCCATGGGGCGAACTCGTCTTCGCCGACGCCGAGAGCCTCGCTTTTGGAGGGTTTGCCGGAGGCGACGGCCAGGATTTCGCTGAAGATGTCCTCGCCCATCTGGTCCAGGGTTTTTTCGCCGTCGATCACTGGGCCGCAGTTGATATCCATATCGCCCACCATGCGCTCATACATCGGCGTGTTGCTCGCCAACTTGATCGTTGGTGAGGGGTAGGAGCCAAAGCAGGAGCCGCGGCCTGTGGTGAAACAGACCAGATTGGCACCGCCGGCGATCTGGCCAGTGGCGGAAACCGGGTCAAAGCCGGGGGTGTCCATGATCACCAGGCCCTTCTCGGTTACCGGTTGGGCGTATTCGTAGACACCCATGACGCCGCTGGAGCCGCCCTTCTTAGCACCGCCCAGGGCTTTTTCTATGATATTGGCGATGCCGCCGGCGTTGTTGCCAGGCGAAACGCGCCCGTTGATCTGAGTGTCTCGGCCCTCATTATAATCCAGCCACCAGTTAATGCGGTCAACGAATGTTTTGCCGACGTCAACGCTTTGGGCGCGGGCGGTCAGGGTGTGCTCAACGCCATAAAGCTCTGGCGTTTCAGAGAGGATAGCGGTGCCGCCATTCTTCACCAGAATATCCATGGCCTTGCCCAGCGCCGGATTGGCGGAGAGGCCGGAAAAGCCGTCGGAGCCACCGCATTGAAGGCCAATGGAGATGTGCTCGGCCGAGCAGGGCACGCGCTCTGCCTTGTTGGCGTCTTTCAGCATCTCGCGGATGGCGGCCTTGCCCATGTCGATTGCGGCCTTGGTGCCGCCCGCCTCCTGCATGGTGATCGCCTTGAGCATGGTGTCGCCGGCCAGGCTTTGTTCCTCAAAGAATTGCGCGAGGTTGTTGCGCTCGCAGCCCAGCGCCACCACCAGCCCGCCGACCATGTTGGGGTGGCGGATGTAGCCAGCCAGGGTGCGCCGCAGCAGGTCCATCGGCTCCCCCGTCATCTCCATGCCGCAGCCCTGCTCATGGATGAACGGCACGACGCCGTCGACGTTGGGGTAGTCCTCCAGCCGCTCCTCATCGAAATAGTTGGCGATCTTGCGGGCGACGGTGGCGGAGCAGTTCACGGTGATGAAGACGCCGATATAGTTGCGCGTTGCGACGCGGCCATCGGCGCGGACAATGCCCTGAAAGGTGGCACGCTGCGCCGGCGGCAGAAATTCCGTTGGCTTGTATTGCTGTGCGAACGCGTAATCTTTCTGCACCTCATCCATCAGCACATTGTGGGTGTGCATCCAGGCGCCGGGCGCCACGTCCTCTCCGGCAAAGCCGATGACGGTGTTGTATTTCAGGATGGGCTCGCCCTTGCGGATGGCCACGGTGGCGATCTTGTGGCCCATGGGCACGTCATGCAGCGTGGTGACGCCCTCTGCCGGAATCGGCGTGCCGGCAGTGATCTCCACACGGGCGACGGCGACGTTGTCGGCGGGGTCGAGGCGGATGGTGGGGGCGGTGATTGTTGTGGCGGTCATGGGTTGGGGCTCGCTCTGTGGTGAGGCGCTGATAGGTTGTTGCCGCCATGGTAGTGCGGCTGGCGCAACAGGTGAAGCGACTCTGCGCGGGCGATTTTTTCTATTTAGCATCAGCCTCACCAGTCAGGTGTGACCGCCCATTTCTTGACTTGCCCCCCAGCGCTCTTTAGAGGAATATCATATACACACGTGCGCTTCCCTGCGCACGCAGATCCGCTCGTCCGAATTGAACTGAGGGCATCTTATGGCCAGTGCTGAGCGTCCGCTTTCTCCCCACTTGCAGGTCTATCGACCGCAATGGACATCTATCCTGTCGATCTCGCACCGGGCGACTGGCGTGGCCTTAGTGGCCGGTGCTGTTGTGCTGGTCTGGTGGTTGGCTGCTGCAGCCGGGTCGCCTGAGTATTACGAGAGTTTCCAGGGCATTGCTGGCTCCATACTGGGGCTCTTGGCGCTGTTTGTATGGACGCTCTGCCTGATGTATCACCTCTGCAACGGCCTGCGCCATATGATGTGGGATAGTGGCCGTTGGCTGGAGTTGGAGCAGGCGCGCAAATCTGGCCAACACGTTGTGATTTCAGCAGCCGTCCTGACGGTGGTCTGCTGGATCGCCGCCTTCGTGGCCATGTAAGGGAGAATCAGACCATGTCCCTCCGCTCCCCTCTCGCCACGGCCCGCGGCCTTGGTTCCGCCAAATCCGGCACGCACCATTGGTGGCTGCAGCGCGTTACCGCGATTGCGCTGGTGCCGCTGGTTATTTGGTTCGTCATCAGCCTGATCGTGCACGCCGGCGCTTCCTATGAGGAAGCCCGTGCCTGGATCGGCTCCCCTCTACCCGGCGTCATCCTGATCTGCCTGATCATCGCCGCGTTTCACCACGCCCAACTGGGACTACAAGTGGTGATCGAAGACTATATCCACGCCGAGCCATGCAAGATTGCTGCCCTGCTTATCGTTAAGGGCGGCGCGTTCTTTGTGGGATTGCTCGGCGTATTCTCCGTTGCCCGAATCGCGTTTGGAGGCTGATGCAGTGACGCAAGCCTATGATGTTCAAGACCATACCTATGATGTCGTTGTCGTTGGCGGCGGCGGCTCCGGCCTGCGCGCCGTGCTCGGCTGCGTGCAAGCCGGCCTGAAGACCGCCTGTGTGACCAAGGTCTTTCCGACCCGCTCGCACACCGTGGCGGCCCAAGGCGGCATCGCTGCGTCGCTCGGCAACATGAGCGAGGATAACTGGCACTGGCATATGTACGACACCGTTAAAGGGTCGGATTGGCTGGGCGACCAGGACGCCATTGAATACATGTGCCGGCAGGCGGTTCCGTCCGTCATCGAGTTGGAGCATTTCGGCATGCCCTTCTCGCGCACCGAAGAGGGCAAGATCTATCAGCGCCCGTTCGGCGGCCACATGAAGGATTACGGCAAGACACCGGCCCAGCGCGCCTGCGCCGCGGCTGACCGTACCGGCCACGCGCTGCTGCACACGCTTTACCAGCAGAGCCTGCGCCATTCGGCTGAGTTCTTTGTCGAGTATTTCGCGATTGACCTGATCATGGGCAATGAGGGCGAGTGCCAGGGCGTTGTGGCCTGGAACCTGGACGACGGCACTATGCACCGTTTCCAGGCGCAGAAAGTCATTCTGGCGACTGGCGGTTATGGCCGCTCATACCTGTCCTGCACCTCCGCCCATACCTGCACCGGCGACGGCAATGGCATGGTGGCGCGCGCAGGCCTGCCGAACCAGGATATGGAGTTCGTGCAATTCCACCCGACCGGCATTTTCGGCGCTGGCTGCCTGATCACAGAGGGCGCCCGCGGCGAAGGCGGCTATCTCACCAATTCCGAGGGTGAGCGCTTCATGGAGCGCTATGCGCCGACTGCCAAGGATTTGGCAAGCCGTGACGTTGTCAGCCGCTCTATGACGGTGGAGATCCTGGAGGGCCGCGGCGTCGGCGCGAACAGCGATCACATCATGTTGCACCTGGAGCATCTGGGCGCCGACGTGCTCAACCTGCGCCTGCCAGGCATTACCGAGACCGCACGCATCTTCGCCGGCGTTGACGCCACGAAGGACCCGATTCCGGTGCTGCCGACCGTGCACTACAACATGGGTGGCATCCCGACCAATTATGATGGTGAGGTGCTGCGCCCCACCGCCGACAATCCGGATGCCACTGTTCAGGGCCTGATGGCTGTTGGCGAGTGCGCCAGCGTTTCGGTCCACGGCGCGAACCGCCTGGGCTGTAACTCGTTGCTGGATCTGGTGGTGTTCGGACGGGCGGCTGGCCTGCACTGTGCCGAGACACTGAAAGTCGGCGCTTCGCAAAAGCCACTGGCTGGCGATGCTGCAGATTATTCGCTGGGCCGCCTCGACAAGTTCCGTCACGCCAAGGGCTCAACGGCCACGGCGGAAATTCGGGACTCGATGCAGCGCTCGATGCAGTTGCATGCTGCCGTGTTCCGCGAACAGAGTTCGATGGACGAGGGCTGCCGCAAGATCGAGCAAGCATCTGGCGCGATCGAGGACGTCAAGGTCGAAGATCGCTCGCTGATCTGGAACTCCGATCTGGTGGAGACGCTGGAACTGGACAACCTGATGGCCTGCGCTCAGGTCACCATGGTGTCGGCTGAGGCGCGCAAGGAAAGCCGTGGCGCTCACGCGCGCGACGACATTCCGGATCGCAACGACGAGGAATGGATGAAGCATACGCTGGCCTGGTATTCCGAGGACAAGCGCGTATCGCTGACCTATCGCCCAGTCCACAACTACACCCTGCACCCGGATGAGGTTGAGTACATCGCGCCGCAAGTGCGCGTGTACTAATCGGCTCCTCAGGCATTCCAGGCATAAGAGACCAAACCCAT
>CALKDI010000129.1 GCA_938084065.1 uncultured Alphaproteobacteria bacterium
TTGTCGGGTCCCACATAGTCATCCACTGACTCCGGCAAAAGCAGGAGCTGGGACCGATCATCACCTGAAATATGTGCCATGGCCAAAAGTACCACGACCGGATCCGTCAGGGAATCCCGATTGAGTTTTCACACGGTCTGAAACGAGTCTGGCTAGGGGCGCATCCTTACCTTCGTCCAACTCCGACAGAGGGCACATGCGCGTTTCGACCAGTTCGCCGCTTGCTGCTTCACGTTCTATCATAACTTACCTCGCACCGACCTTGGCCTAACAGGCGCGGTCAACAGCGTACAACATTTCACCCGCCACAGTTTCACCGTGGACGAGAACATAGTCAAAAGCAGAATTTTCTCGCAATGGGAAGATCAGTTGATCAAGACCGCGATTATTTTCCAAACCTCTAACACTATATCGTCGTGCTGCAGCCCGACGATATCGAACAGCATCCGAATATTCGTGAACCAACAGATTCAACAACCGCGGTTCTTTAACATGTTTGTTAAATGCCGGACCAAACTCTTGGCCAGAACAAATTTCCACCGCACTGCCCGCCCATATCACGGGCCAATCAGCAGGATTAAACCCAACAATTCCAACGATATAGGCTTGATCGTCCAACATATCCAATGCGGACATGGCTTCTTGCACGTCGCCTACAAATTCATACCGCCCCGAAATTCCGCAAAAATCGACCCACCGCAGCAGAGATCTTTGCAGCCGCTCAGTGACAGACAGTATGGGGATATCTGACGCTTCCACGATCGCCGCTACCTCCCTAGCCAAACGTCGCCCGCCATGCTCAGGCTTATTCGAAAATGGCACGGCCTCTCCCAATTCTTAACGCCGAACACGACATTGCTTTGGTTTGCGCGTCACCGTACGCGCCATTTGGGGCTCTTGCAATAAAAGGTTGTAGTAGAATCAGGCGCTAGCCGACTAGTCTATTTTAACAGCCGCAATCATACCAGAATCGAGCCACAATCGAAGCAATCCTGCCCCCCTCATGCCAGCCTGGTCGGCTCCAACAGCCTCCGCAGCTCGTTCGCAAAGGCTGGCGAAATTCAATCCCTCAACCACCCCTGCTAGCAAGTTGGCCTCATCGGCTTCCAGCGCTCTGAATCGGACAGTATGGTCATCTCTCCAGACTAGTACGGTATGGTCGGTGCTTGGCTCCAGATCGCCTGGCGCATCATTGGAAGACAGAGCTTCGTAAATTCGGGCGGCTTCGGTCGACACAGGCACGAACCGCACGGCCGGATGCAATTGAAATCTAAGGCTGGGCCATTCTTGCGGGTGAAACACTGCCATCGCCTCTACCGCCACAGAATCTTGATCTGGAGCATCGAACGCGCTGGCAATAGCCCAATCAAGCGCGGCAAGATCGGCGACAGCAGGTATCTCGGCACAGTAGCTTGTCAGGAATTCTCCAAATTCAGAGCCATACCACCTAGCATTGCGAGCCGTAGACGGGAATTCAGCGATATAGGCGCGGGCGGCATCATCAAACCCGTCATCGCCGAGCAGGCTCCATGTTTTGTCGAAATTCGCTTGCAAAACCTCAACCAAACGAGCCGCATAGGCGTACCGATACACGCCAAACAATGTCGCAGCTGGCTCCCACGTGCCATCGTTGATCAGCGCCAGCGTTGTGTCATCATTCGGCGTTAGTATTCCGCCTTGGAACTGCGCCTGAAGTTCGGCCAATCCAATCATGTGACGGCCCCTTCGCCGGCAACACTCGCCGCGATCGAGCGGGCCTGATCCAATTCGGCCAACAAATCCTGCAACGGCGGAATGTTGTCATCGCGCTCAATCATGGTCGAGACTGGCCCAAAATGACGGCACGCGGCGGCATAGAGGGCCCAAACATCATCAACGACGGGAGCATCATGGGTATCGACGATATGGGTGCCGTTGTGGCTGTGGCCGGCCAGGTGGATTTGCACAACGCGGTCCCTAGGCACACCTTCGATAAACGCCTGTGCGTCATAATCATGATTGAAGCCACTGACATAGATATTGTTCACATCAAACAGCAGCCAACAATCCGCCGCTTCGGCGATAGCAGAAACAAACTCCCATTCGGTCATGGCATATTGGGCAAATGTGACATAGGAGGAGACGTTCTCAATGGCGATTCGCCGCCCCAGAAAATCCTGAACCTGACGGATACGGCCAGCGACATGGGCTACCGCCTCTTCTGTATAGGGCAATGGCAGAAGGTCATGCAAGTTTAGGCCATTCACGCCGGTCCAGCACAGATGATCGCTGATCCAGCGCGGCTCCACGCGATCAGCTAGTGTCTTCAAGTCCCGCAAATAGTCAGTATCGAGTGGATCTGTGCTGCCAATCGACAAAGACACACCGTGCATGACCATTGGATAGTCGGCTCGCACCCGGTCCAGAATCGCCAATGGTTGCCCGCCAGGGATCATATAGTTTTCGGAGATAATCTCAAACCAATCGACTGCCGGCTTTGCTTCCAGCACCTCTGCATAATGCTGAGTGCGCAAGCCCAGGCCAAAGCCAAGGTTCGATGGGCGGTTGCCAATACTATCCGGCGTCACTGACATTCTTTCAAACTGATGATCCATCAAAGAAACGGCCGGGCACACTATGTGCACCCGGCCGCAGAACCTCAAGAAGGAGAGGCGTCAGATCAACCGACTTTGCCGCCCATCTTGGTGCATTCGCCAGCGTTCTTGGTGCTGGTCCAGCCCTGGCCCTTGCAAGCATTCTGGCCTTTGCAGGAGCTGGTGGCGGTCTTGCAGGCGCTGTGGCCCTTGCAGCTGTTAGAACCAACGCACTTCACGCCATCGCCGGCAAAAGCGGCGGTCGGGGCGACCATCGAGCCAGCGGCGAACATTGCGGCGGCGGCGGCGGCGAGGACAACACCGGAAGTCTTCTGCATAACGCTCATAAAAATTCTCCTAGTTGGTAAGAGTGCCGGACAGCCCGACACTCGTTCGAAAACTATTGAGCAGTTCATCCCTTGTCCGAACTGCTCGAGTGTATTTTGCGTGTCCTGAATGAAAGCGCCACTAAAGACATGCACACGCACCATCACACTTGTGTGAGCCGAAATTGTTACCGGCCAGCCAGTGCCCGGCCAAGCCAATGCTCAACCGAAAATATCCCCGGCCCCCGCGCCATGATCAGCAACAACGCACCCGCCCAGAATGCATGCTCCGGCCAGTGACCTGGATAAACTAGGAACTGGATGACCAATGTCATGCCCAATAAAGCCAATGCGGCAAAGCGGGTAAACAGGCCAACGAACAACAGCAGTGGCAGCAGGCTCTCCGCATAAGTCGCCATATATGCGGCCAGCTCAAACGGCAGAATCGGAAGAGCGTATTCGTACTCGAAAAGAACGAACGTGTTATCGCCAAGCGTCAGATTGAATGTCAGTGCATCGATGACACTCCAATCAACAACCTTCGTTTGGGCGGATACCAGAAACACCGCCCCAACCCCAATCCGCGCAAACAGCAAAATCAGGCTCATGGGGATTTTTTCCATGAGGTAGATGACACAGTTCACCGCCTCCATCACCCCATTGGTGGCCGGTCTCGGGCCAGAGCCCATATTACCCATATTGTCAGCCATCGGCTTGCACTCCTCGTTTCCCTGGTTCACTCAAAAGTCTATTTGCCATCGTCTTGGCCGGGCGGGGTGATGGACCCAAAACTGCCCCGATCCAAATGCTCCCCTAACGCCGCTGCCAAATCGAAACTTGGGTCTGCTGCCGCAGCGATACCACTCGCCTCCCCCAAGCCCGAACCCGCGGCTAATGCTGATAGCCACTGCCACTCCCCCAGTGACACCGACCAAAGCCTTACATCCTCCAACTGGCGGGCTGCGAACAATTGCACGCCGCCGCCGTCCAAATTGATGGTTGCGAGGTCTGTCTCAGCCCCCGGTTGACAAGCATGCCATAAAGCATCAACAGGCCAATCGCTGGATACAAGCCGCGCGCTTGGGTGCAGCGGTATGGGTTGTCCAAACAACGCATCCTGCGGGATTTCCGCTAGCGCAGCGTGCGTCAATGCTTCCTGGTTGGCTGCGTGAAAGCTCTCGTGTAAGGCCCATTCCAGCCGGGCCAAATCCGACAAATACGGTAGACCATTGGCCGGCTCAAAATCGGCTAGAAACTTTGGAAAATTTGCGCCGTAGGCGTAAAGCGTTGGCTCTGTCGGTGGCTGGGCCGCGATGAAATGATGTGCAGCCGCTTTAAAGAAGCCGTCACCAACCATCGCCTCAACTGCGGAAAAAATACTCGCTAACGTCTCACTAAGTGAGGAAAATACGTGATTGCGATGGATCTGAAGACGCTCCGCAGCACCGACGCCAGCACCAAGAACCAACGCTTCTAAATCAGCGTCCCCTGCCCGCTCCAGCGCCAACACCTCGGCCCGCATCGCGGTTTGCAGTTCAAGCAGCGTCGGCATGATGGATCGCCTGATCAAGATGTGTCTGCGCGATCGCCGCCTCGGCTAGCAGCACGTCTAACGTTGGTATGGCCGTGTCCCATTCAATCAGTGTCGGCACCGCACCCACGATAGACAAGGCCTGGCGATACAGACCCCAAACAGCAGGCGCGAC
>CALKDI010000130.1 GCA_938084065.1 uncultured Alphaproteobacteria bacterium
TCGCTTGGATAACGGCCTGTCTTGCGGCTATGCTCAACGCGAGCGGTATCTGTCCAGGGCATCTGAGCCTCCATCTCTTCACAAAGACGGTGAATCACAATCCACTGATATCGTTCAACTACTTTTCGGGCAGGCTCTAAGGGATTGGGAGGGAAATCGTCGCATAAGCCGGACTAGCGCTGAGCGCGGCAAGAGCAGAAATAGCAACTAGAGACAAGACTCGCATAAAATTCTCCAAATAGGATAGGGCTCAGGCAGCACTATTTCCGTTTGCGCAGTCGGTAGACGATGACGCCCGCAACCGCAGCGGCTGCCACCATGCCCAGCACGCCAGGCTCCGATATAACCGTCGCAGCTCCAGCAAATGCCGGTGCGGATACTAGGGCCGTTGCTAAAACTAACGATGCCGAGGTCAAAACTGTTTTCATGGCTTGGTTCTCACTCTTCTAAACTATTTCCGCTTGCGCAAACGGTAGGCAACGATGCCCACGATAGCCACGCCCGCCAGCAGGCCTAGCGACCCAGGCTCCGGGATTGGTATAACGCCAGCGTAGGCCGAACTACTGGTCAGCAAAGCCGCCGATGTCAAAACCGATGTCGTAAACACTGGAACCAATCGGAACATGTGCACTCTTCCTATAGGTAAAGTCGTCGATTTCAATCGTAGGGTCGGGTGCACCCAACGGCAAGCCGTCATTTGATCGCCCCAGCCTGTCGCCACCCCTGCACTTCACCCGCACCAAAGCCCAATTCTGAGAGCACATCTGTTGTATGCTCCCCCAGATGCGGGGCGTGAGCGGCGGCCATGCCATCAACCAGGAGCTCGGCACCGGGCGGGTTGGGAACGGGGATGGGCTCCGGCACGCCGGAATGGTTCAGCCAGGAAATCAGGCCGCACGCCTCGATATGCGGATGCTTCAAGAACTGGAAATAGTCCAGCACGGCCTCGTTCTGCAACTTGGCCTCTGTCAGAATATCAGTCCATTCTGCTGTCGGGCGCTTCGCCAGCACCTCGCTGACGACGCGGGTCAGATAGAGGGAGTGCGTCACCCGGTCTTCGCGCGTTTGAAACCGCGGGTCCGCGCCGATATCCGGCAGGTCCAGGCATTCACAAAGAATGCCAAAATCCCGGTCGCGCAGCACGACGATCTGAATATAGCCATCCGACGTTGGGAAGGTGCCGGAGGGGGCTGACGGCGCTTTCATCTCACCCTTTTCCAGGTAGACCGCCATCATTCGCACGATCTGCAGGTTAGAAGCCGCTGCCATTAATGAGGCGTCGATGAACCGCCCCTTCTCCTCGTCCCGCTTCGCATAGAGCGCGGCGGACACCGCCTGGAAGCTGTAAAGCGCGGTGGTCATGTCAACGATGATCGGGTTGGCCCGGTGCGGGATGCCATCCTGGCCTTTGTTCTCCATCATAAAACCGCTGAATGCCTGCAGCACAGGGTCCATCGCCGGTTTGGTGGAGAGTGGCCCCTTCTGGCTAAACCCGGATATCGAAAGGTACAGAATGCCCGGATTGCGCTTCGCCACGTCGTCATAACCAAAGCCTAGCCGCTGGATCACACCGGGGCGGAAGCCCTCCATAAAGACGTCAGCCTCATCAATCAGCTTCTCGACCACCTGCTTGCCAGCATCGGTCTTCAGGTCAATTGCGATGGAGCGCTTGCCCAGATTACCGGCGATCGAAAACGCCGAGTGATCGCCATAGACCGTGCCCAAAATGCGCGACCAGTCGCCATCCAGCGGTTCCACTTTGATGACGTCCGCACCGTATTGAGCCAACAACATGGCACAGTATGGGCCGGCGATACCTTGGGAAAGGTCAACGACCTTGATGCCTTTGTAGGGCTTCTCATAACTCATGGGCGTGGTTCCTCTGCCGCGGGCGGTTATTTGGGAGCCCGTCGGTGTTGGCACCCAGCCTATCAAAGATTTCGGAGGTGAGAAGCGCTATTCCGGAAGCTTGGCCAGGGTCCATGCTATGGCGCGCATGGCGAGAGGCGTTAGAATGAGGACAAAATCGAGATTTGTCATCGCCTCTGCACCTATTCCATATCCGAAGTGTCCCGCTCACCAGGTGTCTATATAGGGGTATTTCTTGCCCTCACGCGGCGGGGTTGGTGGCAGACGACGCAGACTGTTGGCGATCCAGCGGCGGGTTTCTGCTGGGTCTACAACGTCGTCGATGCCACCACCGGAGCCGGCATTCACCGCGCGTGCGGTCTCGTAGGCCTCCTCGACGCGGCGGTCGAACTCGGCAATCCGCTCTTCTGGGTCCTCGATCTGGGCCAGCAGGGGGCGGAAGCCCAGCTTGACCGCGCCCTCAATATTCATGCCGGCGAACTCCGCAGTCGGCCAAGCCACCGTCATAAAACCAACCAGGGCAGAGCCGCCGCACATCGCCTGCGCGCCGAGACCGTAGGATTTGCGCACCACCACTGTGAACAGCGGCGTTGTCAGGTTCGCACCGGTGTTAAAGAGGCGGGTGCAGTGGCGGACCAGGGCAGTCTTCTCGTGCTCGGGCCCGACCATGATGCCGGGGCAGTCGATCAGGCTGAGCACTGGAACATCAAACGCATCACAGAGTTGCAGGAAGCGCGCGCCTTTGTCTGCGCCGTCACTATCGACCGCGCCGGCCAGATGGTGCGGGTTGTTGGCTAGCACGCCCATTGGCTTGCCCTCGACGCGGATGAAGGCAGTGATCACGCCGATGCCGAACTTCTCACGGATTTCCAGTACTGAGTCTTTATCGGCCAGACCGTAGATGATGTCGCGCATATCGTAGAGGCGAACCCGGTTTTCCGGGATCACATGGCGCAGGGTGCGCTGGTCGACCGCTTCCTCCCACTCATCGATAGCGCCCTGAAAGTAGGAGAGGTATTTTTTGGCCGTATCGACCGCGGCTTCCTCGTCCTTTACCAGGATATCGACGACGCCGTTTGGCACCTGCATCGACATCGGGCCGACCTCCTCCGGCGTGTAGATGCCGAGGCCTCCGCCCTCAATCATCGCCGGGCCGCCCATGCCGATAGTGGAGGCCTCCGTCGCGATGATCACGTCGCAGCAGGCCAGCAGCGCGGTGTTGCCGGCGAAGCAGCGCCCGTTGTTGACGCCAACCATCGGCACCAGACCGGAAAGCTTGGAGAATTGGGTGAAGGTTGGGGTGTCGAACGCGACGCGCGGGCCGTCATCATCCTCACCCGGACGGCCGCCGCCGCCTTCGGAGAACATGATCAGGGGCAGACGCCAACGCTCCGCCAAATGGAACATCCGATCCTGCTTGTAGTGGTTGCGCCGCCCCTGTGTGCCGGCCAATACCGTGTAGTCATAGTGCACGATGCAAGCGCGGGATTTCTCGTCCGGAAACAGGTCGCCGTTGATCGCGCCCATACCGGCCACAACACCATCGCCCGGATATTTCTCGCGCAGAGTTTGGAGGTCATAGCGCTGATGTTGCTTGGTGACGACCAGCGGCCAGTATTCCTCGAACGAGCCTTCATCCGCCAATTGCGCGATATTCTCATGCGGTGTGCGATAGCCGAGATTGTGCCGCTTGGAGACCGGGCCGGGTCGATTCTCATCCAGGGTCAGCGCACGACGGTCAAAAAGTTCCTGTAGGTCGCCGCGGATATGGTCAGGGTCGATGGTAGCTTCGCCACTATCGTAGACACCTTCGACGTCTGCTTCCTCGACAAACACCAGCGGATAGCCCTCGCGCACCACGTCACCCAAAGCCATAGTCACCTGACGGACAATGCCGGAGCGGTCGGCTTTAATTTCATGCTCCAGCTTCATGGCCTCTACGACAGCAATCGGCTGGCCTTTCAGCACCTGATCGCCTTCAGCAACGCCAATCGAGATGATCGTGCCCTGAATAGGCGCGGGTAGGCCAACTGAGCCATTGGGGCCGGTAAGAATAGCCGTGGCTTTCTCTGCCTTGGCGGCCGATTGGGTGGATTTCACCGCCTGATCATGAGCGAACAAGGCCAGCGGGTCGCGGTTGTCAACGCGCGCGCCGGCATAGCCATCTGGCCCCGCGGCAGAGGCTGGGGCCTCACTGGTAACAAACCGCTGGCGGGTGTCGGACGGCGCAGCCAGCGTGGCCAATTCCTCATCAACCCACCGGGTGTGGATGGTGCCGGCTGCGAACTCCGGCGTGGCCAGGACGTTTTGTAGGAAGGGAATGGTGGTTGCCACACCCTCCAGCTTGAACTCGCTCAGCGCGCGGCTGGTGCGCTTGATGGCGTCGGCGAAATTGCGTGATGGCGAGTGACAGATGACCTTGGCCAGCAGCGAGTCATATAGGCCACTGGTCTGGTAGCCCGCGTAGCCAAAGCCATCGACGCGCACGCCCGGGCCGCTGGGAGTCTCATAGACCGAGAGCGTGCCACCGCCGGGCTTGACCGAGCCGTCGGGCAACAGCGTTTCCATATTAACCCGGCATTGAATAGCGTAGCCGCGTGGCCGAGCAATCTCTGGATCGTCCAGGCCGAGGTCTGCCAGGGTCTCACCGCTGGCGAGGCGGATTTGCGATTGGACAATATCGACGCCGGTGACCTGCTCCGTAACCGTGTGCTCGACCTGGAGGCGGGCGTTGGCCTCGATGAACACGAAGGGCGGCGCGCCTGGGCGGCCGGTGGTATCGACCAGAAACTCAAACGTGCCAAGGTTGGAGTAGCCGACGGATTTGGCGAAACGAACAGCCGCGGAGATAATTTTCTGACGCAGAGCATCGTCGAGGGCTGGAGCAGGTGCGATCTCCACCACTTTCTGATAGCGGCGCTGCACGCTGCATTCGCGCTCGCCCAGATGTGTGATCTGGCCGGAAAGGTCGCCCAGGATTTGCACCTCAACGTGGCGAGCGCGGGGGATGAATTCTTCGACATAGACGTCCTCCAATCCGAAGGACGCCTTCGCTTCAGATTGGCAGCGGGCGAAGGCCTCAACGAGGTCATCGGCGGAGAGCACGGCGCGGGTGCCGCGACCGCCACCGCCAGCGACGGCTTTGATGATCATCGCTGCGTTAGGGCCAAGGCCGGTGAAGAAAGCTTGAGCCTCCGCCAGCGTTACCGCGCGGTCGATGCCTTTGGTCACCGGCACCTCAGCAGCGATAGCAGCAGCACGCGCCCTGCCCTTATCACCGAACAGGGCCAAGTGTTCCGTACCAGGGCCAATGAAGGTCAAACCCGCGGTAACACAGGCCTCTGCAAAGTCGGCGCGTTCGGCCAGGAATCCATAGCCGGGTTGTATCGCATCGCAGCCAGCCGCTTTCGCAGCAGCGATGATCGCATCGGCGTCGAGATAGGCTGGCGCTCCGCTCTTGGCCAGCGCAACAGCTTGGTCAGCAACGCGGGTGTGCAGGCTGGCGGCGTCGTCTTCGGCATAGACAGCCACCGTGCCAAGCCCCAGGTCTCCGGCTGCACGGGCAATACGAATGGCGATCTCGCCACGATTGGCGATCAGAATGTTGGCGATAGGCATGAACGTCCTCAAGGAATTACGGCGCCGCTATATGTTGGGCGCTTGGTCTTGAGGACTAGCCTAGGCAGGGATTGCGTCGCTGCCTAGGCCTCCCGGGCCGGCACCTACTCCGCAGCGGTCGCCTGCGCTCGATCCAGCAGCGTCAGTCGCCACATCTCGCGTGAGTACTTTTCATACTCATACCCAGTCGCCGAGTGGATGGTACACCGGTTATCCCAGGAGACGATATCGCCCGGCTGCCAGGTCCATTTCACGGTGTAATCCGGCCCAGTGATAGTTGGCAGCAGCCCGCGCAGGATCTGGACGCTCTCGTGCTCGTCACCCTCAAGATCGGCGATATCCAGCACGTCTTGAGCAATATCCTCGCCCTTCGGCAGGATGGCGCAGGTCGAACTGTTCAAGCCATAAAGCGCAGGCTCGCCGCTGACCGGATGTTTCAGCACCACCGGCACACGGTTCGGCGGATTGGCGGCACGCTGCTCCGGCGTCAGGATCGGATAATCCGGCGAGTATTTATTGATCTTCTTGTCGTGATGGGCCAGCGAACAAACCGCCTCTAGGCCATCCAACTTTGCTTTGGTCACGCTGTCCAGGCGCGTGTAGGCCGTGCGCATGTCAGCAAACAAGGTCTCTCCACCCTCATCCGGCGCCTGCTTGCAATGAAAGACCGAGCCGATTGGCGGGTGCTCGCGAAACGTCGAGTCCGTGTGCCAGACCGGGCGGCGGGTCTCTGGGTTGTACCGGATGTCATCGTCCGTGCGCAGTTGTGGCACGCGCGCCAGAGAGGCTTTCAGATTGCCCTCCTCGTCGCGGATATTGCCGATGCGCAGGATGGGGAAGCCCTTCACCATCTTATCTTCGCGGGCCGTCATGCCTTCATACTCAACCGCGCCAAACACCTCCGACCAGGTGAGGAGTTCCTCGGGCGAGGTATCTGCCAGCTCAGGGCCACGCACCGCCAGCAGACCGCCATGCTTGGTTCGGAGATCGAACGCCTCGCGCTGAAAGACGGGGTCCAGCAGGTCTTGCCGCGAGACGCCCTCGATCATAATTCCGAAGTCGCCGTTTAGGGGAGAGGTCTTATGTTTCATTGACTTAGCTCCTTTTTAACCCAGCCGCCGCCGATACAGCGAAATCAGGCGTTCCCAATGGCGCTCGGCCGCGGGGACATCATAGCAATAGCGATCGGGAAACGCGAAGCCATGATGAACGTCTGGTTGCATTTCCAATTCGCCGGAATTGCCCGAGGCGTCAAACAGCGCCTTTAATTTCGCCACCATGTCGAGCGGAGCGAGTTCATCATGCTCCGCGCAAGAGATATAGAGTTCGCCCTTAGCCTGGCCCAACGTAAGGTGCGGGCTTTCCTCCGCCTCCTCATTCACCAGCCAAGTTCCGTAGAATGAAGCAGCTGCAGCGATCCGGTCCGGAAAGCGTGCGGCGGCGGCCAAAGAATACGGGCCGCTCATGCAATAACCGTGGGTGCCGACCGGGCCGCTGCTAATCTGCGGCTGGGCGTCAATCCATTTCAGCATCGCGGCGACGTCGCTCATCACTGGCGGGATGGTCATTTTGGTGCGGACGGAGCGCATGCGCACTTGCTCCGGATGGCCCTTCTCCAGCACGGTTTCCGGGTCATATTTGGTGTCTTTGCCTGCGCGATAATACAGGTTCGGCACCAGCACCGCATAGCCGACTGTAGCCAGACGCCGGGCCATGGAATACAGCTCTGGCCGGATACCAGGCGCATCCATCAGCATGAGCACGGCAGGAGCCGGGTCACCCCGTTCTGGCTGGCAGAGGAACGTCTCCATGCCGCCATCGGGCGTGGGCAGGTCAAAAATCTCTTCAATCATCGCACGATCTCCAGGAATTGTACGAGCCGGTCGAGCCGGCGTAGAACGTCATCGGCCGGGGCGGCTTTGAGGCCAAAGATGCAGCGGGTCACGCCGGCCTCGCGCAGTTGGTTGATGCGGTCGGGGTCACGCGGGGTCCCGAAGGTCGTGATGGGCATGGAATCGCGGCCAGCGGCGTCGGTGCGGGCATGCAGGTCGGCCAGCATCGCCAGCCGCTCGTCCCAACGGTCGTGATCTGGATGGTCGGCCAGCATCGGAATCCAGCCGTCGCCATAGGTCATCACCCGGTCGAGTGTGCGCGGCGCGTCGCCGCCAATGAAGATGCGCGGGTGCGGTTGCTGCGCTGGCTTCGGCCATGACCAAATATCGTCAAAATTGACGAACTCGCCGTGGTAGGAGGCTTTCTCCTGAGTCCAGATCGCCCGCATGGCCTCGCACCGCTCGCGCATCAGCTTGAAGCGCTTGCCCCACATGCCGCCATGGTTCTCCATCTCTGGCCTGTTCCAGCCGCCGCCAACGCCAAAATCGACGCGCCCGCCAGAGATAAAGTCGATGCTAGCGACTTCCTTCGCCGTGATGATCGGATCGCGCTCAACCACCAGGCATATGCCGGTGCCCAGGCGGATTCGCTTGGTTACCGCGGCGGCGGCGGCAAGCCCGATGAACATGTCGATATTGTGTGAGTAATCCGGCGGCATCTTATCGGCGATGCGGAACGCCTCATCACTGCCGGCGGGGATGTGCGTGTGGTCGGGGATAAACAGCGCGTCGAGCCCGCGCTCCTCCACCGCGATGCCTAGCTCTGCCGGCCCCATCGAGAAGTCGGTGGCGAACATGGTAACGCCGAATTCCATGAGAGCGTTTCCTCTGAGATGATTTTTTTGAGCGCTAACGCGCTGTGCATTTATACAAAATGCCGTCAATCGCTCCGCAAAGCCATACAATTGGCAACTATCTTACAACATTATCGCGTCCAACCCGGTTGATTTCACCCAAAAGCACGTAGAACATCGCTTAAGCAAACCGGATGCTTGGGCGTCCGTCGCCGTAAAAGGGAAATTCGATCCTATGCAGCAAATGCGCCAATGGTGGGTGGTTCCTGGACCAAACGGCGGAGTATCAGAGCTCCGAACAGTCGCTATACCAGAACCCGGACCCGGTCAGGTGCTGGTCCAGATTGCAGGGGCGGGTATCAATCGCGGCGAGTTGATCGGACGAGTCGGTCTGCGCACCGACAATCCCAATGCAAAGCCTGCACCCTCTGGGATAGAGTTCGCCGGAACCATTGCCGCGCTGGGCGACGGCGTAACCGGCTGGACTATTGGCGCGCGGGTAATGGGCAGAGGCCGAGCCTGTCACGCAGATCATACGCTGGCCGACGCAGCAGCATTGATGGCCTCGCCAGAGCATCTCAGCGACGTGGACGCCGCCGCCATTCCGAACGTGTTCGTTACGGCGCACGATGCAATTGTATCAGCCGCGAGGACTAGGCCGGACGATGTAGTTCTGATCACAGCCGGCTCTTCCGGCGTGGGTGTCGCCGCAATCCAGATCGCCCGCAACCTGGGCTGTCAGCAGGTTCTCGCGACCACAACGTCAACATCGAAGGTTGATGCGCTGAGGGCGCTGGGCGCAACCGGCGTGATCGACACCAACGAGCCCAACTGGCCATCAACCGTGTCAGAGCAGTTCGGGCCAGTCGATGTGGTGATTGACCAGGTCGGCGGCGGATTGTTCGAGGGCTTGTTGCAGACCATGGCCGTTCAAGGCCGCTATGTCAGTGTCGGACGCAACGACGGCGCGGCGGCATCTATCGACCTGGATCTGCTCGCCCGCCAACGGTTGCATCTGATCGGCGTCACCTTCCGCACACGCTCCCCCGCTGAGGCGCTGGCATGCAGCACAAAGTTCGCGAGCGACCTGCTGCCCGCCTTCAAGCCAGGCGGGCTACGGCCAGTTCTGGACCGCAGCTTTCCTCTGTCAGAACTGCCGGCGGCACACGCCTATATGACCGGCAACAGCCAAATCGGGAAAATCGTTATCACGCCCTGAACCGGCGCCACAAATGGAGGCTCACAATGACTGTCGTGATAAAGACCAAGGTTGCAGATGCGGCGCCCTCAGGCGGCGAGTTGTCGATCACGCCGCTTACCGGCGCCATAGGCGCTGCCATTTCCGGCGTTCGACTGGCGGATATCTCCGAGCAGCAATTTCAGGTGATCCGGCAGGCATTCCACGATAATTGCATGCTGGTGTTTCGCGATCAATTCCTCACCATAGACGAGCACATCGCGTTCGCGGCCCGGTGGGGCGAGTTCGAGATCAACGCGATGAGCCCGTATCTGGATGACTACCCGATGGTTCTGCCGCTCTCAAACCGCGGCAAGGACAAAGCAGTCACTGAGAACTGGCACTACGATTCAACCTTCAAAGCTGAACCGCCGGCCATCACTATGCTGTCAGCCCGAGATATCCCGGTTGGCGGCGACACGATGTGGTGCAACCAGTATCTGGCCTATGAGAGCCTCTCGCCCGGATTGCAAACCATACTGCAAGGTGTACGGGCCGAGTTCACTGGTGCCCGGCTGGCCAAGCTCTATGGCCTCGACAAGGTGCCGAGCAGCCTGCACCCGGTCGTCCGTACGCATCCTGAGACAGGACGGAAAGCGCTCTATATCGGTAAGCCCGGTGACACTGTCCCACGGTTGGAAAACATGACGTCAGCGGACAGTCAGCCGCTGTTGCGACATCTCTATGAGCACTCAACATCGCCTGATCGGATTTACCGGCACCAATGGCGCAACGGTGATCTGGTGATGTGGGATAATCGCTGCACCATGCATTACGCCGTGCACGACTATGGCGACGCCACGCGAGAGCTACACCGCGTGACGATTGCCGGCGACCGGCCTCGGTAGGCTAATCCTACTCAGCCGCCACCGGCTCAAACCCATCGGCGCGCTCGTCTGGGGCGGTCTGAACCAATTCTGTCTCCGGCTCACCGGCGACGCGGACGTGGCGCATGATCCGCGGCTCAGAATAGTCATAGGGGCAGGCGCGGTGTAGGACGCAGCGGTTGTCCCAGATCATCACGTCGCCCGGCTGCCACTGATGAGCATACGTGCGCGGCGGCTGCGTCGCGTACTCTAACAGGTCGTCCAGCAGCTTCTGTGCCTCGACATCGTCCATACCGGGGATGCGGAAGGCATGACGGCCAATGAACAGCGACTTGCGGCCCGTGACCGGATGCACCTTCACCAGCGGCCGGATCGGCGTGCCGTATTTGTGGAAGCCATAACTCTCGCCCGTCTTGAAGACATAGCCAGCCTTGGCCTGGCTCGCATAGAGCGAGTGGTAGGCGACCAGATCGGCAATTTTCGCCTTCATAGCCGTATCCAGTTGGTCATAGGCGTCGCGCATATCCGCCAACTCAGTCTCGCCATGGCTGCCCGGCACCACCAGCGCAGTCAGGCAGGAGGCCTTGGCCGCCAATGGCATGTAGCTGCTGTCGGTGTGCCACCCCTCATTGCCGCGCAGCGACTGAAACCGCTTTTCTTCGGCAGACAGAATATGCCCGTCCGCCGCCTTGTTCGAGATCATCGCGAACTCGTTGCCATCGTTGCGCAACACCTCGATTTTGCCAAAACGGCGACCGAACGCGACGTGTTCGTCATCGCTTAGATGCTGCGCCGGGAACACGAGCGCGGCGTATTGGTGGAACGCGTCTTCCACCACTTTCCATTCGGCATCCGACATGCTGGCAAGCGTGATATCGGTGATGACGGCGCCGAAGCTGGCGTCCAGAGGGGTAATCGTTGGCATGGCAGGGCTCCTCACGTGGTTTTGCGAGAAGATTGCGCCGTTTTTGGGTGGGCGTCCAGGCGGAATGGACGCCCGTCACCTCTATTTCTAATTCAGAGGGGCCTGTTTCAAGAAGCCGTCAATGGTCATTTTCTGCCAGCAATAGTCGATCTTGAGACCCAGGTTAAACGGGTTCATCTCGGTCTTGCTGCCATCCACCGCCTGAACACTGAGCGCCCCTTTGGTGCCGCCCAAGTCGCAGGTCTCACCACGGACATTGGCGTTGGCAGTCAGACGCGCCGTCAGCACAAAACTGCAGGTCGGCAGCAAGCCCTCGCCATGAAGATTGACCGGCTTGCAGAAGGCGGAGCCAGCCCGAAATTGCTGGCTGCCGAACTCAATGGTCGAGTCATCGACCGCGCGCCAGAGGCCCAGATTGGCAGCCTCAAAATCATTCTTGGTGACAATACCGGTGTTTGGGTCAACTGGCTCATCATGGCCTTCTTCCGCGCCGAAGGTTATGGTGCCGTCGCCGTGGAGGGCAACCATCATCCACTCACGGACCTCTTTGCCCTTGAAATCAAAGGCTAGAAAGCCGCGATAGACACCGGCGGGCGATTCTGCAGATGCAGGTGCGACGGCCATGGTACCAATGGCAATGGTGGCCAAAACCGCAGCGGGTGCCAGTAATTTTGATAGTGATTTCGATAGTGATTTCAACATGATTTGCCCTTTCGCGACAGTGTTCTCATTCCGAGAATGACGATGCTATCGCGAAAGAGGTCTAACCGACATGGAAAAGTCAGGCTGCCGCAATTAATCATAACTCGCCTGCACCTCTGTTACCGCGCCATCCGCACCGAACCGCGCGAGCAGGTCTTCGCGTATCACTTGCTTGGCGACTTTTGCGCTGGCAGTCTTCGGCAACTCGTCGGTGAGGACCCAGAGTCGGGGCACTTTATAGCCGGCAATCTGGCCGCGGCAGTGCTCCTGGAGGGCCGTTTCGTTCAGAGTAACGCCGGGCTTTAGCACCACCATGGCTGCGATACGTTCGCCGAGGTCCGGATCGGGCAGGCCTATCACCGCGGCCTCCAGCACGCCTTCGTGGGCGAACAGCGCGTCCTCGACCTCGCGGGCGTAGACGTTGAACCCGCCAGTGATGATCATATCCTTGGTGCGGCCGACGATGAACAGATAGCCGTCGTCATCGAACCGGCCCAGATCGCCGGTATAGAGCCAGCCGTCTCGGATCGCCTCGGCTGTCAGGTCCGGGCGTTGCCAATACTCGAACGCCGCGGCGCCTAAGGCTTTGATACAAATTTCGCCGATCTCGCCCGCCGGCAAGTCCACGCCGTCAGCCGAGCGCACGACGATGCGATGCGCCATGATCGGGCGGCCACAGGAAGCGAGCCGGGCAACCACATCCTCTGGCCCATCGGTCAAATGCTCATCGGGATAGAGCAGCGTCAGCGGCGAGTTGGCTTCGCTCA
>CALKDI010000131.1 GCA_938084065.1 uncultured Alphaproteobacteria bacterium
AAGCGCCCCGTCTGGCTGGTTTTTACGGCGCCGTTGACACCGCGTAATTTAAGCGGACACGATCACCCGCTATCTCGCAAAGACTCTCACACAGGCCGAAGGCCCATCAAGGCCGGGTTCCGCAGACGCTTATGCTATATCTTTGGATCTTTCAACTTAAGACCCTGTATCCAGGCGGCGGAGCGCTTCCTCGAGGCTTTCGCGGGCTTGCTGGCGATGGTTTTCCGTTAACGCAGATAAGCTAAACAGCAGGCGCAGGCCTGGATGGTTGACGCGGATCAGGTCGCCGGCTTCCTCCAGATCGTCATATACGCCGAGCACCTTGTAGGCATGTACGGGACGGGACAGGCCTTTTAAGGTCACTTGGCCCATGTCTTCGGCATGGATCTCGTCGCTAACGAGCGCGTAGGTCTCGCTGGAAATCAGGATGCCGCCGGTCTCCGCATAGCCTTGCAAGCGTGCGGCAGCATTTACTTCATTGCCAACGACGGTGTAGTCCATCCGGTCTTCGCTGCCGAAATTACCGACGGTGCAGAAGCCGGTGGTAATGCCTATTCGGAGTTCAAAGGTTTCTTGAATGCCGAGGTCGCGCCACTTCGCCTGCAGTTCCTTCAATCGCCGCTGCATGGCGATGGCCATTCGCACGCAGGCGATGGCGTCTTCCTTTGGTCCCTTCGATTCGGGGTCGCCGAAGAAGGCAAGGATGGCGTCGCCGATGAACTTGTCGATAGTCCCGCCCGCCTGGAGAGCAATTTCCGCCATAGCCGAGAGGTAGTCGTTCAACATGCTCGTGATTTCTTCGGATTCGAGCGTGTCTACAACTGAAGTGAACCCGGCAATGTCGGAGAAGAAGATGCTGAGCTTCTTGCGCTTGGCGTCCACCGTCACGTTCTGACGGCCCGCGAAGATCGAGGAGTAAACCTGCGGCGAGAGGTATTTGGATAGTTTGGACGATAGCACCTCCAGCGCCTGTGCCTTTTCCGTCGCGATCTGGCTGGCATGATCTGCCCGCTGCATGGCATCGCGCAGGTCCTGCTCTGCCTTTTTCCGGTCAGAGATATCGGTGATCGCACCGACCAGACGGACGACGCGACCCCGCTCATCCCGAATGGAGGAGGCGCTGTCAGTAACCCAGATGTGATCGCCCATGCCGTCACGGATCCGGTATTCACATTCGAGATATTCGGACTCGCCCTTGAAATGGGAGAGCATGGCTTTGCGGTAGCGATCCCGGTCACGTGGGTGCACTCGCTCATTCCATTGCGCGGAGGTCAACTCGCCCGTGGTAAGCGAGATGATCCGATTCAGGCGGTCGGATACCATCAATCGGTCTTTAAGCACGTCCCAGTCATACAATCCCTCCGTTGCCGCAGCCGTGGCGAGTGCATAGCGTTCCTCGCTTTGGCGAAGGCTGATATCCGCCTGCTTCAGCGCAGTAATGTCGGAGAATACGCCGACCAGGCTACCGTCTCGCGCTCGCCGCCAGGTGACGTTGACCCAGGAGCCATTCGCCAGTTCGGTTTGGTAGGAACCACTCCCGCTTGCGCGCAGTTCCAGGCGGTATTTCACCCAGGCATCGACGTCCTCGCCGATGCCTAAAAGCGTGTGACGCTCCGCCAATGCACGCAGAACCTGCTCGAATGTTACGCCGGGGACGAGAACATCCGCGATGTCGGGATAGAGCGCTTGATATTGATCGTTACAGAGAACCAGCCGGTCTTCCGGGTCATAAATGGCGAAGCCATCGGAGATGCCATCGATAGCCTTCTCCAGTTGGTCGCGCGCCCGTTCAGCATCGGCCCGCTGTCGGACGGCGTCCGATATGTCACCGGTTGAGCCGACCATGCGGACAGCCTCGCCCCTGTCGTTGAAGCGCGCGACGCCATGCTGGCGGGCATAACGCCAGGAACCATCGCCGCTCTGGTAGCGCATCTCGCACTCAAACCGCTCTGTCTCGCCCTTGAAGTGACGGATGAGCATGGCGCGGTAGTGGGGTTGATCGTCTGGATGGATGCGGGCGAACCAATCCCGCGGGTCTTTCAATTGGCGGGGGTCGAGGCCCAGGGCGGACCGGACGCCGGAGGAGAAGTAAATCTCGTCGTTTTGGATATTCCAATCGTAAATGCCTTCGTCGATGGCCTCCATCGCCAGAGCGTAGCGCTCCTCACTGGCGCGCAGCGTCGCCTCGGTCAGTCGGCGGCTGGTCACGTCTGCCACCGCGCCGACCAGGCGGACCGCACGGCCGGATGCGTTTCGGACACATTTACCGCTATCTGAAAGCCAGATGTACTCCCCCGATTTTCGGCGCATGCGGTACTCGACCTTTAGATACGGTGTCTCCCCACGGAAATGGGCAGTCAACATCTCGCGGTACGCGGCCGCATCGTCGGGATGCACGAGCTTCGCCCAGTCCTCTGACTGAAGGTCGCCCGGGTCGAGGCCCAGCATGCCGGTCAGCCGGTATGATACGGTCAGCGTGTTAGCACTGATATCCCAGTCGTAGAGCCCCTCTGACGCGGCTTCGCTGACCAGTTCGTGCCACTCGTGGATGTTGCGTGTGGCCAATTCGGCCAGTTTTTGCTCGGTGATGTCATTGAAGGTGAGAACTACGCCGCCTGTTTGGACGGGGGCGAGGGCGGTATCGAAAATCCGGCTGTCGTTGCGGGTAAGGGCTTCACTGGTGCGCTTGCGCTGTCGGGCGCGGCGCAGCCATGAATCAACAAAATCATCGCCCGTTACAGCTGGCTCGAGTTGGGAGTTGGTCGCCTCATGCCGGAGGAATAGCTCCAAAGGCACTCCTTGCCGGCAAAGATCCTCGGGGAAGTGGCCTGAATGCCGGAATAGATCATTGCAAGAGACCAACTCGAGCCTTGAATTGAACATAGCCGCGCCGATACCTGCATTGTTTAGGATTTCGGCAAATGTGGCCTCCTCCCTCAACTCAGGTTGACCGTCGAGTGTTTGATCCGCAATGGGCATTACAGGCATTCTCGCTCAAGAACCAAGGCTGCTTTTATTCTACAACGATATTCCGGGATGTCTGTGATATTTGATACACAATAACATGCCCCTCACTCCACAAACCCAGAAAGACAATTCGACAATCAACGCGATAGCCCGCGCATCAGTGGTTCCGTTTTTCGGATATTGGCGGGTTCGCAACTCTTTCTTACCGTCGTCGCCGGATGTTTTGTCCCAAGTTTCTGACCGGGTCAGCAGCAACCGTTTATTTTCCTCCTTACCCCATCATCGGCAGCACCATTGGCGCCAGCGTATCCGTGTCCCGCCCGGCCCAGTCGCGCTCGGGGACTTTGGCCATGGAGCGCGCCTGGGCTTCCGCCAGGGCCTGGCTCTCTGCTGCCAGGTCTATGGTTAGGCACTCGCCGGCCTTCAACACCTGCTCGCCCTCAACGAAGACGTCCTGGATGGCGCGGTCTCCGGCGACGTAGATCAGGCTGCGCAGCGGCTCGCGCATGGGCATCATGGCGGGGTGTTTGAGGTCTACCAGGACGAGGTCGGCTCTGGCGCCGACGCTCAACCGTCCGATGTCGTCGCGGCGGATGGCTCTGGCGCCGCCGATGGTGGCGGCGTCGAACACGTTGCCGGTGGTCAGGTCCGCGACCGATCCCGCTACGGCGCGGGCGGTGTAGAGGGTGGTGCGCAGCTCATCCAGATAGTTGTGGGGGTAGGTATCCGTGCCGATGCCCAGGTTGATGCCGCGCCGAGCGTACTCGCCGAAGGTGTTGAGGGCGATGCCGCGGCGCAGGAACACGGTCGGGCAGTGGGCGACGGTTGCGCCGTTGTCGGCCAGCAGGCCCAGGTCTCGGCGGGTGGTCCAGTGCAGCCAGGGGTGATGGTCCAGGAAGATGCCGTGGCCGATGATGGAGCGGTCGGTGAGAATTCCCAGATCGTCCATCCACTGGATCGGCGAGAGGCCGTGGCGGCGCTGCATCTCGTGGAATTCGGTGACGCTCTGGGCAGCGTGGATCTGGAACGGCAGGTTGCGCTCTTCGGCGGCGGCGTGGGCGTCACGCAGTAGTTCGGCGGTGCAGGTGTCGATCTGTGCCGGGCAAACCATGCCGGAGAGGCGGCCGCTGGGGTGTTGCTTGGCCAGGTCAATCAGACGGAGCGCGTTCTCAAAGCCAGTTTTGCCGCCGGCGGTATCCCACTCGTATTTCAGCTCGTGGCCGTCCTCGGTGTACCAGCGCGCGTCGCGGAACATGGGGGCGGCTACGGCGCGGATGCCAGCTCCGCCCATGACGTCGAGCCAGCCATCGAAGGGACTGGAGAGGTCAACCACGGTGGTGACGCCAGAGCGCAGCAGCTCTGCCAAGGCGACGCGCATGGCGGCGATGTTGCCGGCATGGTCGTTGCCGAACACGGGCAGATATTCGTAGAGCGAGGAGTGCCAGAAGCCGGGGCTCAGCGTCTCGTC
>CALKDI010000132.1 GCA_938084065.1 uncultured Alphaproteobacteria bacterium
GCATCTCCTGACTAAGACTGAGACCATGGGCAAGCGCACCAATCAAGAAGCCCAGTGCCAGTGAGCCCACCAGATTGACGGTCACCGTTCCCCAAGGAAAACCAAAGCCTGTCCACCGGCTAACCGCCACGACTGTGCCATACCGAGCAGCCGCGCCCAAGGCACCACCAGCCGCGACCATCAAAACCATCTTCATTCGCCACCGCCCGATGCCGCGCGCATGCTGGCCCAATAGGCCAACCGCTCCGCCACACGCTTTTCGTGGCCACGGTCGGTGGGGTGATAGAAGGTTTGTCGGTCCATACCGTCCGGAAAATAATTCTGACCGGAAAACCCGGCCTCTGTGTCGTGGTCGTACTGATAGCCAGCCCCATACCCAAGCTCTTTCATCAGCTTGGTTGGCGCGTTCAGGATATGCGCCGGCGGTGCCAGCGAGCCCGAAGTCTTGGCCGCCTTCATCGCCTGTTTGTAGCCGGCATAGGCGGCATTCGACTTGGGCGCAGTGGCAAGATACAGCACCACCTGGGCAATCGCCAATTCGCCTTCCGGCGTACCTAGACGCTCGTAAGTCTCCCAGCCGGCCAGTGCTTGCGGCATGGCGTTCGGATCGGCCATACCCACATCTTCGCTAGCAAAGCGCAGCAGGCGGCGCGCGATATACCTAGGGTCTTCGCCGCCCGCCAACATACGGGCCAGCCAGTACAAAGCCGCATCCGGGTCCGAGCCGCGCAACGATTTGTGCAAGGCTGAGATGAGGTTGTAGTGCGCCTCCTGCGCCTTGTCATAGACCGGCGCGCGGGCGGCATGGGAAATGGCTTCCGGTCCCAGCGGCTCTGCGTCCGGGCCAGCTTGCGCTAGCACCTGCTCCATCATATTGAGCAGGTAGCGCCCATCGCCATCGGCCATGGCCACAACGGCCTCACGAGCAGAGGCCGTCAAAGGCAAAGGCCGCCCGGCCTCCGTCTCAACCCGATCCAGCAATTGCGCCAGCGCCTCGGCCGACAGCCGATGCAACACCATAACCTGCGCCCGCGACAGCAACGCTGCGTTCAGCTCGAACGAAGGGTTCTCCGTTGTAGCACCCACCAGCACAACCGTGCCGTCCTCGACAAACGGCAGAAACCCATCCTGCTGCGCCCGGTTGAAGCGGTGGATTTCATCGATGAATAGCAATGTCCCCTGCCCCGTCGCCCGCCGCTTTTTGGCCTCGTCAAAGGCCTTACGCAGGTCCGCGACGCCGCTGAACACGGCGGAAAGCGGTTGGAACGCCAGATTCACGGATTCGGCCAACAGCCGGGCTATCGTGGTCTTGCCGCATCCCGGCGGCCCCCACAGCACAATGCTAGCGAGCGAGCCTGCGCGCAGCATCCGGCCCAGCGGCCCATCCGGCCCCAGCACATGCTCCTGCCCCACCACCTCGGCCAGGGTTCGAGGCCGAAGGCGGTCGGCGAGCGGCCTCGGCGCCGCTTGCTCTAAGCCCGCAGACTCGAACAGGGAGGTCATGCGCGGAACTCCATGCGCAGGCGCTTGCCATCACGACGCAGGATAATCTGCCAGCGGCTGGGTTTGCCGCGATTAGCACGCTTCAGGTCATCCACATCGCCAATAGCCTTGCCATTCACCTGCTCAATCACGTCGCCAGGCCGAAAGCCTAGCCGACGCGCCACTGAATCCCGACGGATGCCATTGACGACAACACCATCGTTCACGCCACTCAACGACATTTCTTCAACCACCGCTGGCGATACGTTAACGACCTGCAATCCGCTGAAGGGAGAGTTCCCACTCAACACCGTTTGATCGCGTGGCGGATCTTCTGGAGGTGGCTCAATGGGCACGTTGACCGTGCGCAACTTGCCCTTCCGCCAATACTGCACCTTCACGGTGTCGCCAATCGCCGTCTCGAACCGATAACGCAGCGCCACCAGATCATCCACCGGCTGACTTCCGACCGCCAGGATCACATCGTTCGGTCGCAACCCTGCCCTTTTCAACGGGCTGCGCGGGTGGAGGCTGGCCAGGATAACACCCTGCGGCCGCTCCAGGCCCAAAGCCTGGGCTACGTCCTGGCCGACCGGCTGACCAGCACCACCCAGCCAGGGACGAACAACCTTACCGCCGGTCTCATACGCCTGGACCATGCGGCGGACGAGGTTAGCCGGAATAGCAAAGCCAATGCCGTGGGATCCGCCTGAGCGGGAAAAGATCGCCGTGTTGACCCCAACCAACTCACCATCCACATCCACCAGCGCACCACCGGAATTGCCGGGGTTAATCGCCGCGTCCGTCTGAATAAAGACGCCACCGTCGCCGATTCGGCTGCTGCTGCGCGCATTGGCAGAGATAATGCCGCTGGTCACGGTCTGGCCGACACCGAACGGGTTGCCAATGGCCAGCACCAGATCGCCAACTTCAAGTTCATCAGAATCACCGAACCGCAACGCCGGCAGCCGCGCGCCCTCCGTATCGACCTGCAGCAGCGCCAAATCATTGTGCTCCTCCAGTGCGACCACTTTCGCGAGGAACTCGCGTCGGTCGGTTAGGACCACGCGGATTTCATCTGCCCCCTCAATCACATGATGGTTGGTGATGATCAGGCCATCGTTTGCCACGATCACCCCAGAACCCAAGGAATTCTGCACGCGCTCACGCTTTCCGCCGCCGCCCGGCACGCGCCCGCCAAAAAATCGCCGAAAAAATGGATCGTCGAATAGAGGACTTACCCGCCGCTGGCGCACCGTTTTGCTGGTGTAGATATTCACGACCGCCGGTGACGTCCGCTTTACCAATGGAGCAAACGACAATCGCAACTCTGTATCAGAGCCTAGTACGCGGGACTGACTGAGGGCGCCGTAAGACGGCACCAAAAACAGGGCCGTAAGCACCAAGATCGTAAGCCGTTTCAAATCATTGTCTCCCTCGCCGGAAATGGCGGGCCTTCCGCTTCCTATGTGCTGCCTCTTGCACAGGATGCAAGGTGGGTGCGTATCTCTTGCCCACTAGGCGTCACGATACTAGCCTACCCTTACGCCAATGCATTCGAGAAAGATGCTCGACAGGGAGAACCGAACCATGGAAGTGCTTGCTGATCCAATTACCGTCAATTGCCGTAAGGTTTTGGCCGGGCTGAAGTTCCTGAACGTAGACTATACGCTGACCCACGTGGACTATTTCACCGGCAAGCAGAAAGAACCGGACTTCGTAGCGGTCAATCCAAATGCAGCCTTGCCGGCAATCCGTGACGGCGATCTGACCCTTTGGGAATCGAACGCGATCCTGCAATACGCCGCCAACAAGACCGGCAACGCCAGCGCCTATCCAACAGAGCCAAAAGCGCGAGCCGATGTTGATCGCTGGCTGTTATGGGAAGCATCGACATGGTTCCCGTCGTGCTATGTCTATCTGGTCGAGAATTGCGTCAAGCCTGTGCTGGGCGCTGAACCAGACCAGTCCATCCTGGACGCCCAGGCGGAAACGCACGCCAAACTCGCAGGCATCCTTGACGCACGGCTGGCAGATAACAAATGGCTATGCGGCGATCAGCCAACGATTGCAGACATCGCCGTAGCCGCACCTATGCATCTGCACAGTTGGATGAAGTTGCCGCTGGACGAATACCCGAATTTGAAGCGCTGGATGACCCAGAACGTCGAACAACTGCCCGCCTGGAAGGCGACGCATATCGGCGAAGGGTTCACCGTCGGCTAAATCGGATAGACCAGCAACACATCCACCCTGCGTGAGTCGAGCACTACGCGGCGCTTCTTGAACTTCAGAACGCCGCCCTGCTCCACAATCTCATCGTAATAGCTAGCGACGACAAACCGTTCCTGCTTGCCGTCATGCATGGTGCGGTAAACCACGATATTAGTCCGAGCGTGCACGGAACCATCGCCATTCGCGGTTAGCCGCGGGCGCGAGATAATGTGGTTGTAGTGGTGGTCCTCAAAGATGTTCGCCTTCCGCAGCGCCGTTATCCGGTCGCGAATCTGGCCCATGCCCTTGCAGCGCATGATCGCCATCGGCAAAGCGCGTTGATCCGCTTCCCTAGTCGTAACCTCATACAGACCATCATCGGTGAAGAAGTCCGGCCAGATCTCTGGATTGTCGTCATCGATGCAAAAGGCGTAGTCGCAAAACAGGTCGTCAACACGACCGCGCAGTTCTGGGGTGATCTCCATTAGCCGCCGAACCCCATAATATCGCGATAACCCGTCCAAAACCCCCGGATCGACACCTCGGTCGCCCGGCTCGCCTCAGAGCTTTCAACAGTCTTGCCGCCCATTTCGAGGAATTCCTCAGCACCCTCACTGAAGTGAGAGCCACGCTGCACGAATTCATTAATACAGCCGTCTTCCAGGCTCACATAACCCGCAGCGCCGGTCAGGTTGCCCTGGTTGATGCGCATCTCTTCCTGCTCCGGCGTGTCGTCTTCATAGCCGATATAATACCAATGCAACTCCGTCTTCCCGACGCCTTTTGGCACGAAATGACGAACAGCCAGAGAGTTCAGGGTGAACTGAAACGTCAGGTTCGGAAAGTTGCTCTGGATCATATGGGTAATGTTGTCGTCAAACTCATGGAACGACTGAAGCAGTTCAGGCCCCTCTAGCGCAGTTTCGTCGAACTGGGCCGAGTGGATATCCTTATAGCCCTCATCCTCCTGGATCGTCGCCCGCTTGGCATAACTGAGCGAGTGCCAAGGGATGGGCTCAGCCAGGATCATACCGCCGTCCATATCCAGGCGGTTGATCTTGAACGTGGTATAGAACGTGTGCAGCAGCGTCGCGTGATAGCTGTCGCGCACATTCTCCGCATAGAGCTTCCAATTGTTGTGGATGATTTGCGAGTGGTAGCCGATGATTTTGTGCGGCCGCGAGAAATTGCGCTTGAGTGTGTCGCAAACGGTCTTGCCCAGAAACGTTTCAATATCCGGCGTTTCATCGGAGAACGTGCCAAAGACGATGCCGTTGTAAACCGCCACCCGCAACGGCTCCAGCCGATGCTTGGAGAGGTCGAAATCTTCCGGCATGCCGCCCTTACCGCGCAGCCCATCCTGGAACGCGACGCCACGCAATTGGCCGGTCAGGTCATAGGTCCAGGAGTGATACACACAAGACAGCCGCTGCTTGTTCCCCCGCTCGGTCAAGCAAACCAACGCGCCCTTGTGTGCGCATCGGTTGACCATGGCATGAATTTCGCCATCGCGGTTGTGCGTGACGATCACTGGGATCTCACCAACAAAGGTGGTTTTGAAGTCACCCTTGTTCGGAATTTCGATCTCCATGCACAGATAATTCCACACCGCCCCGCGGAAGATGCGCTCATGCTCCAGCTTCAGGATTTCCGGGTCGTGGTAGACACGGAACGGCACACGGGTCGGGCCTTCTGCTGGCCAGACCAGCGGTTGGCTCAAGCTTTCAGACGCGGGAACGATGGTATCGGGCATAGACAGCCTCATCCAAAACGGGGGTTAGACAAAACGGGTTCACGCAAGCGTTGAGCGCATCATATCGGCAAACGGCCACCACCGCACCCATAATCAAGTACCGATTTAATGCCGTATTCACGCCGTATTCACGGCGAACTCACGCCCATACACCGCAGATACGCTTACAATTGCCGTATTCCAGACGATGCGCGAGGTGGAACAGGCAATGACCGATCAAACGCACAATCTTATTCTCGACATATACGACACGGTCGCAAACCAGGCCCTATGGCCGATGGTTTTGGACAAGCTGGCGGACTCCATCGACGCACGTGGGTGCATCGTATTCGAGATGCAGGGCAACGGCAGCGACCGCACTATCCACGCCCCCCTGGTGAGCAAGCGTTACGATCCAACCCTGTTGCTTGGGTATTTGGATCGCTTTGGCCTGGAAGATTCCATCGAACCCGCCCAGTTCGAAACCTTCGCGCTCGCTGCTTCCTTGGCGATCTCGGACGAGGCTTCCGAGAATACAACGCCGCCAGCATCACAACCGGCCAAACGCCCCAACGTTCGACTGTCCCGCGCCATAAGCCCCAGCTACCGGCACGCTCGGCCCGCGGGTAACCCCACCCGAAACCGCGTGCGCTTTTCTGTACAATTCAATCCAAAGCAAGGGCCACTATCCGGAGAGAACCGGGCCAAGCTGAACACCTACTTGCCCCACCTAGCCAAAGCCGTAGAGCTGGGCCGCCCGCTATGGCGCATGGCGGCTGCGCATGAAAGTTTGGTTCAGGCGGTTGAACATTTGCAAATCGGGATCTGCATCGTCGACGATCTGCAACGGCCAATCTTCAGCAACGCCGAATTCCAACGCCAACAAAAAGACCACGCCGCGTTTTGCCTGGATGCACACGGCCGACTGATTTGGCAAAGCACATCTGTCACCGGACCTCAATCGGGATACGCAAAACAACTGGACGACTTCGGCACCTTCGAGCGAAAAGACATCATCACTGTGGGGCCAAAGGGTCAAGAATCAGCGCTTTGCATCGCGTTAATGCCCTTGGGCGAGCGATCAGCCAGTTCAAACCAACTATCCCAGGGAGTGTAGTAGTTCAGACGTAATCTGACAGTCGGCGGTTTTTGGCGGTGTCTGTCAGGTTAAATTCAGGTGATGAACTTTTCCTTCCAGATCTCTTTGCCGTCGATCATGGTCTGGATCGGCGTTCTGCCGCAACAAATTTT
>CALKDI010000133.1 GCA_938084065.1 uncultured Alphaproteobacteria bacterium
ATCGGCATATCCAGGCGAAAGTCGATGATTTTAGGAAAATTTGGATACCTCACCAACCCTCGCCGAGTTTTCACACGGTCTGCAACGTTTGCATTGGAAAACACCGGTGGTGCGGGCAGTCTGGACATTGTAGAGTTCCTACTGGTAATCAAAGAGCCCAATCGCGGGATCGATCCGGGCAATTCTACGTTCAACAATGCGGGTGCGACGGGCGCTACTGTTCAGGAGCCGACAGGGACAACGTACAGCCAAACGGTGGTAATAGACTATTCCGATTTCCAAAACAGTGAGACGCACACGTTCGCATTGGATTTCGACGATTTCCCCACAGGCGATCAGCTCCGGAACTACCGCGAAATTCTCTTCAACAACGGCGGTGATGACAACGCCATGTTGACGGTTTCGTTTGCTGGCGGTCACAGCCTTATGCTGACCATGCCGGATGTGGATGACAATACGGCAACGACCTACACCTTCAGCCAGAGTGGCAATACCGAAACGATTTCTGAACCCGCCGTCGTCGGCATGATCGGCGCCGGGTTGTTCGGCCTAGCTTGGGCGCGCCGCCGCAGGTAGTGCACACAGCGCCGTAACGCGCAAATCAGTTGCCCTCGGGCAGTGAGTTTCAGCCCGTCTGCGGTCAACGCAGGCGGGCTTTTTCTATGGCAAAACGGGCACCCGTTGCCAGTTCTCTGGCAATTGCTATGCTGCCGGTTCAAGACACCCGCCTCTTCAAGACACGCCCCACCAAGGAACCGCCCCACCCATGTCTGCACCATCCAACAACATCACAGGCCGTGCCGCATTCCTCTCCGTCATGAAAGATGAGGGCGTCACGCGGATGTTCGGCAATCCCGGCACCACCGAACTGCCGATCATGCATGCGCTGACTGACGAGCCAGACATTCAGTACACCATGGCCCTGCAAGAGAGCATCGTCGTTGCCATGGCCGACGGCTATGCCCGCGCCTCCGGTGAGTTGGTGGCCTGCAACGTGCACGTCGCACCCGGCCTGGGCAATGCCATGGGCACGTTCTTCACCGCCGCCAACTCCGGCACGCCGATGATTCTGACCGCCGGGCAGCAAGAGCTTGGCCACGGGCTGCAAGAGCCTCTGCTCTATGGCCCGCTTGTAGAGATGGCCGCGCCAGTCGCCAAATGGTCGACCGAGATCACTCAGTTGGAGGATCTGCCTCGCGTGCTGCATCGCGCCGCCAAGATCGCGACCACTGCGCCCACCGGCCCAGTGTTTATCTCGCTGCCCGGCGATATTCTGAACGCGGATGCACCGCTCGATCTTGGCAAGGCAACTCGCGTCGACACCACAGTCCGCCCGTCCGATGCGGCGCTTGAGGCCCTCGCTGACCGCCTGCTGCAAGCCAAGAACCCGGTCGTCATCGCCGGCACGGAGATGGTAGCGTCAGATGCGTTTGACGCCGCCGTTGCCTTCGTCGAGGCCCTCGGCGCGACCGTGTACCAGCAGACCGTCGCCTCTGGCGCGCACTTCCCCAGCGCGCATCCTGCCTTTGTCCGCTGCCTCGGCCGTTCGCAGCCGGACGTGCGCAAGGCGTTGGAGCCGCACGACATGCTGATCTGCTTGGGTGCAGACGTACTGCGCATGTCGGTTTACTCCCCCATCGATCCGCTGCCGGAGGGCATGCCGGTCATCCAAATCGGCCTGAACGATTGGGAGATGGGTAAGAATTACGCGGCAGAGATCGCTCTGCGCGCCGACGTGCGCGAGACCCTGACCGCGCTCACGCCGATCCTGAAAGCCAAGGGCGGCGCCGCCCAGGCCAAGACGGCCGCGGCCCGGATCGCCGCGCTGAAAGACTCCAACTGGACGACCAACCGCGCCAAACAGCGGGAAGCCGCGACGGCCAAGGGCGCCGGCGAGCCACTCAACGGCGAATGGCTGATGATGCGCATGAGCGACCTGGCGCCCGACGATGTGATCGTTGTGGACGAAGGCGTGACCACCGCGGCCACGCTGAACGCCCATTTCCCCTTCACCGACCGCCACAGCTATTTCGGCAACGTCTCCGGCGGCATCGGCTGGGGCATTGCCGCGGCGGTTGGCGTGCAGATGGCCAAGCCAGAGCGGCGCGTTGTGGCCGTGATCGGCGACGGCAGCGCGCAGTATTCGATACAGGCGCTGTGGACGGCGGCAAACTCGAAGACCCCAGTGGTGTTCGTGATCTGCAACAACGCCGGCTACACCATCATCAAACAGCGCCTGACCCTGTTCCACGGCAACGAGGAATACATCGGCATGGATTTCCACAACCCCTCGATCAACGTCAGCAAACTGGCGGAGGGCTATGGCATGGACTCAGTCCGCGTCACGACGGGCGAGGCCTTTGAAGAGGCCTTCTCCGCCGCCCTGGCCAAAACCGACGGCCCAACCCTGATCGAAGCCATGGTCCACGCCGACTACTAAGCAATAAATTTGGCCGTCATTACGAGAAGCGTAGCGACGAAGCAACCCAGGGTTTTCGGCCTGTAAACCTGGGTTGCCGCGTCGCTTTCGGCTCCTTGCAATGACGGAAAAGGAGTTATCTCATGCCCCAACCCTACCGCCTCACCACCCCGCGCGTCGCACCCCTGACCCTAGACCAGATGGACCCGGACATCCGTGCCATGCTGCAGCGCCCCGGCGGCTTTGAGCATGGCCAGGTGCTTAACGTCTTCGCCACGCTGGCGCACCATCCAGCGCTGCTGAAGCGGTGGAGCCCGCTCGCCAACCATCTGTTGTTCAAGTCCTCGCTGCCGCCGCGGGAGCGTGAATTGGTGATCATGCGCGCCGGCTGGATGGCGGGCAGTCCGTACGAGTGGGGCCAGAACGTAGCCATCGCGCGCGACGAATGCGGCTTCACCGACAAAGAGTTCCACGCCCTGGCCGTCGGTTCGGAAGACCCGCTATGGGGGCCAGGCGAGATGGCGCTGCTGTGTCTGGCGGAGCAAATCTATACGCAGCAATTCATTGAGGACGACGTTTGGGGCGCGCTCACAGCCCATTACGACACCACACAAATCCTCGACGCCGTCTTTACGGCCTGCAACTACACCACGCTGGCGATGGCGCTGAACGTGCTGGGCGTGCAGTTGGACAAAGGCTGGGAGGGTCCAGATGCCTCCTTGCCCGTCAACACCAAGCGCCCAGGCGACACACTGCCGAGCATGGCAATAAAGCGCGCAGAACCCCGGCTCGAACCGCTGGCTGTCGAAAATTTTGACGAGAGAGGCCTGGAGCTTTGGAACAAAGCCCGTGGCCACCTGGAGAAGATCAACATCATCCAGACGATGATGCACCACCCCGACTTGCTGCGCCGCTGGATGCCATTCTTCAGCCACTGCCTGCACAAGTGCGAGCTGTCTCTGCGCGACCGCGAAATCGTCATCCTGCGTGTTGGCCGTCTGTGTGGTGCAGGCTATGAATGGGCGCAACACGAGACCATGGGTAAGGATCGCGGTCTCTCCGACGCGGATGTTGCTGCCATCGCCGACGGCAGTTTGCAGGAGGGTGGATTGCTGGTCGAAGCGGTAAACCAACTGCACCGCACTAGCATGATCGATGACGACCTGTGGGCTCGCCTGTCCGCCGCGTACTCGTTGCAGCAAATCCTGGATCTGATCTTTATCTGCGGCCAGTACCGTATGGTGTCCGCCGGCCTCAACACGCTGGCCGTGCAGCTGGATGACTATCTGGAGCCTTACAATCACGCCGCCTAAGCTCCGCCCTGTCAGCAACCTATCTGGCCCTTATCAGAAAGCCTCTACCCATGTCCCAACGCCTCGCCGGCAAAACCGCCCTAGTCACCGCTGCCGCCCAAGGCATTGGCCGTGCCTGCGCTGAAGCCTTCGCAGCCGAGGGTGCACAGGTGCTGGCCACCGATATCAACGAGACCAAGCTGGCAGAACTCAACGGCACGCCCGGCATCACCACTCGCCGCCTCGACGTGCTCGATCCGGCGGCGATCCAGGCGTTGGCGGCAGAGATCTCCGCGCCTTCCATCCTGCTGAATTGCGCCGGTTTCGTGCACCATGGCTCGATCCTGGAGGCAACGGAAGAGCAGTGGGAGTTCGGCTTTGACCTGAACGTCCGCTCGCAATTCCGCATGATCAAGGCCTTCCTGCCCGGCATGATCGCAGCCGGCGGTGGCTCCATTATCAACATGGCGAGCGTGTCCGGCTCGATCTCAGGCGTGCCGGTGCGCATGATTTACGGTGCTACCAAAGCCGCCGTGATCGGCCTGACCAAGTCGGTGGCGCGCGATTTCATCGGCCAGGGCATCCGCTGCAACGCCATCGCGCCGGGCACAGTGCAATCGCCCAGCCTCGACGACCGCATCAACGCGTTCGACGACCCCGTCCAGGCTCGCAAAGACTTCATCGCGAGGCAGCCTCTGGGCCGCCTGGGCGAGGCGAGGGAGATTGCGGCGCTGGCGCTCTACCTCGCCAGCGATGAGAGTGCCTATACGACTGGCTCAATCATGGTGGCAGACGGCGGGCTGACGCTCTAGACGTCACTTACCCCAAAGCCTCTGCCGCCTTCTCCGCAATAATCGCCGCAATCTGGCGGCAATCCTCGACCGAAAACGTCAGTGGGATGCGCATGTCGAACAGGCGGGAGAGCACGTGGTCGGTCTGTGGCAGACTCTGAACCTCCGCATAGCGCCAGCTTTGATGGGCAGAGGTGTAGCCATGCGGCTCCGGCGAACCGAACCATTTCAGCTCCACACCCGCCGCGGCGTTTGCGTGAATAAAGGTTTGCACCCGATCCTCCGCCAGGTCCGGCACGCGGAACTGGATCGAACTGCCGACATGGGTTTCCTGGTTCGGGATCGTGCGCAGCACCATGCCGGGCACGCCACGCAGCCCCTCCTCAATCGCGCGGTAGCGGGCATTCCAGCGCGCCACCTGTTCCTCTAACCCCGGCAATTGCGGTCTCAGGATCGCCGCGCGCAGATTGTCCATCCGGCATGAGGTGTTCGGCATGTCGAGACGCGCGTCGGCGAAAGCCTCCGGCCCCGGAGCCGCCAGATGGCGCTCATACAGCATGTAACTGCCGGATCGGATGATCGCGCGCGCCATCACGTCTGGGTCCGCAGAGGTCACGAACCCGCC
>CALKDI010000134.1 GCA_938084065.1 uncultured Alphaproteobacteria bacterium
TGGTGGAAGTCTTTGATCTGCTCAAACACCTCATCCGGCGTGCCGGCGAAGGCGGTGTCGGAGGCCATGAAGTCTTCGATGCTGGCGGTGGCATGGTTCACCGGGTTACCATCGCGGTCGAGCACGAAGGCGCGCTTGCCGGCACTCTTCAAGCCCGCGACGTTGGCTGGCACCGTGTTATAGCCGGGCGGGTTGGTGAAGGGCTCATAAACCACGGGCGAGGTCCGCACGTAATCGGAAATCTGGTCGGCGCGGCGCTTGCCCTCCTCGGTCGTCTTGCCGACGCCAATCATGGCAGCGTAGGCGAGCCGGTCGGGCCCAGCCTCCCAGCCCAATTCGCGGGCGCGGGTGCGGTAGGCGTCGAACATGGGCTTGGCGATGGCACCGGAGATCAGCGTGGCCGCCACATGGCCTTTCTCCGCCGCGGCCCGGCCGGTGCCAGCGCTGAGGCCGGTCATCCAGACGGGCGGGGCCGGCTGTTGGATAGCGCGCGGCCAGATGTTGACGTTGCGGTATTGGTAATACTCGCCTTCCCAGTTGAACGGGCCGTCGGTGGTGGTCATCGCTTTCAGGATCAGGTCGTGCGCCTCCCAATACCGATCCATGATACGGGCCGGTTGGGAGTTGGCGGGGGCGATCTCATAGGGCGCGCCCTTGACCAGGCCCATTTCCAGGCGGCCACCGGAGAGCACGTCGAGCCACGCCATTTCCTCTGCCACACGCACAGGATCGGGGCGGTTGGCGATGGGGGAGCCTAAGGAGAGCAGGCGGCAGCGCTTGGTCTCGCGCGCAATCACGGCCAGGGCCAGCGGCGCGGAGGCGGTCATGCAAGTGGCAGTTGAATGGTGCTCATTCACCATGATGTCGAGGCCGACCTCATCGCAGAGCGCAAACTCGTCCAGGAAGCGGTTCAGCAGGTGATGGCCGGTGTGGGGATCGAAGTTGCTGCTGGGGAAATTGACCCGCATGGAGCCTGATTCCAAGCCCTTGTCCCAAGCCGGGTCGTAAGCCATTTCGGAGAAATAAAAGACGCGCATCGGACAGGTGCTCCTTTCGCGTGAGAGTGGTGTGTTTTAGGGCTTGGCGAAGCCGGCGACTTGGGCTGCAAACGCGGCGGGCTGTTCCCAATGGGGGTAGTGGCCGGCGCCGGCGATGGTCGCCCGTTTGGCGTTCGGCAGTTTGTCGGCCCAGTTCTGCATATATTCGTCGCCGACAATGCCATCGGCATCGCCAAGCAGTAGCAGGGTCGGGGTTTTGACGCGGTGCAGCCAGTTGGCGAGGCGTGGGTTGTGCATGTAGGGCTTCCAGCCGAACAGCGCGAACGCCTCTCGCCCTTGCACGATGTGTGTGAGTTCTTCATCCGACTTGGTTGGGAAGTCCACAACGCCCAGGCTGGGATCGGCCCAGAGGCTCCCACGCAGCTTTTCCGCGTCGAGCGCATGCATGTCGGTGATCTCTCGCTTGGTCCGCGCGCCGAACTTGCAACCGAAGGGCGCGGCCAATACCGCTGCACCGAAGCGTGAGCTATCGCGCACCAGCATCTCCGCCGCCAGCCAACCACCAAACGAGTTGCCGGCGATGACGGCGTCGCGCAGGTCATACTGCTCCGCCATATCCAGGTAGAGATAGGCCAGATCATCGACACTGTTGATCCAGCGCGGCAGTTCGGAGCCGCCCCAGCCGGGATGTGATGGGGCGATGACGCGGTAGTGCGCCGCTAGGGCGTCGAGCCAGGGCCTATCGGCCTGTAAGCCATCGCCATTGTGTAAGAATAGCAGCGGGCGACCGCTGCCGCGTTCATCGACGTTTAGGGAAACGCCAGAAACCGTAACCTTGTTTGTCATCCTTGCCTTTGCCTGCGCGTTGAAAGCGCACTTTCCACAGGTGCGTTGGCAAGAAGCTTAACCGCATTATGCTGACTGGCAACTGCTCAGGCACCAGCCCTGGCATAGTCGTCGGGCTTCAAGACACGGCGGAGTTCGGCGAGGCTTGGATGAAAGCTCTCCCATTCCAACGATGATACCGCGAATAGCGCACAGGTCGCGGGCTCAAAATGCCGGAGGGATGCCGCTGCGGCCACCGTCGAAGTTTCTCCGCCGGCCAGATCCTGCGCCAGAACTCCAATGGAGGGATTGTGGCCGATAATCATGACATGCGATGCATTTTCATCGCCGTTGCCGCGCAGCTCCTCCAAAATTTCTCGGGGGTCTGCGCTGTACAATTGTTCCAACACCACAACCGGACGGGCAAGTCCAGCACCATTTAGGATCAAATGAGCTGTATCAATGGTGCGGACCGCATCCGAACACAGGATAAGATCAGGCAGCGCATTTTCACGGCCAAGGTGGACCCCAAGCGCCCGCGCGACGGAGCGGCCATCCTCGGTTAATGTGCGATGCCGGTCCAGGCTGCCCGCGGCTGTGTGGGCTGCCTCCGCATGGCGTAATAGGCTTAGGCGGCGCATCCTCACCCCTTGTTAACGCATAAGGTCAACGCTCAGAATTCCAGGCTGCTTTGCGACAGTCTTCATAGTTGCAGCTATCCCCTGGATACCATAGCGTCAGCGGGAATGACCACCCTCGTGAGGGCTTAGCGAACGGAATCGGCAAATGAGTGATGCCAGCGTCTCGGCCCGGCCATCTGCAGCGCCTGATGTATTCGACCTGACGTCGCGTGCTCGGTTCAACAACCGGGAATTGTCCTGGTTGGCCTTCAATGAACGGGTGTTGGAGGAGTCGGAAAATCCAAGCAACCCGCTGCTGGAGCGCCTGCGCTTCCTATCGATAGCAGCCAGCAATTCCGACGAATTCACGATGGTTCGGATCGCAGGTTTGAAGGGCCAGGTCGCGGCTGGGGTGACCACACCCAGTGAAGATGGCATGACCCCGCGCGAGCAGTTAGCAGCGATTACCGTCAAAATTCGAGAATTGGCGGACAAACAACAGAGTCTTTGGCGGGAGTTGGTGCCGCTCCTCGCGAAAACTGGCATTTCCGTTTGCGGAACGGACGAGTTGCCCACACACGACCGCGATTGGTTGCGCGCCCAGTTCATCGACCAAATTTTTCCGATGCTAACGCCCATGGCGATCGACCCATCACACCCATTCCCGTTCATCCCGAATTTTGGTTTTGGTCTGATATTGGAGTTAAGCCGCGCGACAGATGCGCGCAATATTACAGCCCTGGTACCAATCCCCCAGCAATTGGACCGGTTTATCCTGCTGCCCGGCTCCAATGACCGCTATGTGGCGATGGAAGATGTTATTTTGCTGTCACTCGATCTGTTATTTCCCAAGTTCCGCATGGACGCCAAAGGCACGTTCCGCGTCATTCGCGACAGTGAAATAGAGATCGATGAGGAAGCGGAAGATCTAGTTCGCCAGTTTGAAAGCGCATTGCGGGAACGGCGTCGCGGCCACGTGGTGCAACTGCGCGTGGACAAAGACATGCCACACTCGCTGCAGCATTATCTGAGCCAGGCAATGCAGGTCGAGGACGACGACGTATTGGTCCTGAACGGGTTGGTCGGGCTGGTGGACATCAAGCAGTTGATCAACAACACCCACAAACACCTGCTATTCCCGCCCTACGAACCCCGGTTCCCCGAGCGAGTGCGCGACTATGGCGGGGATTGTTTTGCTGCCATTCGCGCCAAGGACATCCTGGTACATCACCCGTATGAATCGTTCGATGTCGTTGTCCAGTTCCTGCGTCAGGCGGCAGCCGACCCACAGGTCGTTGCCATCAAACAGACTCTCTATCGCACGACCCAGAATTCGCCGATTGTGGCGGCGCTCAAAGAAGCTGCTGAGAACGGTAAATCCGTCACCGCCTTAGTAGAGCTGAAAGCCCGGTTCGACGAAGCCAACAACATACTGCTGGCCCGCGATATGGAACGGGTTGGTGTACAGGTCGTCTTTGGATTCACCACATTGAAGACGCACGCCAAACTATCGCTGGTGGTTCGGCGCGAGGGCGAGCAGTTACAGAGCTATGGCCACTATGGCACCGGCAACTATCATCCGATCACAGCGCGAATCTACACAGACCTTTCGTATTTCACCACCGACCCGGTGCTGTGTCGCGATATGGCCCGGCTCTTCAACTATATCACCGGCTACGCATCGCCGGACTCACTGGAAAAGGTGGCAGTTTCACCAGTATCGCTCAGCAAAAAACTGCTGGACCTGATCGACGCTGAAATCGAGCACGCAAAGGCAGGCAAGCCGGCTGCAATATGGGCCAAAATGAACTCCATCGTTGATCCGGATATCATTGATGCCCTGTATCGCGCCAGCCAGGCAGGTGTCCGAATAGACTTGATTATCCGGGGCATCTGCTGTTTGCGACCAGGTATTCCGGGTCTCTCTGAGAACATAACCGTTAAGAGTATCGTCGGGCGGTTCTTGGAACATGCGCGCATCGCCTGCTTTGGCAGCGGTTTCGGATTGCCAAGCCCACAAGCGAAAGTGTTTATCTCTTCTGCCGACTGGATGCAGCGTAACCTGCATCGCCGCGTTGAAACCCTCGTGCCAATTGAGAACCCGACTGTGCACCGCCAAATCCTGGATCGCATCATGATTGCCAATCTCAACGACCGCGCAAACAGCTGGTATCTGCAGCCAGACGGTGGGTACAAACGAGTGGAGGCTGGAGCGGATGCGTTCTCTGCTCACGAGTATTTCATGACCAACCCCAGCTTATCCGGACGCGGCAAGGCATTGGAACAATCGCCGCCGACGCCGGACCTCGAACTTAAAACAATCGCCAAGAATTTCCCTGCTAATGAATAGGGCTAAATTTTGAGTATGCGCCGGGCTGCGGTCATCGATATTGGCTCCAACTCCGTTCGGTTGGTGGTCTATGGCAT
>CALKDI010000135.1 GCA_938084065.1 uncultured Alphaproteobacteria bacterium
CGCACTTGCCTGCTGGAACGCTTTGAAACCGCAAAAAATGAGAGTCGTGTAGTGTGGTCAAATCTCTTGCCGTCATTGCAGGCAAGCAAGGTTGTCTGAACCGCAGCGTCACCCATGCGCGGTGCGGCTGTCATCCGGCGCTTCCGCGCGCTCGGTCATGCCGTAGTCGCGGATCACCTCGGCGACCCGCAGGCGGTAGTCCTGGAACACCCCGTCCCGCCCCGCCGATTGCGCTATGCGGTGGCGGAGCGTGTTGCGCCAGGCCTCAACAGCAGCCTCATCCCGCCAGAACGAGAGCGAGACGAACTTGTTCTCGGTCGCAACACTCTGAAAACGCTCAATGCCCAGAAAGCCGTCCGTCTCCTTGACCAATTCCGACATGGCATGGGCATGATCCCAATAGATGTCGGCCTTGTCCGGGTTGGTCCAGAATTCGAAGATGACGGCGATCATGGTCGTGGTTCCTATAACGAAAATCGTCATTGAGAGCGATTTATACCAACGGCACTTGCTGCTGACCCTTCCCTCCCCCTTCACCCTGAGCCTGTCGAAGGGTCACGGGCGAGGCAAACCACGGACCCTTCAACAGGCTCAGGGTGAAGAGAATGGGCTATCGAAGGTGAGTAAATTCGGCCGTTAATCCTAGTCCTTCCGAACAGCGCGCAAGAACTCAAAATCAGCTCCCGTATCTGCCTGTGTCACCTCATCCAGATACAGTTTCAAATACCCGCGTTCCTGGCCCTCATGATACGGCGCTTTGAAGTCGGCTTTGCGTTTTTCCAACTCGGCATCATCCACCAGCAGCATCAGCGAACGCCCCGCTACGTCGAGCCGGATCCGATCGCCGTTGCGCACCAAACCCAAAGGCCCACCCACAGCTGCTTCCGGCGTGCAATGCAGGACGATGGAGCCAAACGCCGTGCCACTCATCCGCGCGTCTGAGATACGGACCATGTCCTTCACGCCCGCCTGCGCCAGCTTTTTCGGAATTGGGATGTAGCCGCTCTCCGGCATGCCCGGCGCGCCCTTCGGCCCGGCGTTCTGGAGCACCAACACGTCGTCGGCCTTCACGTCCAGATCCGGCGAGTCGAGGCGGTCGGCCATATCCTCCAGCGAGGTAAACACCACCGCCCTGCCCTCATGTTGCAGGATTTCGGCAGCGGATTGCTTGATGATCGCCCCACCTGGCGCGAGATTGCCGCGCAGCACGGCGATACCGCCCTCGGCGTAGATCGGATCGGCCTTGGTCCTGACCACCTGCTGGCCCCAGTCGGGCTCAGCGCTGTCTATATCTTCGCGCAGTGTCCGGCCCGAGACCGTCAGGCAATCCAGGTTCAGCGAGTCACCCAACTCCCGCAGGATCGGCGCGAGGCCGCCCGCACGATACAGATCCTCCATATAATGCTGACCGGAGGGCTTGAGATCGACCAGCACCGGCGTATCCGCGCCCATACCGTCGAACGCCTCCAAGTCGATGTCAATGCCAAGCCGCCCCGCCACCGCCGCGATATGCACCAGGCCGTTGGTCGAGCCACCGACGGCCAGCAATGTGCGCAGCGCGTTCTCGAACGCTTCCTTCGTCATAATCTGGTCCGGCTTGGTGCCCTCCAGAGCGAGGCCGACAGCGCGTGCACCAGTCTCCTCCGCATGGCGCAGGCGGTCGGCCATAACAGCAGGGATAGCCGCCCCGCCTGGCAGCATCATGCCCAACGCTTCCGCCATCAGCGCCATGGTCGAGGCCGTCCCCATCACCATGCAGGTGCCGGCAGTCGGCATCAGGCGGTTGCCGAGCTCATCAATGTCCTCTTCGGAAATCTCCCCCGCTCGATGCATGCCCCAGAGGCGGCGGCAATCAGTACAGGCCCCCAAACGTTCACCGCGGAAATGGCCAGTCATCATTGGGCCGGTGACTTCCAGGATAGCCGGCTTGCCTGCGCTGGCCGCACCCATCAGCAAAGCCGGCACGGTCTTGTCGCAACCGCCGATCAGCACGACGGCATCCATAGGCTGAGCCCGCACCATCTCCTCCGTATCCATGCTCATCAGGTTGCGCAGAAACATGGACGTCGGGTGCGAGAAGCTCTCGTGCACGCTGATGATCGGGAACTCAACCGGCAGACCGCCTGCCAGCATCACACCGCGCTTGATCGCCTCAACAATGTCCGGGACGTTGCGGTGGCAGGCGTTGTAGCCGCTGAACGTGTTGGTGATGCCAATGATCGGCCGCTCCAGCGCGTCGTCCGTGTAGCCCATCGCCTTGATAAAGGCCTTGCGCATAAACAGCGAGAACTGGGCATCGCCATACTGGGCGAGGCCATCTTTCATGCCGGGGGGGCGCGTGCCAGATGTTTTGGGAGCGTCAGTCATTTTTCGGGCGGCTTTCGACGGCGTTAGAGACTAGGGCAGCACTCTAGCCCAACCCATGCCATGGCCCCAACAGCAAAGCCTTTTCCCAGTGAACTCAATCTCGCGCTTGGCGCTGGGTGCAACTGGGGCTAGCATCGGCACCAATACGAAAGTTCGAGGGATAAACACCGATGCTGGACACGCTGACCGAGATTCAAATTAATCCATTATCGGATGTGATGGCGGCGGAGGTCGTCGGCCTGGACCTGCGTGAGGCCATCCCTCCAGAGGTCCAGGCGCGCCTTGATGCGGCCTTGGCCACATATCACGTGCTGTGTTTCCGTGATCAATCTCTATCGAAACACGAGCAGATCGAAGCGACCAAGCAATTTGGCACGTTGGACGTCCATGTGCAGTCAAACCGTTCGTCTGACATCCCGCTAATCCACATCGTCACCAATCTGGATGAAAACGACCAGCCGCGGCAGACAATTGCTGCGAAGGGCAGCGTCCACTGGCATTCTGACAAGTCGTATCGCCACGCGCCGTCACACGCGACCTTTCTCTATGCGCTGGAAGTTCCAGACGAAGGCGGCGAGACCGAATTCGCCAACATGCTCAAAGCTTTCGAAGCCTTTCCTGAAGAGCGTCAACAAGAACTCTCACGCTTGAAAGTGGTGCATTCCTGGCCCGACTCGGTGCGTCGCACCAACAATCGCGAAGCGTCAGACGAGGAAAAGGCGAACTGGCCACCCATCGCCCAACCACTGGTGCGCACCCATCCGGTAAGCGGCAGGAAAGGGTTGTTCCTGGGCCAGCACGCCTCCTACATTGATGGTCGCGAACCAGACGGTCGCGCCATGATTGAGGAGTTGGAAGCATGGTCGACCCAGCCACAATTCCGCTATGCTCACCAGTGGCGAGTGGGTGATCTGCTGATGTGGGATAACAATTGCCTGTTGCATCGGGCCGCCGCTTTCGACGGTGATCGATACCGCCGCTTGATGCACCGCACGGTTACACAGGGCCAAGTGCCTTACTAATGGAGGAACAGCGTTATGGAAGTAATCGCTAGCGGCAAGGCGCTTGGCGCCGAAGTGCGAGGTGTTGACCTGTCCCAGCCTTGGACGGCGGAGACACTGGCCTTTGTTCAAAAGGCCTGGCGGGACAATTTGGTGATTCTGTTCCGCAATCAGACCATCAGCGACGAGCATTTGCTCGCCATGGCCGATGCCCTGGGTGGCCAGCAATCCACTGGCAGCCGGGCCTATTGGCTAGAGGCTGGTTATACCGAAAAATCGGGCCGGGTTTCGGCACTTCCAGGCATATCCATCATCTCGAATTTGGATGAGAACGGTAAGCCTGCAATGATCCATGCCGGCAGTGGCAGCCAGGAATTACTTTGGCATACCGACAACTCCTACGTCGATAGCCCGCCAAAAGGCAGCATTCTGCACGCGTTGCAGGTGCCGGTAGATGGCGGTGGCCACACCTCGTTTTCGAACCAGTATCTGGCGTACGAGCGGCTGCCGGAGGCGACAAAGGCCAAGATCGCAGGCAAGCATACAAAACAGGATGCCAGCCGCAACACCGCTGGCGGCGCACGTCCCACCAAGAAACTGCCAACGACCTATGCGGAGGTTGAAGGCCCCGTACACCCGTTGGTGCGTTTGCATCCGGATAGCGGCCGCAAGGCGCTGTATTTGGGCCGGCGCTATTCAGTACCCTCCAGCCATGTCCTAGAAATGCCAAACGCAGACGGTGAGGCGCTGCTGGATGAATTGTGGGAGGCAGCGACCCAGCCAGATCTAGCTTGGACGCACAGCGACTGGCAGGCCGGTGATGTGCTGATGTGGGATAATCGCTGCACCATGCACGCCCGCACAGAGGTAGACCCAACTCAAGTACGGGTCATGCACCGGACTTTGGTAAAGGGCGAAAAACCCATTCTGGCCTAACGCCCGATTGTCGTTAATCCGGCTTTTGGTTAGACAAAAGCCGGTAGCGTCAGGGCCATAGCCAACAGGCCAATGCCTGACATCCACAGAACAATTGCATTGCTGTCCATGAAGTGGCGGATAGCTGGGTGGTGGTGCATGTCCGTGAATTGCTGTTGCATTTTATCGACCCTTTCTTGGTATCGCTTGCTGATATCAAGTATATGAGGCCATGGTTAACGAAATGCGTGTGATCACCATCACTCCTGCCCCGAAAATGCCCAATTTGGTGTCGAACACCTTTCAGACACAATACGCCATTACCTAGACCGCGAAACTAAGAGGCTTTGAACACGCATGCTAAAAGTCTGGGATATTCCGACCAGGGTCTTCCACTGGGTCTTGGTGGCTATGATCGTTGCAGCCTGGGTCACATCCGAATTCGGTTGGATCGAATGGCATGCGTGGATCGGGCAGACCCTGCTCGCCTTGATTGTCTACCGCGTTCTATGGGGAATCGTTGGCAGCGAGACCGCCCAATTCCGCAATTTCATCAAAGGCCCAGCAGCCGTCCTTGCCTACGCGCGCGGGCTGATAACCGGGCATCCACCGCCGACTGTCGGACATAACCCGCTGGGTGGTCTGATGATCGTGGGGCTATTGGGATTAATCGCCCTTCAGGCAGTGCTGGGGCTATTTACCAATGACGACATTTATTTTGAGGGGCCACTACGTCATCTGGTGGACAAAGAACTGTCAGACACGCTCACCGGGCTGCATCATCTGGTCTTCAATGGCATTTTGCTGGCTGCGCTGGTCCATATTGCGGCGGCCATCTTCTATCTGGTGATCAAAAAGGAAAACCTAATTGGCGCCATGATCACTGGCGCCAAGAAGTGGCAACAGCCACACCCAAAGTTACGATTTACGCCGGCTTGGGTAGCATTGCTGGTGTTGGCGGCAGCCGCTACCCTTGTATGGGCAGCGGTCACCTACCTTTAGCGTTTCAGCTGCTTATTTCTTCACGCGGAAGGCTTTGTGGCAGCTTTTGCAAGCCGCACCCAGCGCCTTAACCTGATCGAACGACGCATTTGCGCCGGCGTCAGCCATGGCCTGGCCAGCCTTTTCCAGTGCCATCAGGCCTTCTTCGAACTTGGCCCAATCACTCCAAATCGCGCCGATGGCTGTGGTCTTTTCAGAGCCTTGACCGTCTGTATTCGGCATAAAAGCAGGCTTGGTGATAGCCATTTTCGTGGCGGCGCCCATCAGCGCGGCGTGCGTCGCCAAAGCATCCTTGTTGTCGACTTCGCCTTTTAGAATTGCAACGATCGATCCCATCTGGGAACCAACCGCCTTCATGGCGTTTTTACGATATTTGATCGAAGCATCGGCGTCCGCCATAGCAGGGCCAGCAATACAAATGGCCAGTAAGGCCGCAGCAAGTGTGCGCATCATTGGTTCGTCTTCCTTTTGTCTGTTGCCGGCGCTTCATGCGCCGGTCGCGCTTAAGACGGTAGCGGATTTCCCACAAAGAAAGAGGTGCCTTCCAACGAAAGGCACCTCTTTTCACATAAATGTGATCCTCCGATGATCTGCGTTATTTCCGCTCGACCAGCTCAATCAGATAACCGTCAGGGTCTTTGATGAACGCGATGACGCTGCCGCCGTGTTTCATCGGGCCGGCTGGGCGAGGAATTTCAACGCCTTCAGCGGCCAGGAAGTCACAGGCTGCGGTGACATCGGAAACGCCGATGGCGAAATGGCCAAAGCCATTGCCGACTTCATAGGGGTCTGTTTGATCCCAATTATGCGTAAACTCGATCACGGTGTTGTTGGCTTCCTAACCATAGCCGACGAACGCCAAGGTGAACTTGCCTGTCGGGAAATCTTTGTTCCGCAGCTCCTGCATGCCCAATAAACGGGTGTAAAAATCCATGGATTTCTTCAGATCCTTGACGCGGATCATCGTGTGCAGATACCGGGCATTGCCAGTGGTAAACGGGTTATCGGTGCTCATGAGCAAAGTCCTTTCGGTTGGTTTTGTCATCTATTCAGGTATCGGGCAGCTCGGCCCATTTCTGCCTCTTGTAACACGATTTTGGCTGCTGTCTCACTCGGCGAAAGCACGCCTGGTTGTAACGCTGCGGTCATCTCGGCAAAGGCCTGCTGCTGTGCTGCCCTCGCCTCATGGTCTTTGAACAGAGCGAATGTTCCGTCGGTCAGCCGTTCGGGCGTGGCAAAGCGCTGTAGGAATTCCGGAACCGCCGCGCGCCCGGCCAGCAAGTTGGGCAGAGCAGCCGTGCGGATGCCAAACACATGTTCCCCCACAAAGGCCGTCGTCGGGTTGACCCGGTAAGCAACAACCATCGGCACACGAGCCAGCGCTAATTCCAGCGTGATCGTTCCAGATGCTGCCAGCGCGACATCAGCCGCGGCAAGCGCATCAGCCTTAGCGGACAAATCCTCCACCATCGTCGCTGGCATAGAAAGCCTGGCCAGAGCCTCTCGCAGCTGCGGTGCCACCATCGGCACGGTGGGGCAAATCAAGTGCAAGTTCGGTATTTTTGCCTGCAGGCGCGCCGCCACATCACAAAACAACGGCAAGATGCGTTTCAACTCACCGCGTCGGCTGCCCGGCAGTAAAGCCAAGGTCGGCGTATCCTGGCCGATTCCATGAGCCGCGCGGAAACCCGGGCCATCGCCAGGCGTAGCCTCAACGGCAGGATGACCAACGCAATCGGTAGGCAGGCCGTACGGCGTGAAGTACCGCGGCTCGAACGGAAATAGGGTTAACAGCCGGTCGAACAGCCGGGCCATCCCCTTGGCTCGTCCAGCCCGCCAGGCCCATACCATGGGCGCCACATAATGAACCCGCCGCGCTGGCTCCCCAGCCTTGATCAAACGCTTGGCCAAGCCCTTGTTGAAGCCGCTGGAGTCAATAGTTACCACCACATCAGGCTGAAACGTGTGGATGGCCCCGGCGGCCTGTTGCCACCTTTGCTTCAGACGCGCCAGCTTTGGCAAAATTTCAACGACGCCCATAATCGCCAGGTCGTCATAAGGAAACACTAAGTCCATCCCGGCCTGTTGCATGCCAGGGCCGCCAATGCCTTGCGTCTGCAAATCAGGCGCATCAACCAATAACGCGCGCAGCAAGCCAGCGCCGAGCGTATCGCCCGATGGCTCCCCCGCGACCAGGAAGATACGCGGAGCCTCAATTGGCATTAGCACTATACGAGGCTGCATTCGCCAATATCTGGACAGGATCGATGCCGATAACGAACAGGCCCGCAGCGTCTGCCGCCGTCAGGGTCGCTTCGGGCTCAATGAAGAT
>CALKDI010000136.1 GCA_938084065.1 uncultured Alphaproteobacteria bacterium
CGCCAGAACCATCATCGGCCAAATGCGATAGCCCTGGGCTGCTGCCTAGGCATTCTCCACCGAAGCGGTTACATCTTCCGGGCTCGCAGGCAATCACTCGCCGGCGAGCCCTTTTTCTTTGCTTAAACGAGGGTCACCATGGTTGCCGTTCATTGTCATGCTTGGGGCGAGCCATCGTCGCTACAGATCGGCGAACCGCCAGCAACAGCACCCGGCCCTGGCGAGATCGCGGTTGAGGCACAGGCCGCCGCGCTGAACTTCGCCGATACACTGATGATGGCCGGCAAGTATCAGGTGAAGCCGCCTTTCCCCTTCTCTCCCGGCTTCGAGGCCGCCGGCACTGTCGCCGCAGTCGGCGCAGGTGTTGCGGGAGTTTCGGTCGGCGACAAAGTTTTCTGCGCTCTGCAATATGGCGGCCTCTCCAGTCGGATCGTAGCGCCACGGGAACGGGTGTTTCCGCTGCCGGATGGCATGGACTTTGCCACCGCGGCGGCGTGGCCGGTGATCTATGGCACCTCCCACATCGCGCTGGTGCATCGCGGCAAGCTGCAAGCGGGAGAGACCCTGCTGGTGCTGGGTGCGACCTCTGGTGTCGGCCTTGCTGCTATCGAGATCGGCAAGGCACTGGGTGCTCACGTCATTGCCCAGGTGCGCGGCACGGCCAAAGGCAAGGCAGCGCTCGCAGCTGGCGCCGATGCCATCGTCGATACCGAGACCGAAACGTTACGCGATGCCGTCAAGGCACTGACCGATGGCAAAGGCGCGGACGTTGTCTATGACCCCGTCGGCGGCGATCTGTTTGACCAATCCTTGCGCTGCGTCAACTGGGGTGCCCGCCTGCTGATCGTCGGTTTCGCTGCCGGTCGCATCCAGACCATTCCGGCAAACCTGCTGCTGGTGAAAGGCGTCGCTGCAATCGGCGTATTCTGGAACGCCCACTTCATCCACACCCCTGATCTGCTGCGCGACTCCTTCGCCGATCTGGAGCGCATGCACAGCCAAGGCGCGCTCAAGCCGCTGATCCGGGCAACGCTGCCGGCGTCAGACTTCGCCAAGGCCTACGCCATGCTGCTGGATCGCGCCGAGCCGGGCAAGATCGTGCTGGACCTGACGGCCTAGGCCGCCGCACCCATGCGCCTAGCCCTTTACCAACCCGACATCCCACAGAACGCCGGCACCATGCTGCGCCTTGGGGCCTGCCTCGGCGTCGGCGTCGATGTGATTGAGCCTTGTGGCTTTATCTGGGACGACAAGCGCCTGCGCCGCGCCGGCATGGACTATCTGGATCAAGTTGATCTGGTCCGCTATCGCTCCTGGCAACATTTCCTGGAGGCCCGCGCGCCGGGCCGACTCGTTCTGCTGACCACCCAAGGTGCGATCCGACACGACACCGCCAGTTTTGCCGCCACCGACACCTTATTGCTTGGCCGCGAGTCCGCCGGCGTGCCGCTTGATGTGCATCAAAGCGCCGACCTGCGCATCCGCATACCGCTAACCCCTGTCGCGCGCTCCCTCAACGTCGCGGTGGCTGCCGCGATTGTGTTGGGGGAGGCGCTGCGCCAGACCGACCAATACCCCGAGGATTTAGCTGCGCCATGACCTCCACCGACGCCCAAAAGCAACAGGCCAGCGACTGGTTCGAAGCGCTGCGCACCCGCATCTGCGCCGAGTTCGAGCGGATCGAAGACGAGCTCACGCAAGGCCCGCACCAACACCTGCCTCCCGGCCGGTTCGAGCGCAAAGCCTGGACCCGCACCGCCGTGACCGACGACCCCAATTCCGGCCCCGGCGGCGGCGGCATCATGGCGACAATGCGCGGGCGCGTGTTCGAGAAGGTGGGGGTCAATGTCTCCGCCGTCCACGGCCAGTTCTCCGAGAAATTCGCCGGCGAAATCCCCGGCGGCGCGGACAATCCAAACTTCTGGGCTGCTGGCGTCTCGCTGGTGGCGCACATGCGCTCGCCCAAAGTGCCGGCGGTGCACATGAACACCCGCCACATCGTCACCTCAAAAGCTTGGTTCGGCGGCGGTGCGGACCTGACGCCGATGGTGCCTAACGATCAGGACACCGCCGACTTCCATGCCGCGTTAAAGGACTGCTGCGACCGCTTCGACCCGGACTACTACCCCAAATACAAACAATGGGCAGACGAGTACTTCTTCCTGCCGCACCGCAACGAAGCCCGCGGCGTCGGCGGCATTTTCTACGACAACCTGAACACCGGCGATTGGCAGCGCGATCTGGCCTTCACCAAGGCCGTCGGCGAGGCGTTCCTGGGCGTCTACCCACAACTGGTGCGCCGCCACATGCACACACCCTGGACCGATGCAGACCGTGAGCACCAACTCATCCGCCGCGGCCGCTATGTGGAGTTCAACCTGATCCACGACCGCGGCACCGCCTTTGGCCTGAAAACCGGCGGCAATACTGAGGCTATCCTCATGTCGATGCCACCGGAGGCGAAGTGGCCGTAATTGGCCACATCTAAGCGGCGATCCGTCGCCAGCAACGCCTGCATCATTGAAAGACCGTTTGTGGCAGTTTGCCACTCAATCAGCCGCACCTGCCGAGGAGCTCGCCTACCTTATGCCCGAATTCACACCCACTATTCAGGCGCTCATCGACAAGCACTTCCCAGTGGAAACGCACCCGTATCGGCAACTCGAAGAACGGGTGAATGGCCACCTAGCGGCAGATGCAACCATCCTTGAGATCGGTTGCGGGCGCACAGCTCCGGTTTTGGTGGGCATGAAGGGCAAGGCTGCAAAGCTGATCGGGATCGAGGTCATCGACTTCACTATTGATGACCCAGACCTGCAACTGCTGACCCGCGACGTCGCTGACATGCACGGCATCCCAGATAACTCGGTTGATCTGGCATTTTCTCGCAGTGTGATGGAGCACGTACCCGATGCGGAGGGTGCCTTCCGTGAGATTGCCAGGGTGTTGAAGCCGGGCGGTCGGTACGTGTTTTTAACGCCCAGCTTCTATGACTACGGCTCGCTGATCGCCGCCATGATCCCGAACAAGCTGCACCCATGGATCGTGCGACACGCTGAAGGCCGGGCGGAGGAAGATACCTTCCCGACCGAATACCAGTGCAACACCAAACGCAGGGTCAACAAACTGGCCGACAGCCATGGTCTGATGGTCGAACATTTCCAATTCCTGGGGCAATACCCCAACTATCTGAAATTCAACACGTTCCTATTCCGCTTAGGCTGCTGGTACGCCAAATTCTTGGAGCGCACGCCAGCCCTGCATCATCTGCAAGGCTGGTTGTTCGCAACGGTGCAAAAGCCACTGGCGTAAGAGGCCCTAAGCCGCCTGATGCCCCTTAAACACCGACGGAAGCCGCTGGATATCCTGTAGCAAGTCCGGCGGCATGTCGCCGGCGATCTCCGCCGATGCGCTCGCCAGCACAGTGTCGCTAATACCGCCAAAGCGCTCTTCGATCTTCGGCACAATCTCGTCATGGCGGCCAATCGCGGCGCAGAGGTGCAGCAGGTCGTCTGGGATTTGCGCTGCCAACTGGTCCCACTGGCCGTGTTTGGTCATGTAGTTCAGCTTCAGGCCCAATTCCTCCTGCCCGTGTGCTGCCAGCACCGGGTAGTAGGACGGGGTGGAGCCGTAAAAGCCGATGCGGTAGCGCACCCATTCCCTGATCTTGTCCACCGTCTCGTCATCCGGCCCTGTCGCAATAAAGCCCCCGCCGGAGATCTCGAACGTCTCCCGCGCACGCCCCACATTGGCGAGGCCGCGGTCGATGCGCGGCACGATGGTCTCCTCCATGTATTTGCGCGTGCAGAACGGATGCAGCCGCACACCATCCGCCTCCTCGGCTGCGACCCGCATCATCACCGGCCCGACCGCCGCCATCGTCACCTTCGGCACACCCGGCACAGTGTTTTCCGGCATAAAGTTCGGAGTCATCAGGGTGAAAGTGTAGTGATCGCCCTGAAAATCTAACTTCTCGCCGGTCTCCCAGCAGCGCCAAATGGCCTTCAGCGCTTGCAGATACTCGCGCATGCGCGGGCCAGGCGGAGTCCACGGCACAGAGAAGCGCTTTTCGTTGTGCGGGCGGATCTGCGTGCCGAGCCCCAGCACAAACCGCCCACCCGACGCCTCATACAGGTCCCAGGTCACATTGGCCGCGCTCATCGGCGAGCGATTGAACGAGATCGCAATGCCCGTCGCCAGCTCCACCTTCTCCGTCGCCAGCGCCGCTACGGCCAGCGGCAGGTAGGGATCGTGCTTGTTCTCCAGCGTGACGATGCCGTCATAACCGGCAGCCTCAACTGAGCGGGCGGCGTCCGGCACATTGCGGAGATTGTCTTGCGGAATGGTGGTGGCGACGCGCATCGGCGGCGTTTCCTCTAGGCTGCGAAAAGGCACGGGGCTGGAAGTTCCGCCCGTTTCCACCCATATTGCCCTGGAAACCCACCCTCTGCCAACCGAGAGCCGCACCATGGCCCCGTCTGAGTCCGAAACTCCCCTGATCCCAGCAGTCTGGCACGCCCCGGACGGTACCGCGCTCTCCTGCCGCGAGAAGATCAAGGTGCTGAACGAGAACCTGGAAGAGCTCCAACAAATGGCCCAGGACGCCCTGGAAGACGCCATCATCATGGGCGCCGACGAGACCCAAATTCGCGCCGTGCTCCAGCGGATGATGGAGCGGCTGGAGAACCCGTACTAAGGCCCCCTTCCTCCCCCGTCATTGCGAGAAGCCGCAGGCGACGAAGCAACCCAGTCGCCCAACCCAGAGCGCACCCCGAGCGTTAAAACCCCCTACCGCCACCGAGACTCCCGCGCTACGCTGCTGCCCATGTCCGATCCCGCCTTCCAAGCCAAAGTCCGACGTGTCGCTGAACAAGCCACGGCAGTTGCGGATATGCTGGCGAACACCAACCAGCCAGACCTGAAGATCGATCCACGTGTGCTAAAGGCCGCTCTGGACGTTGCCAAAGCCATGCCCAGTCAGGCGGACGCCCTGACAATCCGGCAGGCGCTGAAGAGCATCCATGCAGAGTTTTACGCGGCGCATTCGGCCAATCTAGGGGCGGCAGGCGATCCGGAGCTGCTGCAATTGGATCAGGGCCTGGAGATCATCCTTGGCCGCCTGACCGCCGTCGTGGACAGCAGCGAGGCCGACTGGATCAGTCTCGCGCCGGACGATCTGGGCCATGTCATCGACGCTGCTCCGCATGCTGAAGAACTCGCTGATCTCCGTCTCAAGCTAGATGCCTCCATCGCTGCCATGGAAGCGGTGGAGGTTCGCCTCGCCAAAGCGAACGCTCAGATCGCAGCTTTGAGCGGCCCGCAGGTAACCTTCAGCCCATTGCCGCCCTTTGTCAGCGTCTCGGTCAGCACGGCCAAGATCAAGGAATTGGTTGAGCGCATGCTGCTTTCTGGTCAGCGGTTGAGCGGAAACCGGCTTGGTGCAGCGGCAGGTGAGGTTAAGTTGGCGCTGGACTCATTTGAGGCCACGGTTGCGCGAGAGCGCGAAAAACTGGAACAGTTCGAAGGCCTCCACGAAGCGGCAACGACGGCTGTGAGCCGGTCTCGGGTGGCGTCGCAGGGCGTCGATGTGTTTATCCAGCACGCATTCATTGCGCCGAAACCCGGACCTCCCCCAAACCCCTGGCCCGACCTCAAAGTCTTCCGCGACATAGACGAGCCTTGGTGCCCAGAGATGGTGGTGATCCCGGCGGGGGAGTTCCTCATGGGCTCGCCAAAGAATGAGCCGGAGCGGGATGATGACGAGGGCCCGCAGGTTCGTGTGCGGATTGGCAAGTTTGCCTTGGGTGTCTATGCGGTGACGTTCGAAGAGTATGACGCGTTTTGTGAGGATACGGGGCGGGAGTTACCGGCGGATGAGGGCTGGGGTCGGGGACGGCGGCCGGCAATCAATGTCTCCTGGCTGGATGCGCAGGCCTATTGCGAGTGGCTGAGCGACAAGGTCGGCGCGGAGTATCGTCTGCCGAGTGAGGCGGAGTGGGAATATGCCTGTCGGGCGGGAACGGATACGCCGTTCTGGTGGGGCAGCACGATCTCTCCGGAGCAGGCGAATTATGATGGAACGTATGACTATAACGGTGGTGTTAAGGGCAAGTGGCGAAAACAGACGCTGCCGGTGGATGCGTTCGAGGTGAATCCCTGGGGGCTCTATCAAGTGTATGGCAATGTTGATGAGTGGTGCGAGGATGACTGGTCGAATACGCATGAAGATGTGCCGAGGGATGGTGCCCCTCGAATTTTGAATGCAGATCGGAAAATTAAGAATAAAGTCCTGCGTGGCGGTTCCTGGGGCGACTTTCCCAGGCTCCTTCGCTCGGCCGCCCGCGACGACTTCAGTCCCGTCAACCGCGGCTTCTTCATCGGGTTCCGTGTTGCCAGAACGCTTACCTCTTGAATCTTTACCCCTTTATCCCTTGCGTTTGTTTGTTTCGGGGGTTTCCAAAGGGGGCTTGCCCTCTTTGGTCGCGTAGCGACGGCGACTCCCTGCTTGTATTTAGGCTAAAAGTCCTATACACTAAACCCTCCCCCTTCCCGGGCGAAGACCCGGGACCTCCTCCCGGGCCAGCCTCCAACTGCCGAGCCACTCCTCGCTCAAAGATCCCGGCTCTCGCCTCTGGCTCGACCGGGAAGGCGGTCAATTTGGTGTTCGCTGCCCACGTCTCATCCGACATAGCCAATCGACACGGCCAACCGACATGACCAACCGCCGCCGCTCCACCCCCAAATGTTAACATTTGCGAACCAATGTTAACCTCTCACACCCACCCCGCCTAACCCATTGAAATACCACACCCCACCACCGCTCACCTTAACATTCCTCAACAAACCTCAACCCCACGCCCGCCGAACCTTAACCAACCTCCCACCTAGCCCTGCACCAGAACCCTCGGTACACTGGCGGCCAATTCGCCCCCAATACCAGAGGATTTCTGCCTCATGTCTCAGTCTCAAGACGACGCTCGCACCCCCATTCTCGTCGGCTCCGGCCAGGTCACACAGCGGGAGCCGGACCCGGCCAAGGCGCTCTCGCCCCTCGACCTCACCGCCGCCGCCTGCCGCATCGCCGCCAACGACGCCGGCCCCGGCCAGAAGCTGCTGGAGAGCCTCGACACCATGGCGCTGTTGCGCTCGTTCTCGGATACAAGCTGGCGGTTTACCTCGCCTTTTGGCGGCTCCAAGCACCCGCCGAAGTCGCTGGCCGCCCGCCTCGGCGCCGACCAGATCGCGCGCAAGCTCTACACCCATCCGGGCGGAAACATGCCGCAATACCTGATCTCCCGCTTCTCGGAGATGGTCACGCGTGGCGAGATCGAAGCCGCCATCGTCACCGGCGGCGAGGCGCTCGGCACCCAGAAAGCCGCCCAGCGCGCCGGCCTCAAGCTCGACTGGAACGAAGACCCCGGCGGCGAGCCAGAGACCTGGGGCGTCTCCACCCGCGGCTGGAGCGATTGTGAGGATCGGCACCGCATGGCCGGCGCCATCTTCGCCTATCCCATGATCGAGAACGCTATCCGCGGCTCCCGCGGCCGCTCCATCCCAGAGCACGCCATGGCCATGGGCCGCCTGTTTGAGGGCTTCGCCAAGGTCGCCGCCGCCAACCCGCTGGCCGACCGCCGCGACGGCTTCACCGCCGAACAGATCGCCACCGTGACCGAGGCCAACCCCTATATCGGCTTCCCCTACCCGAAACTGATGAACGCCAACGCCTTCAACGACCAGGCTGCCGCCGTGATCCTAACGTCCGTCGCCAAGGCCAAAGAGCTAGGCATTCCGCGGGAGAAATGGGTCTATCTGCACGGCTGCGCCGACACCTACGACCATTGGTTCTTGTCCGACCGCATCAACTATTACACCAGCCCCGCCATGCGCATCGCCGCCCGCGAGGCGTTCGAGATGGCCAACTGCACTGCCGACGACATGAGCTTCCTCGACCTCTACTCCTGCTTCCCCAGTGCTGTGGAAATCTGCTGCGCCGAGCAAGGCATCGCCGAGGACGATCCCCGCGGCCTGACCGTCACTGGCGGCCTGCCCTACTTTGGCGGCCCCGGCAACAACTACGTCACCCACTCCATCGCTGAGATGATGAACAAGGTCCGCTCCAAGCCAGCCTCAAAGGGCATGGTGACGGCCAACGGCAACTACGTGACCAAGCAGGCGGTCGGCATCTACTCAACCGACGCCCCGGCCAAGCCGTTCGCACCGAAAGACCCGAAGGTCTACCAGGCCGAAATCGACGCCGCCAAAGGCCCGAAAGTGGTCGAAAATGCCGAGGGTTCAGCGGAAATCGAGACCTACACCGTCATCCACGACCGCAAAGGCCCGATTTACAGCATCCTGTTCGGCCGCCTGGACGACGGCAGCCGCTTTATCGCCAACACCGCCGACGACCCAGCCTTGCTGGCAGAGATGGAGGCCAACGATTACCTGGGCTCTAAGGGTCGTGTGACCAACAAGGACGGCCAGAACACGTTCGTGCCGGCCTGAGGGCCACCGCACGGCACCCTCCCCCTTCAGCCTGAGGTGCCGAGGCGAAGCCGAGCCTCGAAGGCGGCGCATCACGCTCCGGATTTGACCCCTTCGAGGGCGCTCTGCGAGCTCCACCTCAGGGTGAAGGGAAGCTGGAAGGCGCCTACAGCTATACAGCTACCGCTCTACCCGCCGACGAAAGTCAGGGTCCAGCGTCCGCCTGCGCGTTCAAATTTCAGCGGCGTGGCATTGCCAACCGCGCCCTCCGGCAGGTCCGTATCCAGCCCGGCTGCGATCACTCGCAGGTTGCCGCCGTGGGCGACCACGGCTGGCACGCCACCTGCAGCGCATATCTCCTGCAGGCCGGCGCGGGTGCGGTCGATGAAGACCTGCATGCTCTCGCCGCCAGCGGGGTGTTTGGCCCAGTCCAGGTCGTGGTTCGAGTTGCCCATCCACTCACCGAACTTGCGCTCGACGATGTTGAGATTGACCGACAGGTGGGTGTGCGTTGATCGCGCAACGGCCTGGCCGGTCTGGTAGGCGCGCATGAAGACGCTGGCGACGGTGCGATCCACCGGCTGATCCTGCATCAGCTTGCCCGCGCGCCACGCCTGAGCCATGCCGGCTGTGTTGAGCGGTGCCGTCGGAAATTGGATGATGCCGCCCGCATTGCCCGCGGTCTCGCCATGGCGCACGAAGTAGAACAGGTCCACCGGCAGGTCCAGCCGCTCACGCCCGGCGACCTCCATCATGAGATCGAGATTGATGGTCATCGGTGAATTCCCTCTTCAAACCTTTGCTTTGACTTTGGCGCTCTGAATCTGGCCATTAGCTTTGCCACCGCAGCACGCGGGCGTCGACCGGGTTTTTGAATGCGCGGCCTTCGGCCCTGGCCTGCTGCCATTCGCGCTTCAGCCGATAATACCACTTTGCCTGCACATCGGCATCGTTGATCAGCATCAAGTCCGGCTGATCCTCCAGCCCTTCGGCTTGCAGAGCCACGATATTGCGATCTTGACCCAGAAAGGTTCGGGCGAAATACGGCAGCACCGGCTTGACCAGATTGAGCCATGGCCAGGTCCAATAGATCGCGTGATGCACCATGGTCTGATGCTCATCCACCGGCGTGACCGCGGTGATGCCGACATAGTGCTGGGCAGGCTTGCCGGCGCGGTCCATCTGTACATGCTCGATGCGCACGCCGGGCAGGCTGAACGCGATCTCGGTCGAAACCTCACCGCGCAGGATCTTGTAGGCGGCAGAGTTCGACGATGGCTTGTGCCGCACCATGGTGAAGCCCAGTGGCGAGGGTGCAAACGCCTTTTGCTTGGCATGGATCGACTTCGACGACCGCCACCACCACGCCCGATGTACGAACGGCCCGTGCGCCGGATCCATTAAGCCGATGACGGCATGGTCGATGTCACAGGGAAACAGCATGCTCTCCACGTGCCGCGGCTTGGCATCTGGTGGCAGGGCTGGCAGGGACGGAGGCTCGGGCGCGTCGGCATTCGTGGCGAGGCCAGGGTCGGCCCGCTCACCCATATAGATCCAGATCAGGCCGTGTCGCTCACGCACCGGATAAGCGCGGGCGCGGATGCGGGTTGTTTCAAAATCCTGCTCAGGCACCAGGCTGGGGATTGCCACGCAGCGGCCATCGGCAGCAAAACGCCAGCCGTGGTAGGGGCATTCGATCGTCCCCTCGACCATCCGGCCTTTCGATAATGGCACGCCGCGGTGCGGACAAAGATCGCGCAGGGCGAAGACCGTGCCAGTCGCTGCGTCTCGGCCAAAGACGATAGGATGGCCGGCCAGCCGCTTGTGCACCATCTTGCCACGCGCCAGCTCATGTGCCGGCAGGGCCATATACCAGAGGTCGGTTAGCGCCATCGTCTATTCTAGTCCGCCGCGACTTTGGCCGGCCCGGCAGATAGCGTCGGGTCCCACCATTCTGGCTTGGTCGGGGTCAGGACCGTGTCGCCGCATTGTAGAGGCTCTACACCGTCCAGCGCCTCCAGCTTGAGCATGGCAAGGCCCATACCATCGGCGTGCGAGCGCAACTCACCCACATCGCGACCGTTGCGCATCACCCGACCGTCTTCTGCCGGTAGCCCGCTGCCAAGCACAACCGGCGTCAACCGTCGGCGCACCAGCCCGCGATACTTGGTGCGGGCTGTCACCTCCTGCCCGACATAGCAGCCTTTGCGCCAGTCAATCCCGGCGAGCTCGTCAAAGCCGCTTTCCATCAGGAATGACTTCTCCACCAATAGATCATCCGGGCCAGCCCCCACCCCCAGGGACCGGCGCAGGCGCTCATAGGCCGCGAAGGGCGCCTCGCTCGCATCCGGCGTCAGCGGCTGGTTGGCTTGTCCAACAGGCACCAGCACCCGAATCCCCAATGACGGCAAACGTGGATCGGCAAAGGCTATAGCCGTTGCTGGCAGACCGGCAGTCTCCGCACCCTGGCCCCACATAACGGCAACCCGCCAGGCGTCTGTCTCGTCGACTAGATCGACTTTGGCGCGCAGCTTATAGCGTTTCAGGCGCAACAGCAGGTCGGCTCGGCGCTCTGCTTCGCACTCAAATAGGAAGCCATCGGCCATACGAAGGACAAAAAAATCGTGGAGAAATTTGCCTTGGGGCGTTAGGAGTGCAGCATAGATCGCTGCCTCAGGCCCCGCCTTAGTGACGTCATTGGAAATCAAACCTTGCAGGAATTCCTCCGCATCCACACCAGCAACACGCACAATCCCGCGGCCTTCAGCCCAGGTCCATTCAGCCATAGAAGCCTCCTTCAGGAGAGTTGCCAGCAATATAGGGATGTTTGCAGCATTCGTCAGCATGCGGTCCATACGCCATGCGTCTGATGCACATCATTTGCGCTGGGTATTCAGGCGGTGTCCAACGGTTCTTTGAACGTTTGGTAACAGAATTTTCGGTACAAGGCGTCACCCAATCTCTAGCAATTCGGGATGGTATGGAGTGTGTGGCGCGGCTGTCGGCGAGCGATATTCCAGTGCACACTTACAATTTCGACGGTCGGATGAACGGTCGATTCAATTTTTCGACGAAACGAGCATTGCAGCGGCAGGCAGAGGACTTTGCGCCTGACGTCATTATGGCCTGGCAAACCCGCGGAGTAGGCTTTGCTCCTATCGCGCCAGGAGTATTGGTGGCTCGGCTGGGCGGGTACGAGAAGTTGAAGCATTACCGCAATTGCCGCTATCTGATTCCCAATGCGCCGGGTATCCGCGATCACATGCTGGCTAGCGGTTGGGCTCCGGACCAGGTGCGGCTGATCTCCAATTTTGTCTCCGTCGATCTGAGCGATACCGAAGACCGCGCGTTACATGATACGCCTGCCGATGCGCCGTTGTTGCTGGCAGCCGGTCGGCTTCACTCACACAAAGCCTTTGATGTACTGCTCGACGCACTGGCGCGTCTGCCCTCAGCCTACCTGTGGATTGCCGGTGATGGCGAGGATCGAGATGCCCTGCAGCACCAGGCCGAGGCCCTCAATATCGCCGACCGTGTGCGCTGGCTCGGGTGGCAGGAGGATATTGGACCGCTGTTGAATGCGTGCTCGATTTTTGTGTCCTCGGCCCGCTATGAGGCGTTGGGCAATGCAGTGCTGGAGGCGATGTATGCCGGCGTACCGGTTGTCGCTGCCGCCGCTAATGGCCCGGCTGGAATTATCACTAATGGGCATGACGGGCGCGTGGTGCCAATCGACGATAGTGAAGCGTTGGCCGCCGCAGTTTCCCAGGTGATTGCCGATCCGACATTGGCCGCAACCCTGGCCGCAAACGGCCACAAGACCTATCTGGATGCATATTCCAAAGAGCGAGTGGTCGAGCAGTATCTGAAATTTTTCTCGGAGATCATTGGGGGCTAGCCGATGCGCCTAATGCAAGTCATGGCCGGGGGGCCGCAAGGTGGGGCGGAAGGCTTTTTCGAACGGTTGGCTATGGCTCTGAATGTTCCAGACGTCGAGCAACGGCTCGCTTTCCGTCGTGAACCTGGACGTGCGGAGCGGATGCAACAAGCTGGGCTGGCGATCTCGCAGCATAGCTTTGGCGGCGCGTTGGATATGGTCACGCCCTGGCAGTTGCGCGGCGTTGCGCGCCGATTTCAGCCGGATGTCACGATATCTTGGATGAACCGCGGCTCGCGCATGGCGCCGGATAGTCCAGGTGTGCTGGCCGGGCGTCTGGACGGCTATTATAAGCTCAAGAACTTCCGCCGCTGCCAACACCTGATCGGCATTACGCCGGGGATTTGCGACTATGCTGTCAATGCCGGGTGGCCGCGCGAGCGGGTGCATCTGATCCCGAATTTCGTTGCCGCCGACCTCACAACACAGCCTGAACCACGCGCTGCGCACGATACGCCGGAGGGTGCACCATTGTTGCTGGCGCTAGGGCGGCTGCATCCGGTTAAGGGCTATGACGTGCTGTTGCGCGCTCTAGCCGCCATCCCCGATGCGTATCTCTGGATCGCAGGCGAAGGGGCAGAGGGCCCACGGTTGCAGGCGCTCGCCGACGAACTGGGGCTCGCCGACCGGGTGCGTTGGCTGGGTTGGCGGCAGGATGTGGGGGCTTTGTTCCAGGCGGCGGACCTGTGTGTCAGCTCCTCCCGCTTTGAATCATTTGGCCATGTCATTGCGGAGGCTTGGGCGCACCACAAGCCCATCGTCTCAACCGATGTGGTAGGCCCGGCGGGTACCATCACCCACGGAGAAAACGGGGTGCTAGTGCCCAAGGATCAGCCGGAGGCTCTGGCTGCGGCGATCCGATCGCTAATCGGCCAGCCGCAACAAGCTGCCGCTTTGGCCGATGCTGGCCACGCGACTTTCATAGCGAAATACAGCGAAGCGGTGGTCGTCGCGCGCTATCGGGAATTCTTTGAGGCAATCACTCGCCGCTAAAACAAGCTGTCCAGCGGGATTGAGTAGTTGATCGTCGCAATCTCCGTGCCCGGATTATCCTCCCCGATACCTGCGTTGGATAGGTGATGGAAGGTCAGGCCCAGCTGCGATTTGTTGGGAAACTCATAGGCCAGTTCCAGGCCAGAGCGGAATTCGATCACATGGCCCAAATCAATGTCGTCGCCCTGGCCATAAGCACCCACGGCGGTGTTGGCCCGAATCAGGACGCTCGACCCCAGCCGAAACTCAACGCCGAAACCGCCAAAGCCATAGACGGCGCCGCGATGGGTGACATAGCCACCAGCGTGCGGATACAGCTTCCAAACTAGAGGCTCGCCCCGATATTCCAGGCCGAATGCAGCGCTGGTTTTACCGTTGATGACGCCTGCGCCGCCGCCGCTGATCGCCAGGTAATCCTCGCCAGCCATGGCAGCAGGGGCGGTCATTGACGGTAGCGATAGCGCCACAATTGCGGCCGCGATGCGGAGGGTTTTCAGGACCATAACAGCCTCTCTGGCAGAACGGATTGTCCAAATCGGTCGGCAGCCCGCACCAGTGCGGCGCGAATACCGGGCTCTAACGCTGAATGACCAGCGTCTTCAATCATTTCCAGTGTAGCACCCGGCCAAGCTTTGACCAGCCGTTGCGCTGTCACTGGCGGGCATATGATGTCATAGCGGCCTTGCACAACATGACAAGGCAGATGCGCAATACGGTCGATATTGGCGATTAACTGGTCAGGCTGCAAGAAACAATCATGCCGGAAGTAGTGCGCTTCCAGGCGCGCGACAGATACCGCGAATTTGTCTGAGCCAAGGCGGATATCAATGCCGCGCGCGCGAAGGGCAGCGCAACTGCTCTCATAGATCGCCCAGGCGCGACCGGCGGGCACGTGTACGGCGGGGTTGGGGTCGGTCAGACGGCGCCAATAGGCGGCCAGCATATCGCTGTGCTCGGCCGGCGGGATTTCTTCCCGGAAAGCATCGCCTGCCTCTGGGAAGAACTGCCCCATGCCGGTCATGAACCAGTCAATCTCTGGCCGGGTGCCGGCGAACACGCCGCGCAGAATAAAGCCTAGACATTGGTCTGGATGAGCCTGGCCATAGGCAAGCGCCAGCGTGCTGCCCCAGGAGCCGCCGAACAACATCCAGCGGTCAATGTCGCGTTCGGCGCGCAATTGCTCCAGATCGGCAACCAGATGCTGGGTGGTATTCGCCTCGACCGATGCTGCTGGCCGAGATCGTCCGGCGCCGCGCTGATCGACCATGACAATCCGCCAAAGCCGGGGATTGAAGAACCGGCGGTAGGCGGCAACACAACCAGCCCCGGGGCCACCATGCAGAAACACCACAGGGATGCCATCAGGATTGCCCGATTCGCTCCAATAGAGCGTGTGGCCGTCGCCAACATCCAACCAACCGTCGGCATACGGGTCTAGCGGTGGATAGAGTTCGCGCCGGCTGGTGCCGACTGAGGCAAGGTCAGGGCTCAAATTTTGGGTCCGGCAATAACTTACGTCGAGGGATGTTGGTAGCGAATCATCAATCACCCTATACTCAGCCGATGCAATGGCCAACCGCCCAAACACTGTTTGCTGCAGCCGTCGTCAGCTTGGCGATAGCAGGGGCTGGCGCGCGCAACGCCGGCGCTGCCGATAGGCTGGACGCTGTGCTGGCGCTCGCACCTTCACAGCCCGCGTCGGTGGATGAGGTGGTTGACGCCGAGACGCTACGACTGGGCGATGGCCGCGAGGTCCGCCTCGCTGGAATACGTGCGCCAGATGGCCGGGGGAATGTGGCGGTTGAGACGGCCCTTCGCACGCTCACCACAGGGCAGACCGTTCGGGCGTTCGGCGCCAGCGAGACCGCCGACCGTCATGGTCGTATCGCGGCCCATGTGGTGCTGGACGGCGCGGGTTTGGCCCAACGCTGGATCCAGGCCGCGTTGGTGGAGGCCGGCCTCGTCTATGTCTTCCCGGACGGCCGTGCGATGCCCCAGGTGATGGAGCAGCTGTTGGCGATGGAGAGCCGCGCACGGGCGGCGGGCCGTGGCCTTTGGGGAGAGGCAGGCAATCGGGTTCTACAAGCCGCCGATCCAGATGCAATCACCGAGGCCTTCCATCTGGTTGAAGGCAAGGTGTTGGCAATTGGCGAGAGCCGCCATAGCCTGTTCCTGAACTTCGGCGCGGACTATCGGAGCGATTTTACCATCGTCGTACAGCGCAGCGATCGGGGCGGGTTCGCCAAAGGGCTACGCGACGTGCGGGCGCTACAAGGTCGCCATATTCGTGTGCGAGGCTATGTGTTTCGACGCGGCGGCCCGGCTATCCGCGCCATGCACCAACAGGTGATCGAGATTTTGGAGTAGAGCAGCATGACGATAGGCATCAGAAACACGCGAACCGGATGGCGACCCTACGCTGTAGGATTGGCGCTGCTGGCGGCGCCATGGTTGCACGGTTGTTCGACCAATCCCGCGACAGGTGAAAGCAACCTTACTTTCGTCGGTCAAGACGATGAACGCCGCCTGGGCGCGCAGAACCATCCGAAAATTCTGGCACAGTTCGGCGGTGCCTATAAGGACCGAGACGTGCAGGCCTATGTGCGTGGCATTGGCCAATTGCTGGCCAGCAGCTCTGAATTGCCGAACCAGAAATGGACGTTCACGGTCCTCGATAGCGACATCATCAACGCGTTCGCTGTACCGGGCGGCTATGTCTATATTTCCCGTGGATTGTTGGCCCTGGCGGATGACGAGGCACAACTGGCCAGCGTGCTGGGGCATGAGATCGGGCATGTGACCGGGCGGCACTATGCCAGCCGGCATGGCAAAGCGGTCAGCGCGCAGATCGGGGTTGCCGTGCTGAGTGTGCTGGCTGGCGTAGCCGGCGGCGGCCAGGCAGCCCAGGCTGTGGGGCAGTTGGGAGGATCAGTCGCCCAGGGTTATCTGGCCGGCTATGGCCGGGACCAGGAATTGGAGTCCGACTCGCTCGGCATCCGCTACATGAGCCGTACCGGCTATGACACCGCTGCGTCGGCGGAGTTTCTGGCCAAGTTGGAATCCTCCAAAACCTTGCTGGCTCGCCTCAAGAACGAGACGCCAAAGGGCTACAGCTATCTGGACACCCACCCGCCGTCACAGGAGCGGGTGCGGAAGGCGAGTGCGCAAATCCGTCGTCCGCCACCAGCCGGTGCAGGGCGGGATCGGCGGCTGTTCCTGGATAAGCTGGATGGCATGATCTATGGCGATAGTCCGGCACAAGGCTATCGCCGCGGTCGCGTATTCGCCCATCCGGGACAAGGCTTTCGGTTCGAGGTGCCGCGTGATTTCGTACTGCTGAATTTCCCAGACAAGGTTGTGGGCGACGGGCCGGATGGCTCGCTGATTATCTTCAACGAGGACTCGCGCGGCTGGAACGGCGACATGCGGCGGTATCTGACGCAGCAATGGGCCGGCAAAGCCAGACTGCAGGGTGTTGATAGCTTCCGCATCAATGGCTCCCCCGCCGCGACCGGCTGGACCCGTGGGCGCACCAATGCGGGCGAGGTGGATGTGCGGTTTGTGGCGGTGCGCTGGGGCGATGGCCGCATCTACCGCTTCCAATTCGTGGCGCCGCCTAGGGTCATGCAGCGGCTGGAGCGCGACTTCCAGGACACCGCCCACAGCCTACGGCCACTTGGCCGCCGAGAGGCCGGACGTTATCAGCCGTATCGGATCAAGGTGTACCGGACGCGGCGCGGCGACACGTTCGAAAGCCTGGGACGTGACACGCCATTTGAGCGATTGGCAGCGGAACATCTCCGCGTGCTCAACGGCTATGGCCCTCGTGAGCAACCGCACCGGGGCGACGTAATTAAGCTGGTGGTGGAAGGGCGGCGGTAGTCGCCACCCCACCCTTCGACCCTACTCCTCCGGCTTCAAATCCAGCGACAGCGAGTTCATGCAATAGCGGTCGCCGGTCGGCTGCGGGCCATCCGGAAACTTATGCCCCAGATGCGCATCGCATTTAGAGCAGCACACCTCAACCCGCACCATGCCATAGCTGGTGTCGGTGTGTTCCACCACCCGGTCCGGGCTGATCGGTTGCCAGTAGGACGGCCAGCCAGAGCCGCTCTCATACTTGGTCTGCGAGTCGAATAGCTCCTGCCCGCAGCAGATGCAGGCATAGATGCCGGGACGCTTCTCGTCGTTGTAGACGCCGGTCCAGGCGCGCTCTGTGCCGTGCTCGCGGGTGACAGCATAGACGTCTGGCGGCAGGATTTTGCGCCATTCGGCCTCGGTTTTGATGACTTTGTCGCTCATGCGGGCATGGCCTCCGGTTTGCGGGTTAGGGGCACAATGTGCAGGTCAGGAGATAGCTTAACCGTGGTGCGTTTCAAGAGCCGCGGTCGGGTGGGATCGAGCACGCCGCGGCGGTGCAGGGTAAAGCCATTGTCCCACATCACCAAATCACCCATGCGCCATTCGTGGCGATAGACGAATTGCGGCTGGGTCGCGTGCTCCTGCAATTCGCGGATGAGCGCGCGGCCTCGGTCGTCTGGCAGGCCCTCCACGCCCGGCATCGTACCGGGGTCGAGATAGAGCGCGCCCCAACCCTCGGTCGGGTGGTGATGCACGAGGGGGTGCAGCACGTCCGGCGACCTGGCGCGGGCCTTGGCCGACGCCTCCGGGCTTTCGTCATAGGCGGCAGAGCGGTGGGCATAGCTGAACACGCCCCAGGCTTTGTCCGCCTGCGATTTTAACGTCGGCGGCAGAGTGGCGTAGGCGAGGCGCAGGTTGGCGAACTCGGTCGCGCCATGGTCCTTGGGGATTTCCACGCCGTAGAGGAAGGAGCCGGTGGCGGGGAAGGTCTGGTAGGACTGGTCCGAATGCCAGGTGATCTCGCCCGCGCCCAGACCGCCAATGGCGGTGCCATTCCGATCCAGCAGGTTGGAGATATAGATGATCTCGGAACGCTGCTTCGACGCCCAATCCTCGCGCACGATCCGCTCCGGCTCACCAAAGATTTCGGAGAAGGCGACCAGCGCGTCCTCGTCGATGAGCTGGCGGCGGAAGACGAGCACGCCGTGCTGAGACCAGGCCTCACGCAGGGTTTGCGCGTCGGCGGGGGCGAGTGGCTGGGTGCAGTCGACGCCGTGGACTTCGCGGGCGAAACTGTTGGCGATGGGGAGGATTTGCATAGGGTTTATTCGCTCATACAATGGTTGGCGTTCACCCTATTTTTGCCGTCATTGCGAGGAGCGCAGCGACGCGGCAACCCAGGGGCAACAGCCTGAGGCCCCTGGGTTGCTTCGTTGCCCTGCGGGAGCCTCGCAATGACGAGCGAGAGATGACGGGCATCGCTCACCCCTTCAAAAACCGAGCGACGGCATCGGCGACCGCGTCAGGGCGATCCAGCTCAATCATGTGGCCAGCGTCAGCAATAGTCTCCACCGTCACTGTGCCGCTGATGCCATTGCGCAGCGTGTCGGCATATTCTGGCGGTTGAACCTTGTCCTTCTCCCCCCACAGCACCAGCGTTGGGCATTGGATGCGGCCCAGGCGCTTTTCCACGTGGGTGGCGCTGTTGGGCCAGAGGTAGCGAGCAGAGGCCTCACGCGCGCGGGTCATTTCGATGGGCCATTCGACAGCATCGGCATTGCCGGGCCGCTTGATCAGGTCGTTGTAGGCGCCCTCGGTCTCGCACATCAGGGCATCGACCTTGTCGCCGCGCTGCGCCCAGGGGTCGGTGGGCGGGTTGGCGTTGTCGTACAAGCCGAAGGGTGCTTGCAGCACCAACTTGCTGACACTGTCCGGCCAGATGGCGGCAACCTCCAGCGCTAGCGCACCGCCGACTGAGGCTCCCATCAACACCGCACCACGGCAGCTGGCAGCGTCGATCAAGTCGTGCGTCGCCAGGGCGAACTCAAACAGCGAGTCCAGTTGCAAATGCCCGCGCCCACCGCCAGGGAACCCTGGGAGGGAGATCGCAGAGACCTCGCAATGTTCCGCGAGAGCGTCCAGGGCGGGGATCCATTTTGGCAACCCAGCAAACCCCGCCAGATACGCGAGTTTCGGGCCGGAGCCCTTGCGCCAAACACGAGCCTCAAGCCCGTGGGCGCTTACGATCTGTTCGGTGTGATCCATTATTCCGCCGCCCTCATGCTCGGTGCCGAGACTTTGGCTCGCTTCTCATCCGCCATCGGTGTTGGCCACCAATGGTCTTCCCACTCGTCGTCAAACAGGTCTTTGAGCTGAGGCATGACCTTTTCGGCGAACAGGCGCGTGTTGTACTGGGTCAGTTGCTTGGACATGTTACCGAACTGCAGCAACAGCATCAGATGGCCAACATTCATCTCCTTGGCGATGCCACGCAGACGCTCTGCCACCTGGTCCGGCGTGCCGGTGATCACGTAGCCGTTGTCGAGGATCGCGTCGTACTCGCGGGCGCTTTTGGAGACAGCGAGGCTGGTGCGCTGCTCGCTGGCGGCGCGGCCCACCTGGCTTTCGATGCCGGCGCGTTGCGTTGCCTCGGTCGTGTAGCCAGGCGGCTGAGCGAAGCGCGGGTCGACGTGCAGGCAGCGGCCGTAGAAATATTCCGCAGGCTCCCGATAGAGCTCGTAGGCCTCTTTCTCGGTCTCCGCGACGCCAACGAATTGCAGGAAGCCGGCGCGGTAGGGGTTCCTATCCTTGCCAATGCGCTTCATCTCCTCCCAAAAGCCCATCATGGTCTGCATGCCGGCCTTGTAGCCGTAATAGGAGAGGTAGCAGTAGACGTACTCCATCTCCGCACACCACTGCCACGTCTCAACCGAGCCGCCGCCTGGCACCCATACCGGCGGGTGCGGACGCTGTACGGGCCGCGGCCAGACATTGACATAGCGCTGCTGGTTAAAGCGGCCGTTGAAGGCGAACGTGTCCTTCTCCGTCCACGCCTTAATGATCAGGTCATGCGCCTCCATATAGCGCTGACGCAGCATGCTTGGGTTCTGGCCCAGCGCAAAAGCCGTATCCATCGGCGAGCCAACAGGGAAGCCAGCGATCAACCGCCCGCCCGAAATGCAATCCAGCATCGCAAACTCTTCTGCCACCCTGGTTGGCGGGTTGTAGAGGGCGATGGAATTGCCCATGACGCACAGCGCCGTATCCTTGGTCCGGCGCGCCAGTGACGAGGCGATCAGGTTCGGGCTCGGCATCAAGCCATAGCCGTTGGAGTGATGCTCATTCACGCAGATAGCGTCGAAGCCGCAATCGGCAGCGAACTCCAGCTCATCCATGAAATCGTTATACATGTGATGCGCGCGCTGGGGATCAAACAGCGAGGAATGGATATCGACCCAGACGGACGGATGATTGTCGCGGAAATCGTCCGGCAGTTCCGTATAGGGCATCAGATGGAACCACATGAGCTTCATGGGAAAGGGCTCCTCGGCGTGTGGAAATCGGGTGTTGGCCGGTATTGTACGGGAGTTGGCCTTTGGTGCAATGCGGGTTGTGGGAGGCGCGGGGCAAGCAGCGGCGGCCAGCTCAGCCCTTAGGCAATCTCGTCCACGTCGTCCACATGCCGGGTGGTGGTGAGTTCGACTGTTGCCGTCTCAAGACGGTCAGACAGGATGCGGATGAAGTAGTGCAGAAGACCATCATAGATATCCAGACGCTCATTCCGCAGTCGCTCAAATGCTGTCCGTTCCAGGCTGCACACCAGTGTTGGACTGTCCGCGACCACGGAGGCAACACGCATCGTCTGGCGGAAAAAGCCCATCTCGCCGATGATCGTTTGCCGGGTGGAACGGCGAATGATCTGGCGATGGCCAAAGCCGAGCTCCATGAT
>CALKDI010000137.1 GCA_938084065.1 uncultured Alphaproteobacteria bacterium
ATGGCCGCCGGGGCGAGGGCGTTAACGGCCCAGGCGACGTCTGGTTCTGACTCCGCCAGGTCGACGGCGGTATAGGCGGCTGCGTTGATGATCAGGTCCGGCTTTTCCTGAAGAATAGCGGCGCGGACAGCCGAGAAATCCGTCAAGTCACAATCATGACGGTTGAGAAACCTCGCCTCCCAGCCACGTGGCCAGGCACTAGATCGCAACGCCCGACCCAGTTGGCCTTGGGCGCCAAACACCAAAACATTGGTCATGTTCTTCCCCTCCTATTGGGCTGCTTGCCGAGCAGCTGTGTAGTGATGATGGGCTCGAGACGACCACCAATCCCGATGTGCCAGATACCAATCGACGGTTGCTGCTAGGCCGTCCGCAAACCGCCAAGTCGGCGTCCAGCTTCTATGGGCCTCTAACTTTGCGGGATTGACGGCATAGCGCTGGTCATGGCCCGGACGGTCAGCAACGGATACCATCAGCCGATCATGCGGCGCGCCAGTCGGTTGCCGCGTATCCAGCAGGTCACAAATCTTCTGAACAATGGCCCGGTTGGTACTCTCCGACCGGCTGCCGATCACATAGGATTCACCGGGAATTCCATGCAGCAGGATATTCGCAAGGGCTGCCGCATGGTCATCCACATACAGCCAATCCCGCACTTGCAGGCCATCGCCATAAATCGGCATCGGTTCGCCCTCGCAAGCCTTTGCCAGCATTAGCGGGATCAGCTTTTCCGGGAATTGCCAAGGGCCGTAAGTGTTACTGCCATGCGAGATCAGCACCGGCAGCCCATAGGTATGACCCCACGCGCGAACCAGATGATCAGCAGCTGCCTTTGATGCGGCGTAAGGAGAGCGTGGTGCGTAGAGGGAGTCTTCTGTGAACGGAGGATCGTTCGGGCCTAAGCTGCCAAACACCTCATCGGTGGAAACCTGCAAGAAACGAAAATTGCTTTTGCTCTCAAGGCTTAGCCGTTGAAAATGCGAATAGGCTGCCTGCAACAATGTGGCGGTGCCAGAGATATTGGTGGCAACAAAAACACCCGGGCCGGCGATTGAGCGGTCGACATGCGTCTCCGCCGCCAGGTTTACGACGGCGTCCGGCTGATGGGCTGCAAATATAGACTTGATTACAATGGGGTCGCCAATATCAGCCTGCACAAAGGCATACTGGGGCGAGCCGGTAATTGACGCCAAGGCCTCTGGTGCGGCTGCATAGGTGAGCTTATCGACGTTCACCACATCCAGCCCGTGCCGTATCAGGTGTCGGACCAGCGCACCGCCGATGAAACCGGCACCGCCTGTCACCATGATCTTCACTTGACGCACTCCCCTCGCTCAGACGGGTGATCGTGAAGGGAAGGTTAAGGCGCAGTAAGTTAATGACGTGTTAACGAATGCCACCAATTCGTTAATCCATTCTGCAACCCTTGCGTTTCTGCGACCAAGCGGCTTTGATCCCGCCACCTTACAGACCATAACCAGGAGCGCCCGTTCGATGAGCCAACGCGTGGTGGACTACTATCTGACCATTACCTCGCCATGGACCTTTCTCGGCCATGACGAATTCAGCCAGATTGCCAAAGAGGCCGGCGTGACGATCAACGTGAAACCCGTCGATTTGGGTGCTGTATTCCAGAGCTCCGGCGGCTTGCCATTGCCACAACGGCCGATTCAGCGCCAACGCTACCGTCTGTTCGACCTGCAACGCTGGGCGCGTAAGCGGGGCGAGCCGCTGAACCTGCACCCAAAGTATTTTCCAGCGGACCCCAATTTGGGCAACAAAGCCGTGCTGGCGGCTGCAGATGCCGGCCTTGATGCAATGGCCTTTGCCGGGCGGATTATGCGTGGCGTGTGGTGCGATGAACGCAATGCTGCCGATCCGGATTACCTGCGCGAGGCTGCAGCAGCCGTCGGTATAGATGGCGCAGCTGTGCTGAAAGCGGCTGAGAGCGCCGCGACCGCCGCTCGCTACCAAGAACTGACGGAGGAGGCCAAGGCCGTCTCTGTTTTTGGTTCGCCTTTCTATGTCATCGATGGCGAGCCGTTCTGGGGCCAGGACCGTCTGGAGCTGGTGCGCGACGTGCTGCTGGGTGGCTTCGAGACGATTCCCGAACCCGCGTAACGCTCAGGCTGCTGCCGCGACCTCTCGCTCAATCTGTTGCAGCAGCAGGCGTGGCCAGCCGGGCATCAGGCGGCGGCCGATGAACACCAGCCGGGTGTTTCGGTCGTCGGTTGGCCATGCTTCTAGCCAGTCAAGCGCGTGAAACACGTGCTGGACGCCGTGGACGACGGCTGGCGTATCTGGCGCCTCAGCGATTTGCACCAGCCCTTTGACCCGCAGCAGGTCTGGCCCACAGGCCTCTGCCAAGGCTTCCAGAAATAAGGTTAGAGCGATGGCTGGGACGGGCTCCGGGCGAACCAAGGTCACCGTCGCAATACCCTCGGTATGCTCGGCTTCAGCGTCTTCAGCTAACGCCAGCGTGTCAGCCAAAACGCGGGCGGGTGTCGCCGGTGGCAGCAGGTGCTCGGGTGCCAGACGGCCCCGATTCGTTGTCACAGTGGGCGCGGAGGCATTGAAGCGCCGGGCGGCTTGCACAGCAGGTTCCGTGGCAACCAAGTCTGACTTGGTGAGCACCAGCACATCAGCGAAAGCGGCCTGTTTGCGCGCCTCCGGATGGTTGGCCAATGTTTCAGCACCTGTTACGGCGTCGACCGTTGCGACGATGCGGGCGAGCTGAATTTTCCCGCGCAAGTCCGAGTCTAGCGCCAATCCCTGCACGATCGGGGCTGGATCGGCCAAGCCCGACGTCTCGATCACCAGGCGTTCGAAAGCGATTTCACCAGCGGTTCGGCGGGCCAACAAATTCCCGATGGTGAGGGCCAGGTCGCCGCGTACGGCACAGCACAGGCAGCCGGTAGACAGTGCGACCAGGTCTTCCTCTGCCGCCTCCAACAGGTCGTGATCGAGTCCGACCGCGCCAAACTCGTTGACGATGACAGCGGTGCCGGCAAAAGCAGGATCAGCGAGCGCGTGCTTCAGGATCGTCGTTTTGCCGCTGCCGAGAAACCCGGTCAGCACGGTGAGGGGCAGGGGCGCCACTAGGCTCCTCCCGCCGCGAACATAACGCGTGCTACGCCGCGTTCTGGCGCCAGCACCTCACGCAAATGCTTGATCATGCCGATGGTGGAGGGGTAGGCGAGGCGGCGTTTGCCCTCCGCCTGCACATGCCAGGCGATGCCAAAGGGCTGCACGCTCTGCTCGACCGTGACCAGTGCGCCGGCCTTGGTTATGTCTGCCCGGAGGCCCTCGCCTTCACGGGCAACAGAAAGTCGTGCCTCCACCTGCCAGAGGCGCAGCAGGCCGGATAGCAGCGCCTCTAGCTCGGCTGGATTCATGGTTAAAGTCCCTAGGCGCGTGCTGCCAGCATCTCGGCAATGCCTAGGACGTGGCGGGCCTGTTTCAGGTGCGGCATGTCCAGCATCTTGCCATCCATGCCGACAGTGCCGGAGCCTAGGTCCCCAAAGGCAGCGATCACGCGTTTGGCGTATTCGATCTCCTCAGCCGTCGGCGTGAAGGCCTCGTTGATGATATCGACCTGATCCGGGTGGATCGCGATCTTGCCAGTAAAGCCAGTTTTGCGGCCCTGGATCGCCTCGGCCTTCATGCCCTCCAGATCGCGGAAGTTTGGATAGACCACATCCACTGGCTCCATCTCACCCGCATGGCACGCGGCCAGGCAGAGCGAGCGCACCAGGCGATAGACGTCTTCATACAGGCCACTGGGTGCGCGGTTGGTCGTGGCACGCAACGCAGCAGAGAGGTCCTCAGCACCCCAGGTCATGCCGTAAATGCGGGGCGAGGCACCGATGAAACTTTCCATGGTGAACACGCTGCGGGCGGTCTCGGTCGCGACTACCAGGATGCGGGTTGAGCCGATTTCCAGGCCTTCGCGTGCCTCAAGGGCGGAGAGGTAGTTGTCGCACTGCACTGCCTCAGCGGCAGAGTAGGTCTTGGGCAGGATGATGCCGTCGGGCGCGCCGGCCATGATGGCAGCGAGGTCTTGTAGTGCCAGAGGCGTGTCCAAAGGATTGCACCGGACCCAGAGTTGTTGACGCCCACGGTCGCCTCGTTGCGCCGTCAGATACTCCCGCGCCATGGTGCGAGCCGTTGGCAGGTTCTCCTGCGCGACCGAATCTTCCAGATCGAGGATCAGGGCATCGGCCTTGGTGCCGGAAGCCTTTTGATACTTGCGCTCACTATCGGCAGGAACGAACAGAAACGAGCGGATGGGGGGCTGGGGAGCCATGCGATAACAGTCCTTAGATGATCTCAAACGGTATGAACCGCCAAGATCGCGCGGTCGGCGTTTGGGATCAAGGGGTAGCGGGTTGGCGGGCGCGTTAGACTCACTTTTTCGGCACAAATGCTGCCCGTGTTCCCCCGTCCACGGGAATAATCGTGCCGGTGACGTAGACTGCATCGTCGCTGAGCAGGAAGCGCATCACCCGGACTATATCGATGGCCTCAGCCACCCGACCAAGCGGAGAATCGCCGGAGGGTCGCCAATTGCCTTGCTTGGCTGGATCGGCGGCGGACCGGATCATCGGTGTATCGACTGTGCCTGGTGCCAGTGCGTTGACCAGGATACCGTCGCCAGCCCATTCAACCGCCAGAACTTGCGTCAACTGGCTGGCAGCCGCCTTGGAAGCAGCATAGGCGCCGCTGTCGATCTTTGGCCGGATAGCCGAGACTGATGACAGGATAATGACCCGGGCTAACCCTCCGTCCGATGCGGCTTGCTTCAGCGCCGGATAGGTCTCACGACAGGTCAGCCAAAGGCCGCGGACATTGACGCCAAAGATGTTGTCAAAATTCTTGACCGACATAGTGGCCAGAGGTCCGATCCGCGCGATACCGGCAGAGCAGATCAGCGCATTGATCGCTGGTGCTTTCTCTTGGATTTGGCCGATAGCATCGACAATAGCGTCGGCGTCGCGCAGGTCACATGGGTGTGGATGGAAGCGATCAGACGCCAGTGTCTCTGCCGCCGCGGTAAGCACCGTGGCTGACACATCTACGCCATGGACGACCCACCCTTTGGCCAGCAGGTCGCGAGCCGCCTCCAGGCCGATCCCGGAGGCGGCGCCTGTAATGATTGCTGTGTTGGGCATGAAATTCTCCGAGGGGGATTGTGCCGCCTAAAACTCGCCGCTGCGGTAGGCTTCGTCCAGGCGTTTGGCTTCGGCTTCGGAAAGCTCTGGCCACGGCTCGCCGCGGCGGCGCAGGGTGCCGGTGAAGTTTGGTTCGCGCTTTTCGTTGAAGGCGGCGCGGCCTTCCTCGCCGTCCATGGTGGTCTGGATCAGCAGGTTGTTGATCAGGTTCTGCACATGCCAGGCCTGATCGGTTGGCAGGTCGCCGAAGCGCACAACGAACTCCTTCATCATGCGCACCGCTGCTGGCGGCAGTTTAACGATTTTGCGCGCTGTCTCTTCCGCCCGTTCCATCAGCTTGTCATGCGGCACGACCTCGTTGATCAGGCCGATGCGCAATGCCTCGTCCGCCATAACGGGCTCGTCGGTCAGTAGCATCTTCATCGCGTCGATATAGCGGAGTTGCTTAATCAGCAGGCTGGCACCAGGCCCATGACCCAGCCAACCTTGGGAGGTCAGGCCGAACTTGAACTTGGCGTTCTCGGCGCTGGCGATACGGATATCAGACGATGCCAGCACCATGTAGAGCCCAGCGCCTGCCGCCCAGCCATTGACCGCAGCAATGACCGGTTTCCAGACGCGCGGGTAGTGGTCGCCCATCCGGCCATCGACGCCGGTGCTCTGACCATGCACCGTGCCGGCCAGTGGCCAATAGATACGCTGAGTCCGCAGATATTCCTTGTCCTCCGCCGTCAGGTCTGGGCGGGCGGCGAGGTTGTGACCAGCGCAGAAATGCCGGTCGCCAGCGCCGGTGACGATCACACAGCGGATGTCCCGGTCCTCCCAAATGTCAATCCAGGCTGCCGAGATGTCGTCCGACATCGTCTTGTCCAGGATGTTGGCCTTGGCCGGGTTGTTCATGGTGATGTAGGCGACGCCGTCGCGCTTTTCGTAGTCCAGGGGCATGGAGCTTCCTCGGGTCTTGGGATTTTTCTGCAGTCTGTCAGGTTCGCGCCGCTGGAGCTAGCGCCTCCGCCATGGCCAGTATCTCCGCCGGCGAATGGCCCGCCGCGCGCAGGTCCGGCACGCTGACGCTCTTGTTGCGCTTGGCCAGGCGCTTGCCGTCGGGCCCAAGCAACAGGCCGTGATGCCAGTATTCCGGCTCTGGCAGGTCCAACAGGGTTTGCAGCACGCGGTGAATGTCTGTGGATGGCAGCAAATCCTCGCCACGGGTGACAAGCGTAACCGCCTGTATGGCATCATCGACGGTGGCCGCGAGGTGGTAGCTGGCCTTTCCATCCTTGCGGTCAACCACGACGTCGCCACAGTGCAGCGGCTGGCACGCGATTTGGCCGCGCCCATGGTCATGAAAGGTCAGCCGACCCGTCAGCGCCACAGCTCTGGTCATGTCGATGCGAAAGGCTGGGTCTCGATCCGCTGCGATATGGCGCCTGATTTCTTGACATCCCAGATATTGGCAGGTGCCAGGGTAAATCGGCCCATCTGGCCCCTGCGGCGCACCGCCCGCTGCCTCTATATCCGCTGCGATCTCCGCGCGGGTGCAGAAGCAGGGGTAGACCAGGTCTCTGCGCACAAGCTTTGCCATCGCCTCGCTATAGTCGTCGAAATGCTCGGACTGAACGCGCACCTCGCCATCCCAGTCCAACCCCAACCACGCCAGATCGTCGAGGATGCTGTCGGCATATTCCGGCTTGCAGCGAGTCTGGTCGATATCCTCCATTCGCACCAGGAACCGCCCGCCAGCTTCGCGCGCCAATCGCCAGGCGAACTGCGCGCTGTAGACACTGCCCAAGTGTAGGTGTCCGGTGGGGCTGGGGGCAAAACGGGTGACGAGCATGGGGCGGGACCGCTAATATGAAAGACTGACCACCCTCGCATACGTACCAGCAGGAGCCAAGCCATGGCCGTCGATCCCGAAGTCAAGGGTATGACCCTGATGAGCCACCACCACCACCCGGTTGGCGGCGGGCTGGCTAAGCAGTTGGTGGTGCTGCTGCACGGCTACGGCGCCGATGGGGAGGATCTGATCGGCTTGGCTCCGTTGCTGGGGCAGGTGTTGCCAGACGCGGCGTTTGTTGCGCCAAACGCGCCGTTTCCCTGTGCTTCCGCCGCGGGAGGGTATCAATGGTTCGATGTCTGGGACGCCGACGGAGAGCGAAGGCTGGAGGGCGCGCGGTTCGCCAACAAGGTGTTGCAACCATTCTATGACGCGCAGATAGAGGCGCATAAAGTGCCGCCGGAGGAGCTGTATATCGTCGGCTTCAGCCAGGGCACGATGATGGCGCTGCATACCGGGTTGCGCCGGAATGTGCCGCCGCGGGCGATTGTTGGCTTCTCCGGGCGATTGATGGCAGCGCACCTGCTGGCGGATGAGATGACGTCACGCCCGCCGATTATGTTGGCGCACGGGGCCGACGATGAGGTGGTCACGCCGGAAAGCCTGGGAATAGCCAACGATGCGCTACGGGCAGCGGGCCTGGAGGTCGAGAGCCACGTGATCGAGGGGCTTGGCCACGGTATCGACGAGACCGGTATTCTGCATGCGGCCAGGTTCCTGCGACGGGTGTATGAGGCGATTCAGGAATGACGTGATCGCCCTTCCCTCGGGAAGGGAACCCACTACAATCAACGGCATCAATAACGAGGGCGGTCCGCCCTGAAGAGGAAATGCGCCATGCTCGATCAGACCCATATTTTTGCTGCTGTCGCCGGATATGTCGGGCGGCCCGAGGCAACCGGAGCCTTTGGTGTGTTCCGCCGCCCCGCCGCACCTGGTGGCGAGTGGACCAATGTCTTTGCCGAGAAAGAAACGCACTATGTGATGGTGCATCCGACCAACCCCGATGTGGTGCTGGCTGGCACGATTGACGGCATTTATCGCTCTACAGACAAAGGGTCGACGTTCACCCGCGCCAATTTCCCTGAGGCCGATCGCCAAATCTGGTCGTTCCTGGTTGATAGCCGTGATCCGAACCGCATCTATGCCGGTGCCTCGCCCGTCGGTGTGTTTTTATCGGAGGATATGGGCATCTCTTGGAAAGCGCTGCCAGACCCAGGAATTCCCGTGCGCTTAACCAGCCCGTTTGCCTGCCGCGTGATGCGGATGGCGCAGCACCCGACTAAGCCGGATACGATCTTTGGGGCGCTGGAGTTCGGTGGCGCCATGGTCAGCCACGACAGCGGTCAAAGCTGGACCGATTGTGGCGACCCTCTGGTCGAAATGTCAAAGCAGCCGCATCTCTCCAGCAAAATCGTCTCGGAGACCACGGCGGAAGGCATGCTGGACGGCCACGCGTTGACCATCGCCGCTGCTGATCCGGATGCGGTGGTGATCGCCTTGCGCATGGGCCTGTTCGAGACGCGGGATGGCGGCAAAACTTGGCAGGACAAAGAGGCCGGCAAGTTCTCACCCACCACCTATGGCCGCGATGTTCGCGCCGCACCTTCAGAACCAAGTACGATGTACGCGGCATTGAGCGTCGCGGCGGCCAGCCATGATGGCAGTCTCTACAAGTCGTCTGACGCTGGCAAGACCTGGAGTCGCTTCGATAAGGTTCAGGTGCATGGCACGATCATGTCCATCGGCCTGCACCGCCAGGACCCCAACCAAGTCTATATCGGCGCGCGCTATGACGGCGAAGTGTTCGGCACCCAGGATGCTGGCAAGACTTGGTCGGAAATGTCTATTCCGGGCGAGGTCAAAGACATCTATTGCGTTACGTGTGGGTAGGCCAATTTCCTATGCCGGGGCCTGCCCATCAGGCTCCGGCATTTTCGGATGCGGCATGGCCAGCGCTACGACCACAGAAATCGCAATGGGAATGATCGCCAACAGGCGCAACATGGTGTCGTATTCGCCCCATGTGTCGAGCGCGAAGCCTAGGGGAATGGGGCCGATGCTGGCGCCGAATATGATGAACATCTGACCCGTCCCCTGGATCGACCCTAGGTGTTTGCGGCCAAAGTATTTGGGCCACATGAAGCCGACATAGGTCATGGTCACCGCGTTGTTCAGGCCAAAGATCACGGCGAACAAGATTGCTGACGGCAGGTCGGTTGCGAATGTGATCGCCAGCAGGGACGCTGCTTGTACCCAAAGCCCGCCAAAGAACATCCATTTGGTCGGCAGGATATCCAGCAACCGGCCAACAATTGGCATGAAGATCGCGGCGGAGATGCCGCTGATGGTGAACATGGTTGCTGCCGTCTGGCCATCCAGGCCGTGTGATTTCAGGATGCCGGTGTATTCCACATGCAGGCTGGTCACCAGCATCGATAGTGAGGCAATGCCGCCCACCAGCAGGTAGAAGGCGCGCATGCTCAGCGCCTCGGCCCGGGTGTAGCCGACAATTGCAGGCGGCGGTGCGTCGCCCTCTTTCAGGGCCGCTTCTCCATCGGGGCGCAGGCCGATATCGCTGGGTCGGCTGTAAAGAAATAGCAGGATCGGCGGGATCAGCATGATCCAAGTGGAGATGCCGAGCCATATCCAGGCCTCCCGCCAACCGACAGTCTCAATCAGCCATTGCACCAGTGGCGGATGCAGCGCGATGGAGATGGGGAAGCCCAGGCTCATCAGGCCAAGGGCGAAGCCGCGCTTTTTGTCGAACCATTGCGACGTCATGTTGGCGCACGATAGCGTCAACGAGCCTTGGCCCAGAAAGCGCAGCCCAGCAAAGCCGATGGCCAGATAGATCCAGCCGGTTGCAAAGCTGAAGAAGATTGCGAACGCGCCCAGGCCAAAAGCGATGATGGAGAGCATAGTCGCCGGCCCATGCCGGTCCACCAGCTTGCCCATCTGCGGCAGCAGGAGGGCTGCAAACAGGGTCGCGCTGCCATAGGCGGCGGCAATGCTGGTGCGTGAGAGGCCCAATTCCTGGCTGATCGGATCGAAGAACAGGCCGATCAGGTGGGATTGCCCTGGCCCTGTGCCGAACATGATCAGCGAAGCGACGACCAGGATTATCCAGCCATAGAACATTTGCCCGGAGATCGAACGGGCGAGGGACGCACGAAGGGATGTGAGCATGCTGCCAGCTTAAACCTGGAGGACGGATTGGGAGGTGCAGCGAGCGAATGCGCCGCGCGGATGACCATACACTTGGCCGCCAAAGTCACAAGGCTGGTGCAGGTGATGCGTCAGCAGGCGACAGGTGCGGCGCGATCTCTAATGTGGAAAGTACACTAACCCTCTTGTTCGAATTTCAGGGGAGAGGCGACTGGAAGCTTGACCCACCATTCAGGGCAATAGCTCTTTTAAGTTGGGTCGCTAGGCGGCATGATCAGGTCAACACGAACGTTTCGCGCAAGAGGGTCCTATGGAATTCGATTACATTATCGTGGGCGGCGGCTCTGCTGGCTCCGTGCTTGCCAACCGGCTGTCAGCGCATAGCACGAACAAGGTGCTGGTGTGTGAGGCGGGGGAGGACACGCCGCCTGGGGCAGTCCCGTCCGAGATCCTGGATTCTTATCCCGGCACGGCCTACCTGAACCCGCGCTTCCACTGGACCGATCTGAAGGTCAGCACCGAGGTCACCTCCCACAATCGCGATCCGAATGCACCAGCCCCAAAACTGCGCAAATACGAGCAGGCGCGTGTTCTGGGCGGTGGCTCGTCAATTAACGGTCAGATGGCGAACCGTGGCGCGCCGACGGATTTTGATGAATGGCACGACCGCGGCGCTACTGGCTGGCGCTGGGATGATGTTCTGCCTTACTTCAAGAAGATCGAACGTGATCTCGACATCGACGACGAGTGGCATGGCCAAGACGGCAATATCCCCGTGCGCCGGGTGCCGGAGGCGCAATGGCCCGGACACGCAAAGGCCTTAGCGGAGGCGTTCGAGCGTGCCGGCTACAAGCATTTGCCGGACCAGAACGGGTTTTTCGAAGACGGATATTTCCCGATCACGATCTCGAACGCTGAGGAGCAACGAGTCTCAGCCGCAATCGGCTATTTGAACGCCGACGTGCGCAAACGCGAGAACCTCACTATCTCCACCCAGACCCAAGTGACTGAGCTGCTGTTTGATGAGGAGCGACGCTGTGTTGGCGTGAAGGCGCGGGTTAACGGCAAGGCACAAGAGTTCCGGGGCCGCGAGGTCATTCTGTCCTCAGGGGCCATCCATTCCCCGGCACATTTGATGCGCGCCGGCATTGGCCCGGCTGGGCATCTGACCGATCTGGGCATTCCGGTGCGACACGCGTTGTATGGCGTTGGGCAAAAGTTGATGGACCATCCATCCATCGCGCTGGCATCGTTCCTGAAGCCCCGCGCGCGCGTCACCAATAAGGAGACACGTAGGCATCTATTCGTCGGCATGCGTTACTCCTCCGGTTTCGACGAAATACCGGCGGGCGACATGTTCGTTGTTGGCGCCTCAAAAACATCTTGGCATGCAGTCGGCGAGCAAATCGCCAGCTTCATCCTGTTCGTCAACAAGACCTACTCGGAGACGGGAGAGGTACGCTTGCGCTCACCTAATCCGGCCGATGAGCCGGAGGTGGACTTCAATCTGCTGTCCGACCGGCGGGATCTGGAGCGGATTGCCGACGGTATTCGCCGCCTGGCGCCGCTGTACGACGACCCAGCCATGCGCGGTGTGATGAGCGATCCATTTCCCGCCAGCTATTCCGACAAAGTCCGACAGGTGGGCGAGATTAACGCCAAGAACCGATTTTTGACGGGGGCCATGGCCAAGCTGCTGGATGGCCCAGGGTTGCTGCGGCGCTACCTCATCAAGAATCTGATCATGGAGGGCTACACGCTCGACGGTGTCTGTAACGACGAGGATGAGGCCGAAGCGTTTATCCGCAGCGCCGCCGTTGGCGTCTGGCATGCCTCATGCACCTGCCGCATGGGCGCGGCCAGTGACACGATGGCGGTGACGGATTCAGCCGGTCGGGTGCATGGCGTGGCGGGACTGAGGGTCGTCGACGCCTCAATCTTCCCGGTCGTGCCGTGCGCCAACACCAACTTCCCAACGATCATGACGGCGGAGAAGATCTCCGACGCTATTCTCGCTGGCCATTGATTGCAAACCGTCGAAAATCAGGTGATTCCGATGACACAAGTGCAACTTCTCGCAGCTGTTGACCTCCTTAAGACTGGTGATTTTCGCCAAGGTGAAGATTGGGAGAGCGCTCATCAGATCTGTCAGGCGCATGAAGGCAGTGCCTTATTTGACTGGGTCCATGCTCTGGTTCACCGCATCGAAGGCGATGATGCGAATGCCGGGTATTGGTACAAGCGTGCCGGTCAGACTCTCCATTCAGGTTCAATTGAGGAAGAGTGGCAGGCTATTCGCACGGCAATCGAGAAAGCCTGAGACATGTCAAAAATGTCCTTTGGCGCAACCAAATTGGGAGAATTTCCATGAATCGCCGCGAGTTTTTGGGGTCGAGCGCTGCTGTTGCCTTGACCATGGCACATGCCCCGCGAGCTGCGTCTGCGGCGGTTCCGGAAAGTGGGCCTCAATACCGCGCGCTGCCGGAGGAGCGTTCTGTTAGTGGGAACCTCAACACCAAGTTGCGCATGGCACCCGTGACATGGAAACTCAACGATAAGATCAGTGTTGAAGTTGCCGCTTATAACGATACCGTGCCCGGCACGCTCTATCGCCTGCGGCCCGGCGATAACCTTCGCTGGACTTTGATCAATGACATGGAACCAGCGGGATTGCCGCCGTTCCAACAGGGCAGCCCCACTCCTGCGCAGAAAGCGTTGGACTATACCAACGTCCACACGCATGGGCTTCAAGTCTCTCCAGGCGAAGGTCATGACAATGTCTACGCCGTCGTCAAACCGGGGGAGCGGCTGGACTACAGCTATAAGATACCTGGGCCGGAAACCGGTCGTCCGCAGCCGCCAGGGCTGTATTGGTATCATCCGCACAAGCACGGTTCGACCTCGCACCAGGGTTGGCAGGGCCTCTCGGGTCCAATCGTGATCGAGGGTGATATCGACGAAGTGCCCGAAGTCGCGGCGGCGCGCGAGCGGGTGATGGTGCTGAACGAGATGCTTTTGAACGAGGCCGGCGAGGTGCCCAGCGCGGTGATTGTGCCGACGGTAGGGCCGGTGCCATTCACCTCGGTCCCGTCTATGCCGATGGATATTCTGTTCCCGATCAATGGCGTTCTGCAACCGGATATCGATATTCGGCCCGGCGAAACCCAACGCTGGCGGGTGCTGGCGGCAGGGCCGCATCGGTTCTTCAAGCTCCAGCTTGATGGCCACAGCCTCTGGCAGATATCGCAAGATGGCGTGCCGCTTGCCCGTGCGCGTGAGGTGCAAACGTTGGTGCTGGCGCCAGGGCAGCGGGCCGAGTTTATTATCAAGGGCGGGCCACCCGGCCGCTACGCCTTCCGCGCGCTGGCCTATGATCAGGGCCATCCCGGCGGGCCGCGCCCGGAAAAGGTGTTAGGCACGCTCGTTAGTGGCGGCGAGCACATGGATGGCCCATTGCCCGGAAAATTGGTCCAGCCGCCGGAAATACCGGAGCACGCGCGCAAGGTGGTGAACACCCGGACGATCACGTTCGAAGGCAATATTAGCACCGTGCCCGTGCAATTCTTCCTTGATGGCAAGCCATTCAGCGGCAGCCGCGTCGACCAGACCGTACTGGCCGGCACCACCGAGGAATGGCTGCTGGTCAACAAGGATGTGTTCCAGCACCCGTTCCACATCCACGTGAACCCGTTCCAGGTGATCGAGGTCAACGGCAAGCCCACCTGCGACGATAGCTGGTGGGATACCTTTGCGCTGCCGCCGAAAGGCACGGCCAAGCTTCGGATGTATTTCAGGCCGGACGTGACCGGGCTCACGGTCTATCACTGTCATATCCTGCCGCACGAGGACAATGGGATGATGGCCAATATCCTAATCTATGGCGACCTTCCCTCGGGCTTTGGGCCGTCGCATGAGCATGGAGGTGGCAAATGAGGTGGCTGATTTTGGCGATCGGACTGCTGGCTGCCAGCCCCGTGCTGGCGCAGGATGTGAGGCCTTTCGTATTCACGCATGCCCACAACAACACTGTGCAACCGGTTGCGGTTGGCGTGCCTGTGCAGGTACAGCTGCCAGCCGGTCCGGTGCGATGGAAGGTTGATTCGATTGGCCAGAATGCAGAGCTGACAGGCAGCACCGTCTTCGCCTCACCAGGTCGGGTGCCGGGCTCCGTCGCGGTTCAGGTGTTTGACTTTCGCGTTCCGGGCACGGAGCGTGCCGTGATCGTGATCCTACCCACTGGCAAAGCCGGACGAGATATGGGCCATGACGGCCATGACGGCATACACGGTCGGGCGTTTGACGCTCCATTCACCTTGACCCTCAAACCGTTGGGGGCGAAGGCGCAATAGCTTGACGGATCAGGGCGCTGTCACCTTTGGACCGATAGCCCGTGCGCGTATCCAATAGCCACAAATCTTGTATATCCTTTTGTACTTTACCAAGAATATCCAGCGTCACCAGCAACGCTAAGGAGGAGACTTCCATGCCGTTTTTTGAGAGGGGCGACGTCCGCATTCGTTACGAGGAGACGGGCAGCGGCTTTCCCCTACTGGTCACCCCAGGCGGTGGTCTCAACTCGTGCATGAGCAACTGGCCGAGGGCAGTTATCAACGCGATGGAGGCGTTTAAGCGCGACTTCCGCTGTATCACGATGGACCAGCGCAACGCCATCGACGGCGAGAGCACAGGGCCAATTTCCGTGGACGATCCATGGGGTGCATTCGCTGACGACCAGTTGGGTCTGATGGATTATCTGGGCGTCGATCAGTTCGCCTATATAGGATACTGCATCGGCGGCTGCTTCGCCGGGAAGCTGCTGGAGCGCGCGCCCGAACGTGTGGTCGCTGCTGTGTTCTGCCAAAGCGTCGGGCATTACCCAGAGGACCCTGACGTCATGTACCGGTCCGGGCGGGAGTCCTGGGGACCCAAATTGCTCGCCCAACGGCCTGATCTGGACCAAGCAACGATTGAGCAATATCTGCACAACCTGTACCGGGTGAACCCCGACTTCCTCTACAGCGTCTCGCGCGACACGGTCCGCAACTGTCAGACGCCAATTCTGGTGTTGCCAGACGCCATCCCGGCGCACCCGCACCAGACTTCGGTTGACGTCGCCTCGCTGGCACCGAATGCCGAGATCACGGTCTTTCCATGGTCATCTCCGCCAGAGTTGAAGGACCGCACGATTGAGCGTGTGCGCAAATTCCTACAGACGCACAGCGCCGCTGTCTAAGGCCAATAAGCTTCTGGCTCAACACATTGAAAATAGAGGGTAACCCATGGCTCGCGTTCCTGTCTTAAAGTCTCCCGACGAGCTGACCGGCGAGGCTCGCCGTATCGCAGAAAAGATCGTCGATACCCGCAAAGCGCTGGACGGCCCATTCTCCGTCTGGATGCACGCGCCGGAATGGGCAGAGCGTGTCGCCCATCTGGGTTCTATGGTGCGCTGGGAAGGGACGCTGGAGCTGCGAACCCGCACGCTTGCTGCTCTGGTCGTTGGTAGGCACTTCCAGGCCCAATACGTGTGGGGCATTCAGGGCGTGATCGGCGCTGAGCGTGACGTTCCCCGCGTCACAATCGATGCGATCCGGGATGAACGCTCCGATAGTATTCCGCCTGAAGACCTGCAGATCATCGACTTCACCCGGCAATTGCTGCGCAAGAACCGCATCGATGCACCGCTGGCTGCGGCGGTCATGGAACGGTTGGGGGCGGATCAGTATGTGCAGCTGACCACCTGCATTGGCTATTACGCAATGCTAGCGATGACAGTGAACGGGGTGGAACTGGAGCCGAACCCGGATCATGAGGCCTTGAAGGTCTGAGGATAGACGGTTGGCGCGTGGAATAGTTGCCTTGCCCGTGGTCGGTCAATTCCGGTACAGACCGTGTGAAAACTCAATCGGGATTCCCTGACGGATCCGGTCGTGGTACTTTTGGCCATGGCATATATTTCAGGTGATGATCGGTCCCAGCTCCTGCTTTTGCCGGAGTCAGTGGATGACTATGTGGGACCCGACAAT
>CALKDI010000138.1 GCA_938084065.1 uncultured Alphaproteobacteria bacterium
GGGAGCGCATGCTGCTATTGGATTGGCACTGCTGGTTGAGCCGCCGGTATTGCATGCTGGTGGCGGGGCGGTAGGCGTTACCGAGATCGTATTGGGCACCGGTCTTGTTTCTGCCAACGTTGCTGCAGCAACGCCCCAGCCGCGAGCACAGGCACAGGCATTGGCGCAGGTGCCGGCGGAACCCAGAGTCGCAACACCTGCGGATATGAAGGCGCCGCAGGAGACTATCTTGATGCGAGCGGCAATGCCTCAACCAGCAGAGATGACTTCATCCAACCCGCCGCCGACCCTGCCGGCCAAACCAACCAAAACCGCCGCGGTGCGCTCTGAGACCCAGACGGACCCGCCGACGCCGCCACCTCGCCAGAAGGAACCGCAGGCTAAGGCACAACACCACGTTGATACGGCGCGCACAACGGCACAGACCGCGGCGCTGCCTAAACCATTTGACGGGCGCTCTCCAGCAGCTGGAACACAAGCCAACTCGACCGGCAACAGCCAGCCGGCCCGAGCTAGCCAGGGGGGTGAAGAGGCTGCCAAGTCTGCCTATATCTCGGCCCTTCAGGCCTGGTTGCTGCGGCACAAACAATACCCGGATCGCGCACTCGCACGCCGCCAACAGGGCACGGCGACCGTGTACTTTGTCGTCAACCGTATGGGTCAAGTGCGCGACTACCGGCTGGAACAGAGCTCTGGCCACCGGCTGCTCGACCAGGAGGCGGCCGCGCTGGTGCAGCGCGCAGTGCCGATGCCGCGGCTGCCGGACCCTATACCAGGCCATGAGCTGCCGGTGATTGTGCCGATTGAGTTTGGCGTGCGCTAGCATGCCAATTTGGCGACCACAGGGAAGCCGAATGGTGTAGGCTTTTGGCCAACCCCGCTTTCTGATCATTGCCACAGGATACCAAATACATTCCATCTGCCAGCAAGGCCCAAGCCATGACCGGCGGTGACGCCATTGTCCAAGCCCTGATCGACCATGGTGTCGACCGGGTCTTTGCCTTGCCCGGCGTCCAAACCTATCCGGTCATGGATACGCTGTCGCGCAACACCGACAAAATCCGCACCATCAGCGCCCGGCATGAGCAGGCAACGGCCTACATGGCGTTCGGCTATGCGAGCGCCACCGGCAATGTTGGCGTCTATAGCGTCGTGCCAGGGCCGGGGGTGCTGAACACCATGGCGGCCCTCTGCACGGCCTGGGGTGCCAACCAACCGATCCTCTGCATTACCGGGCAGGTGCCGCGCCAGTTCCTAGAGGCCGGCCGGGGCCATTTGCATGAAATACCCGACCAGCAAGGCACGGTTGCGCGCCTGTGCAAATACACGGCCCGCATCGAAAAGCCCGAGGACGCGCCGCGCATTGTTGCCGAGGCGTTCAAAGCCATGCGCTCCGGTCGGCCCGGCCACGCTTTGATCGAGATGTGTTGGGACGACATGGCCTCCAAAGCCGAAGTCGCGCCCTTTGCGCCGTTGCCGCTGGATACGCCGCCACCGGTTGACGCCGACGCAATCGCCAAGGCCGCGGATCTGGCCCGCAATGCCAAGCGCCCGTTGATCATGGTCGGCTCCGGCGCACGTCATGCCCAGGCAGAGGTGATCGCCCTCGCGGAGAAGCTGAACGCGCCGGTGACGGCGTTTCGCGGCGGCCGCGGTATCATGCCGGCGGACCACCCGCTGGCGATGTCCAGCTATGCCGCCTGGCAGTTGTGGGAGGAGACCGATTGCGTCATCGGCATCGGCAGCCGCCTGGAAATGATCTACATGCGCTGGTCCGGCATGAACACGCGCATCGTCAATCCGGAAGCGCCGCCGCATCTCATCCGCATCGATATCGACCCGGCGGAGATGGAACGTCTGGTGCCGCATGTGCCGGTACTGGCGGATTCGGCTGAGGGTGCCGCGGCATTGCTCAAAGCGCTGGAGCAGGGGGCAGCCCCTGCCGTCAAGGACATGAGCCGGCTGGAGCGCGCCCGCGCCACCGCTTCGCAGGCAATTGCCGCTGTGCAGCCGCATGTCGGCTTTCTGGAGGCAATCCGCCGGGCCTTGCCGCGTGAGGCTCTGTTTGCTGAGGAGCTGACGCAGGCCGGCTATGCCAGCTTCTTCGCCTGGGATGTGTTCGAGCCGCGCACCTATATCACCAGCGGTTTCCAGGGCAATTTGGGCTACGGCTTCATGACCTCGCTGGGCGCAAAGATCGGGCGGCCGGACGTGCCGGTGCTGTCAGTGACGGGCGACGGTGGCTTCCTCTATGGCGCCAGTGAGCTATCGACGGCGGTGAAGGAGCAGATCCCGCTGATCACCGTGCTGTTCAACAACAACGCCTATGGCAATGTCCGTCGCGACCAGCAGACTGTGTTCGGCCGTACCATCGCCAGCGACTTTGCCAACCCTGATTTCGAGCTGTTGGCCAAGGCCTACGGCGTCACCTATGCCCGTGCTGGCAACGCGGCGGAGTTGGAGGCTGCAATCACCGCTGCCCTGCCAAACACCTGCCCAACCTTGATCGAGGTGCCGGTCGACTTGGCGACCGAGGTCAACCCTTGGCCGTATATCCTGCGGCGCTAGCTCGATATTCGGATGGCAATGTGGCTGGCCCTTAGGGGTCAGCCCAACCGATACGCCCGCTCCGCCGCCCCCGTAAACAGATCCCGCTTCTCGTCGGCCGACGCGCCCGCCGCCATCCGCTTGAAGGCATTCCAGGTGATCTGATAGCTGGACCAGCGTTTCTGCACCGGGAAATTGCTCTCGAACATGCTGCGCGCCGGCCCGAACGCCTCGATACAGACCTGCATCCAGGGCCCCCACGCCGCCGCGATCTCCTCTGAGCCGGGCGGCAGGGACTTGTCGCCGGTGAAGCTGGGCCCGCGGATCGGCAGGGCGCCGAGTTTGCAATAGACATTCTGGCGCTTGGCCACGTCAGCAATGCCAGCCTTCCAGTCAGCAAACACCTCGTCGCGCTTGTCGCGGTAGGGTCCGCCCAGGATCGGACTGCCGACATGGTTGAGGACAATGTTCAGACCGGGCAGCTTGTCCGCCAGTGCCGCGACGTCCGAAAGCTGCGGATGATAGAGCCAGACATCCAGCGTCAGGTTCATATCCGCCAGAACGCCGGCAGCCTCGAGCGCTGCGGGGTCTACCAATGCGTGCTGGTTGGGCGTCACGTTTGGAATGCGCTCGTTCGCATCCCAGCCGGTGGAGTAGCGCACGCCCTTGAACCGCCCGGCGGAGCGCTCCAGGTGTTGTTCCAGCAGGGGCCGCACCGCTGCGCCCAATGTCATGTCCACCCGCCCGAACATGGCGGCGCAGGCCTTGGCTGGCCCGAAAGCACCGTTCGCAGCCATCGCTGCGCAGCCGGTGATGAAGTCCGTCTCGCCCAACGGCTTTTCCGCTTCTGGGCCATCAGGGCGGTACATGGAGTGGCATTCGGCGAACACGGTGGAGACGATGTTGTGGCCGCTGGCGGCGTCCTCCATGAACTCCGGGATCAGATAGCGATAGCCGTTGCGCATCCACAAATGGTGGTGCGGGTCGATGATCGGCAGGTCTGGCTCCAGAATTTCCTCCTGGAGCGACGCCAGCCAGGCGTCGTCCGGCGCGATCTTGCCCATATTGGCACCTGATTTCTCGGCCATTTGTGCGGTCCTCCTTAAAATTCAACCGGCGGATAATTGGGTGAGGGTAACGGCTGCCAGCACCATACCATCAGCCTGAGGTGCGACGCAAAGCGGAGCCTCGAAGGCGGCGTGCCGTGGTCTGACGCCAGCCCTTCGAGGGCGCTCTACGAGCGCCACCTCAGGGTGAGGGGGTGTTGAAAGGGCTGCAGCGGACCTGTTTCGGTAATCGTCACCGATCAGTGCGCCAAAGCCAGCCCTGCGACGGGAACCGCCATGGGGCCAGGCCGGCGCTTGTCGAGCAGCCGTTGCGCATCATCCTCGCGGCCCGCGATGAGGTAGGCGCGCAATAGGGT
>CALKDI010000139.1 GCA_938084065.1 uncultured Alphaproteobacteria bacterium
CACCACTGATTGACGCTCCGCGACAATCACCAGCGACAAACCTCTTGCCCCTGATAGATCAACCATCCACATTCCATCCGTCGCGGCCAAGGATTCTCATCTTGTTTGTCGCGCTGCTCTCACCCTGATTGACGCGCTACATGCAGACGATTTGACAGGGGGGTGAGCAGTTACAAATTAAGATTTCATCCAATTTTTATGCTGGCCGATCCTATTCTTAAAGGCTATCAGTGCCTCCACCTCATCAAATTTGCCTGAACCGCGGGCCTCGGCGCAAATTATCACTCTTGCTCTTAGCACCCGTTGCAAAGAGAAGGGAGTATCCAGACAGGCACTTTGGAAAATGACCGGATGTCAATTGAAATGACCACTAGGATCGCCCCTCCATAACTTCGCAATGACCTTGCTCAAAAGCCCAAATTTTTAAAAAACGCGTCCGAAGGTTTTCCTCCGAACGCGCTCCAAATATTTTATTCACTCAAGTCAACTGGCCGGGCAAATATCTTCTGCTAGCGCCCTACCGACCGCCGCCCAGCTTGATTTTTATGCCGGCAAATGCGCCGATCCCGGGGTTGCTGAAGCCGAAGACGTCCTGGTAGTTCTCATCCAGCGCATTCTCGACCCGTCCGAAAATCTCCACCCGATCGGTAATATGGTAGGAGGCTGTGACGTCCGCCTTCACATAGCTGTCCAGCGTCACAACAGAACGGCTAGCGAAGAAGTTTGAGAACTGAAAATCCTGCTGGTCGCCGTTGTAGTCGACGCCCAAATCCACCGTCGCCTTGCCATCCAGAAAGGTATAGCCCGCGTTGATACTGCCGGTGTGGCGCGGCCTGCGCACAAGCTGGGCATCATCCGTGCCCTCGCTCAATGTGTAGGTGTATTGGCCGCTCAGATGCAGGCCATCCATGGGTTCGGCAGATGCGGATAGCTCAATGCCTTGCACCCGGGTCGTTCCTGGCCGATTGACCGCCAACGGACCGGAGCCATCAATCAAATTCGTGATGTTGCTATTGAAATAGGTTAGGTCGATCAAGACGCGATCATCCCAGAGGCTCTGCTCAATCCCAATATCAAATCCGCGGCTTTGCTCTGGTTGTAGGTTGGGGTTTGGGAAAAAGTTCCGGCCAAAGCCATATAACTCAAACAGCGTCGGGTTTTTGACACCAGTTCCATAGCTACCGTGTAACCGCGTACCGGTACTCTGCACCAAATAGGCAGCCGTCGCGCGGAAGGTGGTGGCGTTGTCAAACAACTCGTTCACATCGTGACGAATACTGCCGGACAGGAACAGGCGGTCGAACAGGCTGGCCCGGTATTCGCCAACCACACCGTAATTGGTGATCTCCAGGTCCGACCCGCCAAAAGCACTGGCCGTCTGTTGGGCGTCAGTTTCACGCTCGACCAACAGGGTGAAGGTGTGTCTAGCGTTAGCCAGGTCTGGCGTCTCCAAAAACAAGTTGGTTTGATAGTCGAGGCGGGTTTTCTCACCCTTAGAGCTGAAGCTGACCGCGCCACCGGTCAGTAGATCAGCCTGGTGAGTGTGATAGGCAGCGCCAGCGATATGCTCCCACCGGCCATCCAGCAGACTATATTTGAGGCGTACCCGGCCTGTGCGCTGCAGCGATTCTGTCTCGTCGTCGCCATCGATGGTGCCGATGACGCCTGCAGAGAAAGGCTGGGGGTCATTTTCAACCGTGCTATCTACCAGACGGCCGAATAAATCGATTTCCAGGTTCTCAATCGGCTTGATACGGAGTTTGACATTTAACGTCTTGTTCTCATTGCCATCCCGCTCGCTATTGCCTTCAGATTCAGGCGCGACAGAGACACCGCCAGTGCGGAAAAACGTGCCGCCGACCGAGAAATCATACCAATCGCCGCCGCCTTGCGCATGCCCCGCCAATCGCGCGGTTTCGAATGAGCCACCCTCTGCCGTCAGGGTGGCAGACACCGGCCCCTTGCCGCGTTTGGTGATGATATTGATGACGCCGCCAATGGCCTCACTGCCATAGAGCGCGCTTTGTGGACCGCGCAGGATCTCAATCCGCTCAACATCGCTGGCGACCATGTTGCCAAAGTCAAACTCTGACGCGCCACTGGGGTCGTTCAGTTCGACGCCATCCATCAGCACGAGCGTGTGGTTCGCCTCAGCGCCACGGATGCGCACCTGGGTTTGGCTTCCGGTTGGGCCAGACCGGCTGAGGGCTACGCCAGGCACCTGCCGCAACACGTCCGCCAAGCTGCGAACTTGCTGGCGCTCGATCTGTTCGGCCGTGATGACGGTGACGGCGCTGCCGACCTCTCGAGCCTGCACAGGCGTAGCGCTGGCAGAGACGACCACGGGTGGCAGACGCACGGGCTCTTCGGCGGCAGTCGCTGGTGCTACACAAGCCGCAAATACGGCAGGAGCAAGCAGAAATGGAAGGTAGGAATGGTTAGGCATAGGATCACCCGTGGCTATGTGTTCAATGAACGACAAGCGCACCGCGGATAGGCCCGCAGCGCGCGACGACGCGGAGCCAAGCCGGTTGTTTGGGTGATCAAAGTCGGAGTTCTACTTCCAGGTCGACCCGCACGCGCGACGCAACTCCCCGCGCCACCACAAACAGGTGTCCGCTCCTCTGGCACACCCCGGCCAGGGGAAAGGTGACGCTCGCGACGGCAGGTCTCCTGGCTCACGGGTCAGTACGCTCGACCGGCCTTCCCAGTTTCCCAGTGACCAATGCTGGCGAGCGCTCGCCGTTAACAGTTGCGGGGGCAGCCAAGGTTTTCGAGTGGTTCTCCCGCGTGGAGAAGTGCTCGTCCCTTGTTCCCTTTTGCGTCCCTTGCGGGAACCGTTGCTGCGATCGTGACTAGCGCGGCCTAGACGATTCAACAAGACCCATATGCCAATCCTGTCGCCTCGTCGCACGCAGCGGCGCATCTCCGCATCGTCAACCCGACTGCCCTATGATAGGGTTCGCGAGACTTAAACGGCCACGGTATGACGGATCACACACGATGAACCATGACCAATACACTGACGCCTATTTGAAGGGCGTACTCGACAGCACCAAGATCATTGCCATGGTTGGCGCGTCGCCCAATTGGAATCGGCCCAGCTATTTCGTGATGAAATATCTGCAGGTGAAGGGCTACAAGGTCTATCCAGTCAACCCGCGCGCCGTCGGCGAAACCATCCTGGGGGAGCCTGTCTATGCCAACCTTTCCGACCTGCCAGAGGTAGTCGACATGGTGGATATTTTCCGCGCATCTGAGGCGGCGGGCCTTATTTCCGACGAAGCCGTGACGCACGGCGCAAAATCCGTTTGGATGCAACTGACCGTCCGCCACGATGAAGCGGCAGAGCGGGCCGAAACAGCCGGCCTTAACGTCGTCATGAACCGCTGCCCCAAGATCGAATACGCCCGCCTGGGCGGAGAACTCTCCTGGGGCGGGTTCAATTCGCGAACAATTTCGTCGAAACGGCGGATAATCGCTTAAGGTCTTTTATGCATTCTATCGGCAAGGTGTTTTGACCGGCCTTGTCCACCGCCTTCCTTCCCGGGCTTGACCCGGGATCCATGCCGGAGGGCTCAACACAAAGCCCGAACGCTGTAGGACGCTCTCAGGCATGGATCCCAAATCAAGTTTGGGAAGAGGGCCCGTAAGAGTAGCGAGAACCGAGATTTCACACCGCAGGTATCAGTTCTTCGCCAAATACTCGGCCATGCGCTCCATCGCAATGGCCAGGGTTTTCGGCTCTTGGGCAAAGCAGAGCCTAAGCCAGCCCTCGCCACCGGGGCCAAAGCTGCTGCCAGGAGCAACGCCGACCTTGGTTTTGAGGAACATGTCCTTGGCGAACGCCAGGCTATCCTCCATGCCATCGACTTTGCAGAAGGCATAGAAGGCCGCACGCGGCGGATCGATGTGAACGCGCGGCATGGCTTGCAGGGCCGGCACCATGACTTCGCGACCGGCGCGGCAGCGCTCAACCATCTCATGCACAAAGGGCTCGCCTTGGGTGACTGCGGCCAGGCCTGCCTTTTGCAGGAAGGGCGGCACACAGGCAGTATGGTATTCAATCATGCTGAACAGCGCGTCGGTCACCCAAACCGGCGTCACCATCCAGCCCATACGCCAGCCGGTCATCGCCCAGGCCTTGGAGAAGCTGTTAATGCCGATCACCGGATCGTCTGGCTCAGCCAAATCCAAGAATGACGGCGCGACGGGGCGGTCATAGACCAAACGGCTGTAGACCTCGTCCGCCACGATCCAGATGCCCCGCTCGCGGGCGAAATCCAGGATCTCCTGTTGCTGGTCGCTCTCCATCATCCAGCCTGTTGGGTTGCCGGGGGAGTTGATGAAGATGGCGCGTGTCTTGTCTCCACACGCGTCCAGCAACGCCTGTGTATCCAGCTGCCAGACGCCGTTCTGCTGCTCCAGCGAGACCCGCGTGACAGACGCGCCCATCGCCAGCGCCGACTGCTCACAATTGGGCCAGACCGGGTCAACCAGCACCATATTGTCGCCGGCATCCAGGATCGCCATCAGCGCCAGCATGATCGCATTCATGCCGGAGGTGGTGACCGACACTCGCGCCGCCACGACAGGTTTTTGATAGAGGCCGGTCAGGTAGGAGCCCAGCGCATCGCGCAACTCCGGCAGACCGAGCTTATGGGTGTAAAAGGTCTCGCCGGCCTGCATGGCAGCATAGGCCGCGTCGGCGATGAATGCCGGGGTCTGCACATCGCTCTCGCCATACCACAGCGGGATGATATCCTTCTGGCCCATGCCGAGCCGCGCGACCTCGCCAATCAGATGCGGCGGCATCTCGACAATAGGCCGGCGCAGGCGGGCTTTGCCGGGCGCTGTACTGGGCCCACGGCCTTTCGGGGGTATTGTGGTGCCGGACATAGTCGCGCCTTCCGCTCAAAATATGAGGAGATGCCTAACCGTAGCGCGCCCTCTCCCGCTCCCGAATGTGCTATGGGGCCGCGAGGGCGGCAGTTGCCTAGGCATCCTGCTATACTGAACGCCTTCACCTTGCCGAGAGAGTCCCACGCATGCGCCAAACCCACACTGGAACCCAGAAACCCCTACCATCAAGGCCGGACCAGCGCCTGTCCTCTCCATCTACAGCGCGCAATATTGAGCCAATCGTGGCCGTTATGCGCCAGACCATGCCGGCTGACGGTGAAGCGGTTGAACTCGCCAGTGGCACGGGCGAACATTGCGTGCGATTCGCAGCGGAATTCCCGAGCGTCACGTGGACGCCAACGGATGTGGACGCTCAGCGCCTCGACAGCATTCGCGCCTGGATCAAGGGCAGCGGGCTTTCGAACTTCAACCCACCGATGGCACTAAACGCCGAACAGCCTGACTGGCCATTTGCGCATTCCAGCATGGACGCGGCGGTGGTGGTGAACCTCCTGCATCTGGTCAGCCAAGATGTTGCGGTGAAACTGTTCGCTGGCGTGGCCAACGTTCTCCGGCCAGGCGGACAATGGTTTCTCTATGGCCCATTTACCCGCGGGGGTGAATTTGTGTCGGAGGGCGACCGAGCCTTTCACCAACAACTGGTCAGCCAAGACCCTGCCATCGGCTACAAAGACACGGCCACCGTCACAAACTGGGCCTCGACACACGGGCTCACTGTTGCCGCATGCCACAACATGCCAGCGAACAACCTGATGTTTGTGCTCAAAAAAGCTGGCTGATCCGCCAGCTTCCCTGGTGGGCAAGTGCCCTAATGCGCCATGAACACTGCTATTTCCGCGTTGGCCAGGATGTGGCTGGTTGGGCCGCCAAAGATTGTTTGGCGCAGGCGGGATCGCGTATAGCCGCCCTTAACCATCAGGTCTCCGCCCAGCTTATAGACCTCGTCCAGCATGGCCTCACCGGCACCGCGACTACCGGCGGCAACATCGTCCCGCTCTGCGGTGATGCCGTGGCGCGATAGGTACTCAACGACGCCACCGCCATCCGGGCCGGTGACGACACCGGTATCGACGGTCACAACGGTGACCTTGTCAGCCTTCAGCAACAGCGGCAAGGCCAGACCGATGGTCCGAGCTGTCTCGCTAGAGCCATTCCAGGCAATGACGATGTTCTTGCTGACGCTGTCAGGTGCGGTCGGCGGTGCAATCAACAGCGCACGGCCGGTGTCAAACAAGGCGGTTTCCAGCGTCGTCATCGGCGGGCTATCAGCCTCGCGCCCCGGACGGCCAACCACGATCAGATCAAACAGCCGGCCGTAGCCGCCCAGACCACCGCCGACGCCGCCAACCTCCGTAACGCTAGCGAGCGCGCCGGCACCGACCTCGCTGCAGGCGCTCAAAAAGGCTTGCTGCAGGCGTTCGGCTCGCGCTGCATCTTCACGCTCAAAGCTTTCGATCAATGCCGGAGTGGTGGCGCCAGTATCATCGCTGGCCAAAATCACACTGGGCTCAGCACGAACATAGGCGCCTTCGATATGGCTATCGAACTGCGTACCAACCAAGCCGGCGCACCGCACCATGGAGGGCATGCCGGACGTATCGCTCAACGGAACCAAAATCGCCTTCATTTCACCCTCGTCTTGTTAGTCAGGCCATAGCATGGCCGCATAGCAGCTATGCTCCACCAGCATGGCATCCTTTTCCCCGACAGGCAACGGAAACGAACAGGTTGTCACAGGCCTCATCGACGGCGGCCAACCGTCAAGCTTATGGTGTACTGTGTAATTGCGGCACTGCTGAGCGCTTGATCAAATGCGTCAAACGCGCGATGGTATTCTGGTATTCTGGTATTCTGGTATTCTGGTATTCTGGTATTCTGGTATTCTGGTATTCTGGTATTCTGGT
>CALKDI010000140.1 GCA_938084065.1 uncultured Alphaproteobacteria bacterium
TGGGGTTGCGGTCCAGCAAGGCTTTGGCGCTGATCAAAATGCCGGAGAGGCAATAGCCGCATTGGCCAGCCTGCTCGTCCAGAAAGGCCTGTTGCAGCGGATGCAACGCACCGTCATCGCCGGCCAGTCCCTCAATCGTCGTGATCTGCTTGCCGGCCACCGAGTCCAGCGCCGCATTGCAGGATTGCACCGGTTGGCCATCAACCAGCACCATGCACGCCCCGCACTGCTCCAGCCCGCAGCCGAACCGCGTACCGGTCAGGCCCAGGGTGTTGCGCAGGATATCCAGCAGCGGCGTGTCCGGCAGGGTGCTGTCCGGCAGGGCATGGGCCTTGCCGTTGATGGAAAGGGACAGGGTCTCTGACATTGACGACGAAGCCTCCGTAGCAACGCAGTTCGCGCGAACACGCGCATCTTTCCTCTAGCAATAGCGCATGCGCCGAGCCCTGCGAAGATGCCTTTAGCAAGGGTACGTTTCCAGGGGGATCTGGTTTGAGGGTCGGGTTAAATATCGTTCGGTTCGTTCAAATAAAGTAAAAATTCTCGAGGGGGATCATAAAAATTTAGAGGTCTAATTTCCAATAAATTTGGAAATAAATTGCAAAAATAATACTCTATAATTACCGCATTTCCAATCATATTAATTAAAATTAATTTGCAAAATTAAATAAATTACCATATGTTAACTATGCTAAATTCTAAAAAGGAGAATATCGGCATGTCTTTTAAAGATTTTTCGAAGTCTCAAGCTGAGCCCAAAGTGCCGTTGGTCGATCCAAAATCGGCCGCAGCAGAACCATCGGCACCGCAGCCAGCGGACCCAAAAGCGGCACCGAAGCCGACAGGGTCATAAGGCCTTAGAGGGGCGTAGCGCCCCGAACCCACCCTTATTGAAATTCTGCCGGGGCATTTGCCCTGGCCTATGATTGGAGACGAACGCATGCCACTTCCCGTATGGACGAAGCCCGCTCTTGTTGGTGCCGGCGTCGGTGCAATCGCACTGGCGATTATTGGCTTTAATTTCGGCGGCTGGCTTACTGGTGCTACGGCCCAGAAAATGGCATCTGCGCAAGCTAATGCCAAAGTGGTCTCGGCCCAGGTTCCTTATTGCGTAGCACTATCCAACGCCGATGCGGCGATGGCAGGGGTCGTCGTGAAGCTGAAGGAGACCACTAGCAGCTACAAACGTGCTGATTTGGTGATGGATGCCGGCTGGGCCACAATTCCGGGGCAGACGCGCCCGGATCGCGAGATTGCCGGTGAATGCGCTGACATGCTGACTGCCGCTAAATAGGCAGAAGCCAGCGCGAACACGGCCTTAACTACCCAAACTTTCTACCCAGAGCCTTCGGTCATGCTGATCGAAGGCTCTGGCTTTGTCAGAGTATGCTATTTCCCGCCGGGTTTCCGCAGTAGGAACACCAGCGGCATCGGGATGATAACGATCACCACCAACAGAATGAAATCGTTGAGGAACGCGATCATCTGCGCCTGACCGATCACCAGGCCACGCAATGCCATGAGCCCGCTGGCGGTCTCCAAATTCCACGGCACGCTGCCCAGGCCCTGGAATGCCTCGCTAAAGGGGCTGATATGCGCCCGCAGCTCCGCATAATTGGTCTGTGAGGACCGGGTTAGCGTCGTCACAATCGCACTCGTCCCCATCGACGCGCCGATCGACCGCACCAGCGCGAAAAGGGATGCCGCCTCAACGCGCAGGCTGGAATCCAGAGTGGAGAAGGTCACGGTGGCCAGCGACACCCACATGATGCCCATGCCAAAGCCATTGAATACCGTCAGCCAGACGATCTCATCCATCGAGACGTCGGCGGTCCAGGTGGTCATCCATGCGTTGGAGACTGCGACGGATACCAGGCCGGTCAGGATCAGGTATTTGCCTTCAAACCGGTCGGCCAGAAAGCCGCCACTCAGCATCGCAATCATCGTGCCAAGGCCGCGCGCGGAGACCACCCAGCCAGCGGTCATCACCGGATAGCCCTGCACGTTCTGCATAAACAGCGGCAGGATGAATAGGCTGGCAAAGACGGCGACGCCAAATGCGAATATCAGCAGCAACCCGATGACAAAATTGCGATCCTTGAACATCGCCAAATTGATGTAAGGCTCCCGTGCGGTCAGGCAGTGCGCGACGAAAATATAGAGACAGAGTGCGGCAACCGACGCTTCGAACACAATCTCGCCCGAGGTAAACCACCCCAGCCGCTCACCGCGATCCAGCACCAATTGTAGACACGATACGCCGATGATCAACGTGATCACACCCAGCCAGTCCATCCGCTGGGTTCGGCTTTCCACCGATGGCAGCGTCGCCCATATACCGATAAATGCCAGCACGCCCATGGGCAGGTTCATATAAAACAGATAGCGCCAGCCGAACTCATCAGTCAGGAATGCCCCCAGCGTTGGCGCCACCACGGGCCCCAGGATCATTCCCATCGACCAGATCGACATGGCAAAGCCGTGCCGCTCGCGCGGGTAGGTGTCCAGCATGATTGATTGGGCGACCGGCAATAATGGCGCGGAGACAAAGCCTTGCATGGCCCGGTAGGCCACCAATTCCGTCAATCCGTCGGCAAACGCACACATTAACGATGTGATAGTGAAGCCGGCAATCGAGCCCAGAAATACAACCTTGCGGCCGAACCGCTGGCTGAACCAGCCGGTCAGGATGGTGCCAACTGCTGTGGCCAACACAAATGCGGTGATGACCCAGCCAATCTGATCTGGTGTCGCTGCCAGATTGCCTTGCATCTGCGGCAGCGCCACATACGCGCTCGACATGTTGATGGAGTGCAACAGCGATGCTGCCAGCACCGGCACGGTGATGATCAACCGCTCGGTCGAGGTGAATGGTCCGGTGGCGGGCTTGGTAATGAGTGGCATTCGGACTCTCAGGCGGCGCACGGCGGCGCACGGTGCGTACGGGCCGAACTATAGCAGGGTCTCATGCGAAATGGCGGCGACCAACGGCGTATGCCGCTCTGTGCCACACACAACATTTTGAACTACAGAGAAATCGCCGATAGTGGTCAATTTCCGGGTCCATCCGTCGGCTATCGCCGCAGCGTACTGGCAATTGGGTTATGCCAGGGCCATTTGGTTGGATGGTGGGCGCGCGTGGGATCGAACCACGGACCCCCACGGTGTGAACGTGGTGCTCTACCGCTGAGCTACGCGCCCGGAAACGAAGGGCGGTTGATACCGAAGCACACAAGCCGCGTCAAGCGGCGTGCAGCCGCAGAGTATGGAGAGAATTGTTTTGGCCCGTTTGATTTGGCTTTTGTGCGCTTGTGCGTGCGCCACAGCCGGTTCCGCAACCGCAGCAGACCCGGTTTCCGGTCGTACTCAGGATTACCTATTTGGCTTCGAAGCCTATTTTGGAGGGTTCAAGATCGGCGCGGGCGAGGGGCGCTTGCATTGGGATGACGCGCGGTATGCGATGGACTTTAAGGCCCGCAGCGCTGGGATGCTGGAATGGGTCATGAAAATCGACCAGTCGGCCGAATCCCGCGGCCACCGCGCCGGTGGTCCGGTTGCTGAACACCACCGCAATCACAACGCGGATGGCGACAAGAAAAGCTGGGTCGAGCTGGCATTCTCGCCCGATGGCGTGGAGATCGTTGATGCTAAGCCGCATCCCAAAACAGAGAAAACCCGCTCGCCCATCCCGCCGGAGCTGAACAAAGGCGCCGTCGACCCGCTAACCGCCATTCTCAGCCTCGGTCTGACGTCTGCCGCTGCGGATCGGTGCGTTGGCAATGTGCCGGTATTTGATGGTCGCCGGCGGTATGACACGGTCCTCACCGACGCCGGACGAGAGGCCTATAAAGGGCCAGCCGGTGTCCGTCAGGCGTTGATTTGTGAGTTCCGCTTTGTCCGCCGGGCTGGCTATAAGGCGAAAGCCAAACGCTGGAAGGGCATAACCGGCACAGTCTGGTTGCAAAACTTGGCCGACGGCCTGCCATTGCTGCCGGTGCGCGTGCAGGTCGAGACCAGCTATGGCACTGCCTTGGTTCACATGGTATCGGCTGGTCCAGCCTTTTAGCCGTTGCGACGGAGCCTACCATGGCCAGCATCAACCTCTACAGCGACACCCAAACCCGCCCAACACCTGCAATGCGACAGGCCATGGCGAATGCCGAAGTGGGCGACGAGCAGCGGGATCAGGACCCCTGCGTCACGACATTGTGTGAGCGGGTGGCCGCCATGCTGGGGCAGCCACGGGCAGTCTTTCTGCCATCCGGCACCATGGCGAACGAGATTTCCATGCTGGTGCACTGCCGGCCGGGCGACGAAATTCTGTGCGATAAGACCTCCCACATCCTGAATATTGAGGGCGGCGGACCCAGCGCGCTGGCCGGCGCCGTCATGACCGGTCTAGACGGCGACCGCGGTCGTTTTACAGCGGATCAGGTGCAGGCGGCCATTCGCCCGCTCTCCCGCTATTTGCCGCGTACCCGCGTTGTGTCGCTGGAGCAAACCGCCAATCTCGGCGGCGGCACCGTCTGGCTCCTGGCTCAAGCCAGCGCTGTCGCGGAGGCCGCGCGCGCTGCTGGCCTGACCGTCCACATGGATGGCGCCCGCCTGCTCAACGCCACCTGTGCCTTATCGGTGGAGCCGGCAGCGTTCGGCAAGCTCTGTGACTCCGTCTGGATTGACCTGTCAAAAGGCCTGGGTTGCCCGGTCGGCGCTGTGCTGGCTGGCAGCAGCGACTTTATCGATGAGGTCTGGCGGTGGAAACAGCGCATCGGTGGCGCCATGCGCCAGGCCGGCATTCTGGCCGCTGCTGGCCTCTATGCCCTGGATCATCACGTGGACCGACTGGCGGAAGATCAGGCCAATGCCCGCGCATTCGCGCTTGCTTTGGTTGATTGCCCAGGGGTAAGTATCGATCTGGACAGCGTGCAGACCAACATCGTGTATTTCGATACGCCCGGTCAGGATGCCAATGCTTTGGTCGCGCGCATCGCCGAGCGGGGAGTCGATATCGGCGCGATGGGGCCACAGACTTTGCGTGTCGTAACGCACCTGGACGTCAACGCTGCACAAGTGACAGAGGCTGCTGCTATCATCCGGCAAGTGTTGTCCGGCACATAAGGGATTGGGCTGGGGCTATGGCGTAATCCCGATTCACAGTGATTCGCGGCTGGTATTACCACCTCAGGCCAACGCAGCTAGCGCAGCCGGCAGAGCATCGAATTGATCGACGGTAGCATCCGCGGCGGCCAAAGCTGCCGGCGTGCCATAACCATATGTAACCAATACAACCTTTAGTCGATAAGCCTGACCTGCACGCAGATCATTGGCACTGTCGCCTATCATCACCGCGCGGGTCGGATGCCCCAGAGCTTCGCATACTACCCGCACATGGGCTGGGTCCGGTTTCGGTGTCGGAGCTTTGTCGTGGCCGACAATGCTGGAGAAAAAACCCGTCAGGCCGGCTTCATGCAATACCATCTCGGTCGCGATCTGCGCTTTGTTGGTGCAAACGCCCATCGGAATGCCCTGGTTCGCAAAGGCTTGTAGCGTTTCCATCACGCCCGGGTAGGTGTGGGCGAGATGTGGCCTGGATGGGGCGATATACAGTTCCAAGAACCTGCGGGTGATCACCTTATGATAATCTGGCGCGATGGCCTCACCCGTGGCGGCAAAGCCCCTTTGCACCAACATGCCAATGCCGTCGCCGATCATGGCGCGCACCTCTTCCAATGTCGCAGATCTGCGATGATTTTCTTGCAACACTAAGTTGAGTGTTTGCGCTAGATCGGCAGCGCTATCGATCAGCGTACCGTCGAGGTCGAACACAAGCGCGTCTGGTCGCATCAGCCTTGCAACTTTCCGAAACAAATATTGAATATCTTCAAGTTAGTGGAAATGGCAGAACCCGGCATCGGTCGTGATTGGCGCACCGTCTATCGTGAGATTGTGCAAATACTGCTGAGCAATATCTATCAGGTAGGTGATCGACGTCACCCGCTAACTGGCTTTGCCGGTGCGAAGAGGGTTTTGGTCCCTTGGATAAATTGAAGAAAAGTTTCCATATGGGTGGTCAAAATGTCTGAAACGCCGATCGGCGCCATCATTCTTGCGGCTGGCAAGGGCACGCGCATGAAGTCTGATCTGCCGAAGGTGTTGCACGGTCTTGGCGGCAAGCCGATGGTGCGGCATGTGACGGACTTGGTCGGATCGCTTTCACCCGAGCGCATTTGCGTCGTCATCGCTCCTGGTATGGAGGCCGTGGCCCAAGCCGTGGCTCCGTACCAGACCGCGATCCAGACCGACGCACTCGGCACGGGCCACGCAGCGCTTAGCGCTGCGCCGGTCATGCAGGACTTCTCCGGCGACGTCTTCATCCTGTTTGGCGATACACCACTGATCACCGCAGAAACCTTGCAGGCAATGCTAGCCGCCCGCCGCAGCGCCTTAGCCCCGGCGGTTGTCGTGCTGGGCATGCGCCCTGCCGGGCCGAACGCCTATGGCCGGCTGATCCAGGCCGCCGATGGCGGGCTCGAACGAATCGTTGAGTTCAAGGACGCCACGGACGAGGAGAAAGCCGCGCCGCTCTGCAATTCTGGCGTCATGCTGGTTGATGGCGCGCGCCTGTTCGGCTGGCTAGGGCAAATCCGCGACGACAACGCCAAGGCCGAGTATTACCTGACCGATATCGTTGGCCTCGCTCGCGCCGATGGCGCTGCATGCGCTGTCGTTGAGGGCAGTGAGGAAGAATTGCTCGGCATCAACTCCCGCGTGGAGCTGGCTGCAGGCGAAGCCATCCTGCAAAAGCGGCTGCGCGAGGCCGCAATGCTGGCCGGTGTGACCATGCCGATGCCGGAGACGGTCTACCTGAATTGTGACACAACCTTTGGCCGGGATGTCTTCGTCGGTCCGCACACGGTGTTTGGCCCCGGCGTCAGCATCGGCAATAATGTTGAGATCAAAGGCTTCTGCCATTTCGAGGGCGCTTCGGTCGCCGCTGGTGCTAC
>CALKDI010000141.1 GCA_938084065.1 uncultured Alphaproteobacteria bacterium
GGCATTCACCTCCACCGGCCCCGGTGCGGCCAACATCACCGGCCCTCTGGTCGAGGCGGTGTTCGCCGGCTCACCCATGTTGCACCTGACCGGCCAAACCGCGACAGGCAATATCGAGAAGCGCCAGGGCGCGGTGCATGATGTTGAGGACCAGCTGGGCATGCTGGAGGCAACCAGCAAGACCGCCTTCCGCGTGCGCTCGGCTGAGACCGCGCTGGGCACGTTGATCCAGGCGGCTCGCACTGCCATGACCCCGCCCATGGGCCCGGTCAGCATCGAGATCCCGATTGACATCCAGCGCACAAAAATCCCGCGCCCGGAACTGCTCGACAGCCTGTCGATTGCGCCAGCCAAAGCCGATGCCGGTGACGCCGCCAGCCTCGACCTGATCGCGGACAAGCTGCTGGCGTCCAAACGCCCGCTGCTGTGGACTGGCAACGGCGCCAAGTTCGGACGCGGCGCCGTGCAACGCTTCATCGACATGGGCGTGCCATTGATCACCTCCGGCCTCGGCCGTGGCGTCGTGCCGGAGACCGACCCGATGGTGCTGGGCGCGTTCAACGCCGTGCCGCGGATTGAGGACTACTACAAGACCGTCGATTGCATGCTGGTTGCCGGCTCGCGCATGCGGGCGCAGGAAACACGTGACATGAGCGTGGAATTGCCGGCGAACCGTCTGCACATCGATATCGACCCGGCGGCGAACGGACGGACCTATAGCTCCGCCCTGTTCCATGTTGGTGATGCCGAGGCGGCACTGAACGCGCTGGCAGACCGGGTAGAAGGCAAGCTTGCGACCGCCCAGGCCTATCGCGATGAGATTGTGCAGCTGAAGAAAGACGTGCACGCCGACTATAAGAAGACCCTGGGCGCCTACGCCGACTTTTCCGATCAGTTGCGCAAGGCAATGCCGGACGACGCCAACTTCGTGCGCGACATTACCAAGTCGCACACCACCTGGGGCTATCGCCTGTTCCCGATTATGTCGCCAGAGACCAACATCTACCCGGTCGGCGCTGCTATCGGCCCCGGCTTCCAGTTGGGCATGGGTGCGGCGCTCGGCTCCGGCAAGAAGACGGTGGCTATGACTGGCGACGGCGGTTTCTTTTTGAATTTGGGTGAGATCTGGACCGCCGTGCAGGAGAATATCGACTGCTGCATCCTGGTGATGAACGACCAGCAGTATGGCGTCATCAAGGACATCCAAAGCGCGCTCTATGGCGAGCGGCACTTCTTTGCCGACCCCGTCGGCCCGCCGCTGGACAAACTGGCCGAGCTAGCCGGCATGCCCTATTTCAAATGCACGGACGGGTCGAAGTTCGGCGCGACCGTGGCGGAGGCGCTGAAGGTCAACGGCCCGACCATGGTCGAAGTGGACATGAACTCCATCGGTGAGTTCCCGGCCTACTTCGTGCCGCCGCCGTATGCGGCTAAGACGTAAGCTCTCGTCGTCTTGTAAGAGACGCTACTGCGGCGCCTGATTGGTTACCTGAAACAGGTAGTTGATCAGGCGCCATTTTTTGTTCTGTGCCGAATGATTGCCATAATTATGCAGTTTGCTTGTCCTATTGCGACATCAATTGGAGGAGTGAAGATCATGAAACGTCTAGCATTGCTGGCTATTGCCGGCTTGATGACGGCAGGCTCGGCCCAGGCTGTGACGCAGACGGCCGGATTTCTGGAGATCGACGATCCGAACGACAAGGCCACGATCGACATCCAGTTCTTCGCCATCTCCAATGTTGAGGACGTCGAGTTCCAGTTCGACATCCGGGATTTCCTGTTAGCCCCGGCGTCGGAGAACTTGGCCGCGCACCTCTGGACCGTTGATGGAGCCGGCAATCTGGTCAGCAAGATCGCGTCTGGTGATAATGGCGGCGCGGCCACCTTCAATATCGACCGGTTTGGTGGCGATCAGTTGGCCATAGGCAATTATGCGTTCGTCGTCGGCACGCTGAACCTTGGCATGAATGAGTTCCCGCCGTTCCAGATGGACGCTGGCACACCAGCCGGCGTGGCGCATGTAGAGTATGAGATATCGTCCGTGGTTGGACAAAACGCCGTGGCCTACACCTGCATTCTGGCAGGCAATCTGGACGGCACTGTCACGCAGACGGGTGCGGGGCCTTGCCTATTGCCGACAGCAACGTCAGAGCCGGGCACATTGGCTGCTATCGGTGGTGGCTTGGCGATGGCTAGCTTATTGGTAATACGCCGCCGGCGGTGCTAACCAGGCTGTCTGATCCAACTGGAATATGCGTAGCCGTGTGTGTTGGACGGTACGGCTGGTGTTGATACTGCGGGTGTTATGGCTCGACGCGGCCCGCCCCGCGCGGCAGAATGTCCGTCAACCGCACACCAATACCGAGGACACCCCGGCCATGCATATCGGCCTGTTCAGCTACAACGTCGATTACGGCGCCCGCCCCGACCAGATCGCCCGCGCCGCCGAAGAGCGCGGCTTTGAGAGTTTTTGGGTCGGCGAGCACACACACATCCCCGCGGGCCGCCAGACGCCTTATCCCGGCGGCGATCCTCTGCCCAAGCCCTATTACCACATGGCTGACCCGTTCGTGTCGCTGATGGCGGCGGCGGCGGCGACCTCCACCATCAAGCTGGGCACCGGCGTTTGTCTGGTGGCACAACACGACCCGATCACGCTGGCCAAGACCGTGGCGACGCTGGACTATCTCTCGAACGGTCGCGTGCTGCTGGGCGTTGGCGGCGGCTGGAACCGGGAGGAGTGCGAGAACCACGGCGTGCCCTTCCCCAAGCGCTGGAAGTATCTGCGCGAAAGCGTCGAGGCGATGAAGCGCATCTGGGCCGACGAAGAAGCCTCCTATGCCGGTGAAATGGTCAATTTCGACCGCATCATCAGCCACCCGAAGCCGGCCCAGGCCGGCGGCCCGCTGGTGATCTACGGCGGCGCGACCGAGTTGGGCCGCGAGCGGGTGGCGCGCTATTGCGACGGCTGGATTCCCATCGACATTCTGATCAAAGACCTGCCCGCCCAAATCGCCGACGTCCGCCGCCGCGCCGAAGCCCATGGCCGCGACCCGAACAGCATAGAGATCTCCATCTTCGCCTTCGAGGGCGCCAGCCCGGACGCGCTACAACAATACCGCGACATGGGCATCGCCCGCGTCGCCCTCATCACCCCCCGCCGGTTGGATGACGCCCTGCGCACCATGGACGACCTGGCCAAACTCATCCCCCTGGTGGCATAGCGCCCCTTGC
>CALKDI010000142.1 GCA_938084065.1 uncultured Alphaproteobacteria bacterium
TGATCGCTCAGATCGTCGTCATCGTCTCGAACGAGGGTGATGCCGTCTTCAGCACGTTATGGTTCGCTAACGGATGAAATCCGGCCATAAGAGCCTTTTTCAACGGGCTGTTAAGTCCCGACGACCCCTCCCCCTAACCCATTGAAAAGGCGAGGGCCACCTGGCCCCCACCTTAACATTCCTAAACAAAACTGAACCTAGACCCCCGCAAACCTCAACATGCCGGCCCGCGCCTCAGCGCCATTCCGCCTTGTGAGAGCCCGGCGGCACCGTCTTCGTCGCCCAATACCCGGGTGTGAGGCTCAACTGGGCCGCTGGTTTGACGGCTGTCATGTGACCGAACGCGGTATCCCCATAGTCCTCAATCAGGTCAGCAATGCTCTCAATGGTCTGATCTTCCGCGCCCAGAGCATCCTGCTTGCCCAGCGATTGCAGCCAGCGACCGGTTCGCGCCAAGGACACCCGCGCCAACCACGAGCCACCTTCCTGGCTCTGTTTCAGCCGGCCCATCATCGCGCCCAGCGCCATCAGATAGCCGCTGGCGTGGTCCAGCGCCTGGCATGGCAGGTGGTGCATGCCGTCCACTCCCGCCGCGACCCCGCCCGCATGGCCGATGCCGGATGCCGTCTGCACAATCGAGTCAAACCCCCGCCGCTGCGACCATGGCCCCTGATGCCCGAAGGCGGAGAGCGAGACATAGACGATGCCCGGGTTTTCCTCCGCCAACTGCTCCGGCCCCAGACCGCGGGCTGCCAGCGTGCCGGGGCGATACCCCTGGGCGAAGACGTCGGCGCCTTTCGCCAGCGCCTTCAGCCGCGCCACCTGGTCGGCCTTGCGCAGGTCCAGATAGGCGCTGCGCTTGCCGCGGTTGGCGTCAATAACCAGCGGCATAACGTGGGCGAGGTGGGCGGCGGTGATCTGCAGCACGTCGGCGCCGTGTGCGGCCAATGTCCGCCCGCAGACCGGGCCGGCGATGACCTTGGTCAGGTCGAGAACCCGCAACCCCTCCAGCGGCCGCGCGCCCGCGGGCGGCAGGGGCTTCGGATCGGCCTCGCCGATTTTCTCCAGAATCAGGACCGGTTGAGCATCGAGCGCGGCGCTGTGCGGGTGGGCGTTCCATTCGTCTTCGGAGCGCATGCGGGCGACCGGTAGCTTGTTGTTGGAGAGCAGGTCTTCGACCTCTTGCGCGGCCATGCCGTCGAACACGCTCTGCACGCCAGCGCGCGAATAGGCGCAATGCAGCAGTTCCGCCACGGCCATGCGGTGCGCCGGATAGTTGGCATGGACCTGCACCCAGCCGCCGTCGCCGCATTTGTAGAAGCCGTGGATCGAATCGAAGAAGTCCCGCGCCGGCTTGCCATCCAGGCGGATGTATTGCTCCGACCGGAAGCTGGCCGCGGCGTGGCGCATGCTGACGCTGACACTCTGCGCCGGCCCGCCCCGCGCCTTGTGAATCTCAGCTGCCGCCAGCCCTGCAGCGCCGATCGCTGCCTGCGCTTGGACTCCGACATTGTAGATACCCGGCAGCGCTGGCTCTGCGCCGGTCAGTGTCACCTGATCCAGCGCCTTGGCATCACCACTCGCTAGGCCCCAGATGTGTTCCAATTGGCCGGCGGCCTGTTTGCTATCGCTTTTCATTAGCCAAAAATCTCCTTGGACCGCTTTTGCAACTCTTCGGGCGAGACGTCTTCGATGTGAGTGGCCAGCGACCAGCGATGGCCAGCCGGGCAGACAATCATCCCAGAGCGGTCGCCATAGAACATGTCCTCTGCCGGCTGCGCCAACGTCCCGCCAGCCTTGACCGCCTGTGCCAGCACGGCGTCAACGTCATCCACATAGATGTGCAACGTAACCGGAGTTCCGCCGATCTCTGACGGTGCGTATGCGCCGTAGTCATGGTTGGGATCGGACATCATCAGCTTGGTGCCGAATAGGGAGAGCTCTGCGTGGGCGATGGTATCGCCAGCGGCAATCCGGAAATCCTCGGTCGCGCCAAAGGCCTCTTTGTAGAACGCAATCGCGTCTGCCGCATTGGCGCAGCAGGTATAGGGGACTATCCCCTCAAAGCCGGGCGGGGTGGGTAAGGCCATCAGAATCATCCTCGGTCTCGGTTCGTCTTAGCTTCAGTATAGGCGATAGGCCTGCCTGCCGCTATTCTGGAAGTGTTACCCACGCGCAGGAGCTTGTCGTTTTGATCTACCAACACCGCATCGTTATCGCCCGCTCCGGCAAGCTGGAGCGCCGGCACGCGGCCTTTCAAGACACCGCCATGGCCAAGCTCGACGGCTTTGGCTCCCGCTTGATTGGTGCTTGGGAGGTCTATCTGGGTGAGGAGGCCGGCAGCGCCGTCTGGCAGCTACGCCAGTTCGAATCCCTGGCCGCTTGGGAGCAGCTCCAGGTCAAAGTCCGCGCCGATGCCGTGCTGGAAACCCGCCGCGCAGCTGAGTTGTATCCCGTCCTGGACCAGATCGACACGTCGATCCTGCGGCTGGCGGATGTCTCTCCGTTGCTAGCAACCGAATGGCCGGATTTTGACGCGGTGCGCGGGCAGGGCCGTGGCTGGATTGAGCAGCGCTTTCTGCAATTCAAGCCCGGCCGTTTGGAGGAACATCACGCCTTCTATCGGGAGCGGATGCAGGAAGCGTTTGCATACGAAGGCGCGGAACTCATTGGCCTGTTCGATACTCTGATTGGCACAGGCACCACCAACGGCAAGTCGCACCGCGCAATGGAGTTGCGCCGCTTCCCTGACCTCGCCTCATGGCAGCGCTGGCGCGAGCGACAGGATACCAATCCGGCTCTCGCTGACCTGGTTAAGAGCCAGTGGCTGGGTCACGTCGAGCGGATGGATAGCCAGTTGCTACGCCCACTCGACTACAGTCGCATCCGCTAGCGGAATCGTGCTATCTGCGAAGCATCAGCATTTCTTCACCCTGAGCCTGTCGAAGGGTCTCTTTCATCGTGGCGCTCTCCCCCTTCGACAGGCTCAGGGTGAAGGCGAGAGTGTGAGTTTGGCATGATCCTCGTAACCGGCGGTGCCGGCTTTATTGGCTCGAACATGGTTGCGGCCCTGTTAGAGGCAGGCTCAGGCCCGGTGAAGGTCTGTGACTGGCTGGGAGACGACCAGAAATGGCGCAATCTCTCGCACCATCTGGTCGACGATGTGATCGCTCCGGAGGCTTTGGCGGATTGGCTTAAAGGCCAGAGCCAGTTAACTGGCGTTCTGCACATGGGCGCAATTTCCAGCACCACCGTCAGTGATGCCGATGCGGTGGTCCGCCAAAATTTTCAAACCTCTCGCCTGCTATGGGAATATTGTACGGAGCGGCAAATTCCGCTGATTTACGCCTCATCTGCAGCAACCTATGGCGATGGCGCGGCGGGCTTCGATGACGAGGACACCGCGGAAGCCCTGGCGAAACTAAAGCCCCTCAACCTCTATGGCTGGTCGAAGCATTGGTTTGACCGGTGGGCGGTGGATCAGCGCCATCGGGGCTTGGCGCAGCCGCCGTTTTGGGCTGGCCTGAAGTTCTTCAACGTCTACGGTCCGAACGAGTACCACAAGGGCGATATGCAGAGCATTGTCGCCAAGAACCATGCCCCCGTCACCGCTGGCGAGACCGTCGGCCTGTTCCAATCGCATCGGCCCGACTATGAGCATGGCGGCCAACTTCGCGACTTCGTTTATGTGCGGGACGGTGTGGATGTGGCTCTATGGCTGCTGCGTGCCATGCCCCGCAGCGGCCTCTACAATGTCGGTACCGGTCAGGCCCGCAGCTTTAAATCTCTGGTTGAGGCGTTAGCCGGCGCTTGTGGCCAGCCGCCCCGCATCGACTATGTGCCGATGCCAGAGGTGTTGCGCCCGCGCTATCAATACTTCACTGAGGCCCGCATGGATCGCCTGCGCGCTGCCGGCTACAATCAGCCCTTCCGTTCGATTGAGGATGGCGTCGGCGACTATGTCCGCCGCTTCCTCAGCCAGTCAGACCCTTACCGTTAGGCCGCACGTGTCCTTCCTCGACCACCTATCCGCCTTCGCCACCGCCCGCGTGCTGGTGATCGGCGACATCATGCTGGACCGCTACATCACTGGCGACGTTGACCGCATCTCGCCGGAGGCACCGGTGCCGGTGCTGCGCCACAAGGATACGCGCCAGATGCTGGGTGGGGCCGGCAATGTCGCGGCCAACATCGCATCTCTGGGGGGGCAGGTGGATTTGGTCGGTCTGATTGGCCAGGACGCGGATGGAGACGCCGTTCGCTCCATCGTCAAGGCATGGGGCGTGTCTGATGCCAAGCTGGTTGCCTCAACCGAGCGGCCGACCAGCGTCAAAACCCGGTTCCTCGCCCAAGGCCAACAGGTATTGCGCCATGATTGGGAGCGGGCAGAGCCAGCATCTGGAGATGAGCAAACAGCATTGCTGAATGCCTTCGCGGCTTGCCTTGAGGCGGTGGATATCGTCGTGCTCTCCGACTACGGCAAGGGGTCTGCGATGCCGCCAGTCGCGCCGGCGGTCATCGCGGCGGCCCGCA
>CALKDI010000143.1 GCA_938084065.1 uncultured Alphaproteobacteria bacterium
AATACGCCTGCGCCAGGTTTCGCGCCGGGCCGTATTGCTGGGCGCGGCGCAAGTCGGCGGTTTTGGATTGTTGGCGGCGCGGATGTACCAGCTGCAAGTGCTGGAGGCTGACCGCTACGGCACCTTAGCGGATGAGAACAGGGTACATGTGCGCTTCGCCACGGCTGCCCGCGGCATTATTCTGGATCGCCAGAACCGCCCCCTGGCGGAGAACCGCACCACCTACCGGATCGCTGTCATTCCAGAGCAGGCTGGCGACCTGGAAGCATTGCTGGATCATCTCAACGAATTGGTCTCGTTAAAAGAGAGCGACCGGGAACGTGTTCTGTTACACGCGAAACGGCAGCGGGCGTTCGTACCCATAACCGCCTTCGAAAGCCTGACCTGGGATGAGATCGCTCGGGTAGCAGCGCACAACGCTGACCTGCCGGGCGTTGAGATCGCTGCAACCAACCAGCGGATCTACCCTCTGGCAGACCTAACTGCGCACGTCGTTGGCTATGTCGGCGCTGTCGCCCAGAAAGACCTGACCGGCAGCCCCGTGCTGGCCCTGCCTGACTTGCGCATCGGCAAATCCGGCATAGAGCGCGTGTACGACCTGCAACTGCGTGGCCAGGCGGCGCGGCGACAGGTGGAGGTCAATGCGGTCGGCCGCGTTATCCGCGACCTACACCGAGAACCGGCAGTGCCCGGCGAAACGGTAAAACTAACGATAGACGCCGATCTCCAACGCTTTGCCGCCAGCCGCTTTGGCGATCATACTGGCGCAGCTGTGCTTATGGATGTTCAGTCCGGCGATGTTTTGACGATGGTAAGCCTGCCATCTTTCAATCCAGGATTGTTCCCAGAAGGCATCAGCCATGCTGATTGGAACCTATTGCTAAACGCGCCGGACGCGCCTTTGGTCAACAAGGCTATCGCCGGTCAATACTCTCCTGGTTCCACGTTCAAGATGATGGTCGCACTGGCCGCGCTAGAATCAGACCTAATCAAACCGAACACGAGCTTTAACTGTGCCGGCGTCATGGAGCTTGGCAAGGGCAAATTCCACTGCTGGCATCGTGGCGGCCATGGTCGCGTTAACATGTCCAGCGCAATCATCCAATCTTGCGATATCTATTTCTACGAAGTCGCACGCCGGATCGGCATAGAGCGGATCGCAACAATGGCCAGAAAATTCGGCCTTGGCAGCAAGATCGGTATTGACCTGCCCGGTGAGCAACCGGGGCTGATTCCAGACAAAGACTGGAAACGCCGCCGGTATGATCGCCCCTGGCAAATTGGCGAGTCTTTGGTGACAGGCATCGGCCAGGGCTATGTTCTGGCCACGCCGCTGCAGCTGGCGGCGATGACAGCCCAATTGGTGAATGGCGGGCGCTTCGTGCATCCGCGCCTGACAACAGCCTCAACTTTTGTGGACCAACCGGAACCCGTCACCTTAGACCCCGCGGCATTGGCTATCATCCGCAATGCCATGGTCGGTGTCACATCTGACCCAAAAGGCACGGCGCTTGCGTCCCAGATCAAAGACCATAATCTGCGCATGGGCGGCAAGACCGGCACCAGCCAGGTGCGCCGGATCAGCCAGAGGGAACGACGGACCGGAGTCCTTCAAAACAGCGAGCGCCCGCGTGAATATCGCGACCACGCTCTGTTCGTCGGCTTTGCGCCTCTGAATGCTCCTCGCTATGCCATCAGCGTCATCGTCGAACATGGCGGTGGCGGCTCTACCGTCGCCGCCCCCATCGCCAGCGATATCCTTCGCGCCGCACAGCGCCAGCCATTTGCGCGCAACGGCAAAGATTCCAGCTGATGCGCATGACCTCTTTCCCAAGAAGGATCACGCAAAGCGCTGGCCCAGCCGCCGGAGGCGGTGACACCATCTGGCGGCGACTGCGCAGCATGAACTGGCTGCTGGTATCACTGATCATAGTAGCGGCCTGTATTGGATTCACGGTGCTGTACTCCGCAGCAGATGGCAGTTGGCAACCCTGGGCCATGCGGCAGGTCATCCGCTTTTGCCTTGGCTTTGCGCTGATGCTCACCATCGCGCTGGTTGATCTGCGCATTTGGTGGCGTTTGGCCTACCCGATCTATGGCATTGCCCTGGCCCTATTGGTGCTGGTCGAGGTCATTGGTGTTGGCGAGGGCTCACACCGCTGGATTGCGTTGGGATTTTTGAACCTTCAGCCCTCAGAGGTGATGAAGGTTGCGCTGGTTCTATCGCTGGCCCGCTACTTCAATGACCTGGATGAGAACCAGATCGACCGCCTGGTTGTGATGATCCCGCCGCTGCTGCTAACGGCCCTGCCCGCAGCGCTGGTATTGCGTCAACCGGATCTGGGAACGGCAACAATCCTCGTCGCGTTAGCCGCCGCCGTTGCCTTCCTGGCCGGCTTGGCATGGTGGAAGTTCGCCCTAGGAGCCGCCGCAGTCGCCGCCGCAGCGCCCATCACCTGGAGCATGCTGCATGACTACCAACGCGACCGCGTGCTGACATTTATCGATCCAGGCCGCGACCCCTTAGGCTCCGGCTATCACATCCTGCAAAGCAAAATCGCGTTGGGCTCTGGCGGATTGTTTGGCAAAGGGTTTATCGGCGGCACCCAATCGCAGTTGAACTTCCTACCGGAGAAACATACCGATTTCATCTTCGCCATGATGGCTGAAGAATTCGGCTTTGCTGGCTCTATCTTCATGCTGTCGGTGTTGGTTGGTATCATGGTGTTCTGTTTCCTGATGGCGATGCGATCGACCAGTGTTTTTTCGAGACTGATCATCCTCGGCCTATCCCTGAATTTCTTCTTCTACGCCTTCATCAACATGGCCATGGTCATGGGGTTGATGCCGGTCGTTGGCGTACCGTTGCCAATGATTTCCTATGGTGGCACTGCGATGCTGACCTTGATGATCGGTTTTGGCCTGATCCAAAGCGCCTCCATCCATCGCGGCGGCGTTGCCAGCCAGCGCGTCAAATTCGGTTGAAACCCCTAGCCTCCGTGAATTTTGCCTCGACAACACCCAATATCGCTGGTAGCTATCGCCCCTCGTTAGGGTGCTTAGCTCAGTCGGTAGAGCAGCTGACTCTTAATCAGCGGGTCGTAGGTTCGAGCCCTACAGCACCCACCAACGAATTCGATAGGTTATGCCGGTTTTTCCTCTGACCATGTGACACGCCTTGCGACGGACCATGCGACTCGGCAAGAGCAGGCTTACTCCATGACATACCAACACATTGGCGTAATCGGGGCAGGCTCCTGGGGTACTGCTTTAGCGCTCGTCGCAGCGCGAGCTGGCCGGCGAGTTACCCTATGGGCTCGCGACGCATCTCATGCTGCGCACATGGCCGAGACACGCACGAATACACGGTATCTGCCTGGCATCGACCTGCCGACCGAAATCTCACCGACAGCCGATCGCGCAGCGCTAGCTGACGCCGATGCCGTACTTTTGGTAGCACCAGCCCAAACCCTGCGAGCGGTCGCTGGCCAGTTTGCCGATTTGCTCCCCCCTGACTGCCCCGCCGTTATCTGCGCCAAGGGTATTGAGTTCAGCACTGGTGCATTGATGAGTGAGGTGTTGGCAGAGGTAATGCCCGCCAGATGCATCGCAGCGCTTTCCGGCCCAACCTTTGCCGGTGAAGTCGCACGCGGCCTACCCACCGCAGTCACGCTGGCCTGCACTGACAGAGATATTGCCATGCGCCTGACCGAGAGCCTGGCCACCCCGACCTTCCGTCCCTATGCCAGTACCGATGTCATCGGCGTTGAGGTTGCAGGGGCTATGAAAAATGTGATCGCCATCGCCTGCGGTTTCGTCATAGGCCGTGGCTTGGGCGAGAACGCCAGAGCCTCCCTCATCACCCGCAGTATGGTGGAAATCCAACGGTTGGCGGTAGCCAAAGGCGGCTCTGCTGCGACGCTCATGGGCTTAGGTGGCGTTGGTGACTTGATGCTGTCTTGTGCCTCAACCCAATCCCGCAATTTTGCCTTTGGCGTCCTAATCGGCCAAGGCATGCCCGTCGCTGACGCCATCGCCCGCCCGGATGTGGTGGTTGAAGGCGTGCATACGGCGCGGGCAATACCGGGCCTGGCCAATGCCTTGCGTGTTGAAATGCCGATCTGTTCAGCCGTCGCCAGAGTGCTGCATGACAACAGCGATATTGGCCAGGAAATGGCTGGCCTTCTGTCCCGGCCATTGCGCGATGAAGGCCGTCATCAATAGCGCGAAACAAACCGTCGACCTGCCACCCCTAAAAGCTTTATGGGTTGGCGGTCACGATTAGGTTGCCGTAGCGGTCGGCAACGGTGCTTTCCCCTGGCAGGATAACGGTGGTCGCGTCCAACTGGGTCAGGATCGCCGGCCCCTCGATACGAACACCCGCGCCGAGGCGGGCGCGGTCGTAGACTGGCGTTGGCACAGGGCCATCGTCAAACCAGACCGGATGCCGCTCAACCTCCGCTTCCGCCAGCGAACCGCCGTTGCTCAATTCGACCAGTTGCGGCCGTGCTAGGTCACAGACGGCGGAGACCCGCAGATTGACGATCTCCACAACCGTGTCGCGTTGAGCGAATGTGTAGAGCTGTTCGTGCAGTTGATGAAAGCGCTCAATGGCCTCCGCCGTGCTGGTCTCGTCAACGTTCTCGCCCGGCCAATCGACAGTCAGTTCAAAGCCTTGATGCCTGTAACGGATGCTGGCCGCGCGAGTTTTGCGGCGGCTGGCTGGCGGCGCATTCTCCCGTGCGAACCAGGCATCCGCCTCGCGGTCGAGCCGCTCAAACATCGCGGCAATACGGGCTGAATCGTATGGCGGGATCTCAACGCAGGTTTGGGCGTAGTCGGCACGCAAGGTCGAGACCAGCAGGCCCATCGCAGATAGCACGCCCGGTGAGGGTGGCACGACAATGGTCTTCATTCCGAGTAGCCGCGCCATCTCACTGCCATGTAACGGCCCAGCACCCCCGAACGGGATCAGGGCGAACTGTCGAGGGTCCTCGCCGCGCTCTACCGAGATCACACGGATCGCGCCGACCATATCGTTGTTGGAAATCGCCAGAATGCCCTTGGCCGCATTCTCAATGGAGAGCCCCAAAGGCCGGGCCACGTCGCGCTCAACTGCAGCACGGGCAGCATCCACATCCAGGCTCATTCCCCCACCCAACAAAGAAGCCGGCAGGCGGCCTAGCACCAGATGCGCGTCAGTGACGGTGGCACGCTCGCCGCCCTTGCCGTAACAGGCTGGGCCGGGATGTGCGCCCGCGGAGTGGGGGCCGACGGTCAGCGCACCTGTGCTGCTCAGATTGGCAATGGAGCCGCCTCCAGTGCCGACCGTGTTGATATCGATCATCGGCAGCGCCAAAGGCCACTCGCCGATCTGCCCGCTTTCGGACAATTGGAACTGACCGCCCTTGATCAGGCTGATATCGGCAGATGTGCCGCCAATATCGATGCCAATGACATTGTCATAGCCAGCCGACCCGCCGACAAAGCCAGCGCCAACAACGCCTGCTGCTGGGCCAGAAAGCGCGGTGTAGGCTGGGGCTGTCCGCACTTCTGGCGCGCTGACAACGCCACCGTTGGATTTCATGATGAGCAGCGGTGCGCTCACCCTTGCTTCCACCAGCCGTTCCTCCAGCCGGGCCACATAGAGGGAGACGGCTGGCATCACATAAACGTTGAGCACCGTCGCCATGCTGCGCTCGTACTCGCGCACCAATGGCAGCACATCGGAGGAGATCGAGACCAGCGCATCCGGATGTTCGGCTAGGATCAGGTCGCGGACCTGCTGCTCGTGGAGCGGATTGGCGAAGCTGTGCAGCAAGCAAACGGCGATAGCATTAATGCCATGCTCTTTCAGTGTGCGGGCGGCGATGCGCACTGTTTCGGGGTCGAGCGCGGTCAGCACGGAACCGTCGGCAGTGACGCGCTCGGTCACCTCGAAAATGCGGTCCGCCGGCACCGGCCTAGTAGGCTTGATCCAGGAGAACAGGTTGGCGCGGCGAGGAATTTCCTGCCGTCCGATCTCCAGCACATGTCGGAACCCAGCGGTCGTCAGCAAGCCGACGTCTGCGCCTTTGCTCTCCAGGATAAGGTTCGTCGCGACGGTCGTGCCATGGAACACCTGCCCCAATACGCTAGGCTCAATCCCAGCCTGTTTGACCGCCAGACCAATGCCGGTCATGAACCCGCGCGAGGGATCCTCTGGCGTGGACGGCGTCTTGGCATTCCAGGAATTGCCGGTGTTCCGGTCCAGCAGGGTGACGTCAGTGAAGGTGCCGCCGGTGTCGATGGCGACGGCATAACGGAGGCTTGGAGCGTCACTCATTGCGCAATCTCCAGCGTATCGCGATAGCCGTTGCGATGGAACAGGCCCTCAACAGGCGGGCGGTCAGCCCGCCGGCGCTCCGTAAGAGGGTCATCCACAGAACGCCCGTCAGCGCTCAACACCACGCCATAGTCGCGGGCTGCGGCTTCGGAACTGACATAGCCGTTCAGCACATCGGCCAATACCTGCTTCGGCTCGCGGTCGAAGGGATGGCCCCAGCCGCCTCCGCCGCCGGTTTCCAGCCGCAACACCTCGCCACGCGTCAGCACGTTGCCGTCACTGAAGGGATTGAGTTCGCGCTCCTGTGGCGTGCCGGGGTTGACCACGGCGCGGCCAGCGCCGCCATTCATGCCGCCTTTCACGCCCCAGGACGGCTGAGCGACACCGTCAATTCGGATGGAGAAGTCTGCCTGCTCGGCCAACACCTCAATCTCCCGCACCACGCCTGCGCCACCGCGCCAACGGCCCGGCCCTGCTGAGTCCTTATTGACGCCATAGGCCCGCACCCGGATCGGATAGTCGAGCTCCAACATCTCCGCCGGGAAGTTCTCCTGGGCGATGTAGTAGACACAGTCGATGCCGTCGGCATAAGGCCGCGCGCCATAGCCAACGCCCAGCCCATCCGACATTAGGAAGGTCTCGCCATTCGCATACTCGCCGCGGGCGATGTAGATGACATAAGCGCAGTTCGCCGCCATGGACTCACCACCCGCCGCATTCACCAGCCCCATGGTCGAGGACAGCAGCCGCATCATCGTCAGGCCGCGCTGGCCCAGCGGCGCCGGCCATTTCGGCTGCAACAGGCTGCCTTCGCGCAGGATGATCTCGTCAATCGCCCGGCCAGAGCCCCAGTTCAGCAACAGGGTCCGGTCGCCGCCCAGCAGGTACATGCTCATCATTGCCCGCGGCACAGCGGGATTGACCAGGTAGTTGATCGGGCCCGGCGCCTGATCATCGCTTGCCGAGAAGTCCAGCACAGCCTTGCCTGGCTCCACCCGCAATTCCATGCGCATCCAGAACGGGCCATTGCCGTGGCCATCATGATCCACCGCGTCGGCAAAGCGATAGGTGCCAGTCGGGAAGGTCTCGGCCAGTCGTTTGCGCGCCGCCAACTCCGACCGGTCGGCCAGTTGCACAAAGGCGTCAGCAATCGCCGCGCGCGGGAAGCGCTCCGCCAGGTCCTGCATGCGCCGCTCGCCCAGACGGACAGCGGCGATGCAGGCACGCATGTCGCCGCGCACCATGTCCGGAAAGCGGGTGTTGCGCTGGAAGATGCGCATCAACTCTTCGTTCACCACGCCATCACGGGCGAGGCGGACGGGCGGGATAATGACACCCTCCTGGAAAATATCGGTGCAGTCGGGCGAGATGGAGCCGGGCCGCATCCCACCGATATCGGCAAAGTGGGCCCAGCTTTGAGCAAACGCCAGAATCTGGCCGTCCACAAAGATCGGCTGCACAAACACCTGATCCGGCGAGTGAGAAACCGCGCCTTTCGAGCCATAGCAGTCATTGTACCAATACAGGTCGCCCGGCTGCATCATCTCAATAGGATAATGCTCAAACACCGGCCGGATCGGGTCACCGAATGAGGGGCGATAGGCACCGACGATCAGGTCACCGTTGTGGTCGAACAATGCGACGAAGAAGTCCTTCTTCTCGCGAATAAAACCGGACATGGCGGTGCGCTCGATCAGAGCCTCCATCTCCTTTTGCGAGGATTGCAGCGCGCCGCGGATCACCTCCAGGCTAACCGGATCGCAAATGGCTTCGGTGGCGACGGGCTCTAGTGCGACATTCATGGCGTGACCCTGTGGTTGTTGCCGGATGTGCCGTTAGCCTAGCGCCTCCTGAATGCTGGTGCCAATGGCAGCGTCGTCAAAACGACCATTGCCCTCACTTATTGTGCCGGCATCGTGTCCGTTCTCCGCCGCCATTGCCGCAACCAAAGCGCTGCCAGCATCGATAACACCAACAGGGGCAAGGCACCCAGATTGACCCAGGTCCAGCCGAAGGCATGCATTAGCCCGCCGGACGAAAATGCGCCCAGCGCGACCACCGAGAAGATTATGAAGTTGGTCGCTGCCTGCGTCTTTGCCCGCTCAGCAGGTGTGTGGGACTCGGTTAACAGGTTGGTGGATGCCGTAAATGCGAAGTTCCAACCCAGACCAAGCAGCGCCATCGCCCCCCAGAAATTCACGACCTCAGACCCCATCAGCGCAATCACAATGCTAATCCCTTGCAATGCAATGCCGAGGGCAATGACCCGCGTCACGCCCAGCCGCTTGATGATCGATCCGGTGAAAAATCCCGGCGCATACATGAAGAAAATATGCCATTCGATCACGAACGCCGTGGAGGAAAATGCATGATGGGCATGGTGCATCGCCAGCGGTGTGGAGGTCATCAGCAGGTTCATCACTGCCTGTCCAACTGTGGCGCAGAGCGTAGCGACGATGAACACCGGTTGCCGCATAATCTGGCCGATGGGCCGCCCGCCGTCCTTGGCCTCCTCCTTGGTCAGCTTGGGAATATCGACGGCCATGACCACCATGCCGCTCAGCACCGTCAGGCCGATCAGAAACATGTACGACGCCATGAAGGGTCGGTCGTCGATCATGGTCTCGCCGAGTTTTGCCAACTCTGGCCCCACGAAAGCGGCAACGAGCCCGCCCGTCAGCACCAGCGAAATCGCCCGGCTCTTGAAATCTTTAGAGGCCACATCCGCAGCCGCAAACCGGTAGAGTTGCGCAAAGCCAGAGAACAGGCCGAACAGCAACGCGCCTAAGCAAAACACCAGAAACCCGGCTGTCTCAATCCCCCAGACGCACGCCAACCCGCCGGCAACACCGATAGCAGAGCCCACCGCGAAGCCCGGTCCGCGCCCGATACGCCGCATCAGCAACGAGGCTGGGATACTCGCCGCAGCCGTACCCACCACCGCCAGAAAGATCGGTATGGTCGACAGCGATTTGTCCGGCGCGATCTGGTAGGCAATCAGCGGACTGGTCGCGACCAGCAAAGACCGGCCGGAGTTGTACAACATCTGACAAGTGGCCAGCACAGCGACGTTGCGCCAGTCACGACGGCTGTCATGTACCGGCTCTGTAGGGTTGGTCATTGGTTACATCATTCGCTAAGCAGCGCTCGCAATCGTTCGCCTTGGCAACAGCTCAAGCATCACGTTAAGCATCAAGGGCAAACTGGTGGAGCCTAGGGACCAGAATCAGGGTGCCGCAATGCTAGGCGGCGAACGGGCAGCGGCGCAAGCTCCGTTGACACCGGGGATCGAGGCTTGCCATTGTGACGGCCCAATCAGAAGGAAATATCATCATGTCTCGCGTTCACGTTCTCGCCGTCATCACCACCAAGCCCGGCAAGCGGGATGAGGTGCTGAATCTGTTCCGTGCCAACGTGCCAGCCGTTCTGGCCGAAGACGGCTGCCTGGAATACGGTGCCACCGTCGATTGCGCCGATGCCGGTTTTGCCACCCCCTATGGTGCCGATAGCTTTGTTGTCGTCGAAAAATGGGCCAGCCTAGCCGCCTTGGGTGCTCACGCGGCCTCTGACCACATGAAAGCCTATGGCGCCAAGACCAAAGACATGCTGGCAGACCGTGTCATTCACGTGATGTCTGACGCCTAATCCCCGCTGGCCAGCAAGCCTGCGAACCTCGCGCTGTGAACCCTGCTGGATGCGCGCAGGGTTCAACTTGCCGCGTGCGCATGGCGCGCCATAACTTACCCTTATCATCGACGGCAACCTCGTCTATACCGCTGCGGGCTTAAGTATCCGAGCAGCGAAGGTTTCCAGCTTATGGGTAATGTGACCGTCGTCGGCGCCCAGTGGGGCGACGAAGGCAAAGGCAAGATTGTCGATTGGCTTTCCGTGCGTGCGGACATCGTCGTCCGCTTTCAGGGCGGCCATAATGCTGGCCATACGCTGCAGATTGGCGGCGCCACCTATAAGCTCTCGCTGCTACCCTCCGGGCTGGCGCGAGGCAAGCTGTCGGTGATTGGCAATGGTGTCGTCATCGATCCATGGGCCTTGCTGGAAGAGATTGAGCGTGTCCGCGGCCAGGGCCTGACGATCACGCCTGAAATCCTGCGGATCGCTGAGAACGCGACTGTCATCATGCCGTTCTATAGCGTGATTGATCAGGCGCGGGAAAAGGCCCGTGGCAAAGGCGCGATTGGCACCACCGGACGCGGCATCGGCATTGCCTACGAGGACAAAGCCGCCCGCCGCGCTATCCGTATGTGCGATCTGTCTGAGCCAGAAACGCTGGCGACCAAGATCCCGAATCTGCTGAACCACCACAACGCCTTCCTGCGTGGCCTAGGCGAACCGGAGGTCAACGCAGACGCCCTGCTAGCCACTCTGGCAGAGGTTGCGCCCAAGCTCACCCCTTATGTCGAACCCACCTGGCGACGTCTGCACGAAGCCCGCAAGGCCGGCAAACGGCTGCTGTTCGAGGGTGCGCAGGGTGCGATGCTGGATATCGACCACGGCACATTCCCTTACGTGACCTCGTCCAACACGGTTGCGGCCGCGGCTGCCAGCGGATCAGGTGCCGCTGCGGATTCGGTCGGCTACGTGTTGGGCATCACCAAGGCCTATACAACCCGCGTCGGCGGCGGCCCCTTCCCCACCGAACAAGACAATGAGATCGGACAAGGGCTGGGCGAACGCGGACGAGAGTTTGGTACCGTCACAGGACGTCCCCGCCGTTGCGGTTGGTTCGATGCTGTGATGGTTCGCCAAGCGGTTCAGGTCGGCGGCATCACCGGCATTGCGCTGACAAAGCTGGATATTTTGGATGAAATGCCAGAATTGAAAGTTTGCGTTGCTTATGAAGATGCCAACGGCAAGCGCTATGACTACCTGCCTTCGTCGATGAAACTCCAGGGTGAGCTAACGCCCGTCTACGAGACGCTGGAAGGCTGGAGCGAAACCACCTACGGCGCGCGCTCCTGGGCGGATTTGCCGGCGACTGCGATCAAATACGTCCGCCGGATCGAAGAATTGATTGGTGCACCTGTGGCCCTGCTCTCCACCAGCCCTGACCGGGACGACACCATTCTGGTGCGCGACCCGTTCGCAGACTGACGCCAGAAAGCACCCCATCTCTAAATCACTCTCGGTCCGTCATTGCGAGCCGCAGGCGAAGCAACCCAGGGGCCTCAGCTTATTTCCCCTGGGTTGCTTCGTTGCCCTTTGGGCGCCTCGCAATGACGGCATCTGAGTAGGATGACGAGGGCCTTCCCGATCGCTTTGCCAGCCGATCTGCGCCCCTACCCCACCCGCGCCATCGACGCGCCATCCACCGGCAGTTCGATCCCGGAGACAAACCGCGCTTCATCCGATGCCAGGAACAAGGCCGCATTGGCCACGTCCCAAGCATCGCCCATGCGGTTGTTGAGCGGCACTTTCGCATGCCGTTCGCCCTCAATATCCTCGCGCGTCCGGCCCGTAGCCAGCATCCGCCGGTCAACAGCCATCGGCGTGTTCATCAAGCCGGGCAGGATCGCGTTCGCCCGCACACCGCGGTCCGCGTTCTGCATCGCAATCTGACGGGTGAAGCTGATCATTCCCATCTTGCTGGCCGGATAGGCCACTGTCGGATGCCCAGTCCAATAGGCCGAGGCCGACGAGATGTTGACGATAGAGCCGGAGCCCTGCGCCCGCATGATCGGCAATGCGTGTCGGCAGGCTAGAATGCAGCCGAACAGGTTGATCTCCATAATCTTACCGAATGCTTCGGCAGTTACGGTGTCCATCGGCGCATCGCCAAACTCGACGCTGACGCCCACATTGTTGTCCAAAATATCCAACCTGCCCCAACGCTGCTGACAGCTTTCGATGGCGGCTTTCAGCGAGGCCTCGTCCGTCACATCCGCCGCCGCGGCCTCCGCCACGCCACCCTTGTCTCGGATCATGGCGGCTGTTTCTTCCGCCGAGGCCAGGTGCCGGTCCACACACAGCACCTTGGCCCCTTCCCGCCCAAACGTCAGCGCCGTCGCTCGCCCATTGCCAATGATATCGCCGCTAGTAGGCCCCTGGCCTGCGCCGATGATCACCGCTGTTTTCCCGTCTAACCGCATAACTTTTCTCCCACTTTGGAATTTCCGGTACTCATTCGTGGCAGAAAAGCTATCGTGCATGCAGTGAAATGCAAAACCTCGCGCGGCGGGTGCGATGAAATAGGGAGATAAGCCATGCAATCAATTGACGGAAAAATCGCCTGGGTTACCGGTGCCGGCACAGGAATCGGACGCGCCGGCGCACAAGCCTTGGCTGCAGCCGGGGTCACTGTCTACCTCTCCGGCCGTCGTGTGCCTGAGCTGGAGGCCGTTAAAGCCAAGATCACCGCTGCCGGCGGCAAGGCCGAAATTGCGCCACTCGACATCGTTGATGCCGACGGTTGCTACGCTGCGGTTGACCGCATCATGAAAGAGCATGGCCGGCTGGATATGGTGGTGAACAGCGCCGGCCTGAACCGACCAAAGCGGCGCTGGAAGGACGTGGACCAGGAAAGCTTCCACATCATCGTCGATGTTGACCTCAAGGGCGCCTTCAACGTCTGCCACGCGGCCATCAAGGTTATGCGGCCACAGCGCGACGGCCTGATCATCAACGTCTCGTCTATGGCCAGCCAGGGCCGCTCCGGCGGTGTCAGTGGCTTCCCCTATGCCACAGCTAAGCACGGCATGAACGTGATGAACGAGAGCATTAATGACGAGCACGCCCACATGGGCATTCGCGCCTGCGCCCTCTGCCCGGGCGAAGTGGCGACGGAGATCCTCGACAAACGCCCCAAGCCGCCAAGCCCGGAAGAGCGCGCACGCATGGTGCAGGAAGAGGACGTCGGCGAAACCATCCTGTTCATCGCCCGTATGCCGGCCCATGTCTGCCTGAACGAAATCCATATCTCGCCGCTGTGGAACCGCGGCTATATCGGGTCTCCAGACTTTACCGTGACACGAGACGACTAACCGCAGCCGCAACGTCCTGGAGCCGCAGCGCCTCCTGCTTTACACTTTCGTCTAACACGCCCTGATCCGGGCAATCTTTAGCCGGAGTTGATAACGCATGAGTACCTCACAAACCAAACCGTCCACCGTTGACGTCGTCGTCGTCGGCGCCGGTTTCTCCGGCCTCTACCTGATCCACAAACTCCGCACCATGGGAATGTCATTCCGTGTGTTTGAGGCGGGCAGCGGCGTTGGCGGCACCTGGTATTGGAACCGCTATCCAGGTGCCCGCTGCGACGTAGAGAGCATGCAATACTCCTACTCCTGGGACCCGGAGCTAGAGCAGGAATGGCGCTGGAGCGAGACTTTTGCGCCCCAGCCAGAAATCCTCAAATACGCCAACCACGTCGCCGACCGGCACAATCTGCGGCAGCATATTGAGTTCAACACGCGAGTTGAGGCCGCCGATTTCGATGAGGCCTCCAACCGTTGGACCGTCACAACCAGCAACGGCGAATCGATTTCTGCCCGGTTCTGCGTCATGGCAACCGGCTGCCTCTCCTCGCCACGCGCACCGGAAATAGAGGGCGCCGACAGCTTCAAAGGCCCCACCTACCACACCGGCGCCTGGCCACATGAGGGCGTCGACCTTAGCGGCAAGCGCATTGGCGTTGTTGGCACAGGCTCCTCCGCGATCCAGGCTATTCCTGTAATTGCAGAACAGGCCGGCCATCTGACGGTCTTCCAACGCACGCCCAACTACTCCATCCCCGCCCGCACCACGCCCATGAATGACGCGTATGAGCGCGAGTGGAAAGACAACTACGCCGAACGCCGGGATATCATGCGCCGCACCGCTGCCGGCAATTTCTATGAGCGTGCCGCCATTTCAGCCCAAGACGTAACCCCCGAAGAGCGCCAGCAAGTCTTTGAGGAGCGCTGGGCAGTCGGCGGCACCCGCTTCATGACAGCCTTCAACGACATCGGCACCAACGCCGAATCGAATGAAGCCGCAGCCGAGTTCGTGCGTGGCAAGATCCGCGAGATCGTCAAAGACCCGGAAACCGCGGAGCTCCTGGTCGCCAAAGACTACCCCATCGGCACCAAACGCATCTGCGCCGACAGCCACTATTTCGAGGCCTACAACCGCGACAATGTCCGACTGGTCGATATCAACACCAACCCGATCCACCGGATCACGCCGAATGGTATTCTGGCTGGTGATGAGGAGCACGCGTTCGACGCCCTCATCTTTGCCACCGGCTTCGATGCTATGACTGGCACATTGCTGCGGATTGATATCAAGGGCCGCGACGGCCAGACTCTGAACGACAAATGGGAAGCCGGTCCGCGCACCTATTTGGGCCTAATGACCGCCGGATTCCCCAACATGTTCATGATCACCGGCCCCGGCAGCCCATCAGTGCTCAGCAACATGATGATCTCGATTGAACAGCACGTGGACTGGGTGTCGGACTGCCTCGCCCACCTGCAGGACAGCGATATCCACGCTATGGAAGCTGACTTGGCTGCGGAAGGTGCCTGGGTCGAGCATGCCAACGCCGTCGCCCATAAGACGCTCCACCCCAGCGCTGCCAGCTGGTATATGGGCGCCAACATTGAGGGCAAACCGCGGGTCTTCATGCCCTATATCGGCGGCGTCGGCACCTACCGCCAAAAATGCGATGCCATCGCTGCCAATGGCTATGAGGGTTTTGTGTTGAACGGCCAAAGCCCCCGTGTGGAAGCCGCCGCAGAATAAGCGCTAGCTGTCAGCGGCGGAAGAACAGGGCCAACAGGATCACGCCTGTACCCGCCAGCGTCGCCGCCGCTGGCCAGAGCAACACTGTCTGAATGCCGGGGTCCCAGACCTCTGGGCTCAGATATCGCTGCACAACGGCCTGGACCAGGTTCAGGCTATCAACATCAATGGAATACCAAACCTCGCCACCGGTGATCAGCGGGTAAGTACCGTCCTTGAACCATATCATGCCATCGCGAGCGACAACGATTATCCCAGCGAGGACCAAGATCCAGCCAAGCAGCCGGCCAATCAGCATCGTTTTTCCTTACCGCCTAACGGCGAATAATCCAGGTCCTAAGCGACTGCGACACCATGCCGGCAAAAAACGTCCCTCGCCATGCGGCACGGCGTTGCGCCACCAATGCAAGATCAGTATGGTCCGCACCTCGTTCTGCGGAGAGGTGGCCGAGTGGTTGAAGGCGCACGCCTGGAAAGTGTGTATACGTTAACGCGTATCGAGGGTTCGAATCCCTCTCTCTCCGCCATTAAATTGGCGTAAGTTATTGATCTACAACACAAATTGTCCAATGTGGCGCTTGTGTGGTAGACAAAATGGTAGACAAAAAGACTGACTCGTACCTCTTCCAGAAACGCGGCATTTGGTACTTTAGTAAGCATGTGCCTGTCGATGTGAGGGGGCATTATCCACAGCCCCGCATCGTTCGCTCGCTCCGTACACGCTCACATAGCAAAGCCTCACGGACTGCAACCGTATGGTGTGAGCAGCTTGAGAGCGTT
>CALKDI010000144.1 GCA_938084065.1 uncultured Alphaproteobacteria bacterium
CGAAAACCCGTTCGCGCTTGCCGCATGAGGTGCACGCCGCGATCTTCGACTGGGTTCTGGTGCTGATCGCCAAGGCCGGCCTGGTGCAGGGCGACCGCATCGGAGTTGATGCCTCGACCATGGAGGCCAACGCGGCGCTGCCTATAAACTCACGATCAGCGAGCAAAAGTTTGATGCTGGAGGCGCCGAAGATTGCCAGATACCGGCGCATCAGAGCTGTCCGTTCCGCCGTTTCGCTGGTGCCGGCCTTGTCCAGAACCGTCCACAGCAGAGGCACGCGATGGCGTCGGGTCACCACTGCCAGCAGCAGGATATTGACGTCGCGGCTGCCGACTTTCCAGTTGGTCCGGTCCAGGCACAGCACCCAGGGGCCTTTGATGCCCAGCAGGCCGATTACCAAACTGGCAGTCCAATCTTGGCCCGGACGGACGTGCTGAAAGAACCGCTGCAACCGGCGATAGCTTGACGCCACTTTGACATCGCTCAGACGTTCGCTGGCGATGTGGGTCAGGTTGACCGTGCGAGCGCTCGCCATCCCAACGATCAACAGGCTGAGCGTCTCAACCCGGCTCTTGCTTATCCGGACAACCGGACGTAGTTTTTGACTGAGGGCGGCACATGCCTTTCTGAGCACAGGATCATCCCTTTCCCGAGGAAGAATCCGTCAGAAAACCATGATTTGCCGTCCTCAGCTACCGCTGTCGTGTAGTGTGATGTTTTGCACGTAGGCGCTATAATGCATTGTATTATAGAAATAAATTGGCCGAATCCTTAACGCAAACGCCCTTTATGCTAACCTTTACCGCTTCCTTAACAACCCTCAGACCCCCAGCAGCCCTAAGACCTCATCAAGGCTCTTGATCTCGGCCACAGGCTTGCCCGGCAGTTTTTCCGGCGGGTTGCCCATGCGATTACACCAGGCGACCTGGAACCCGAAATGGGCCGCGCCGGCCACATCCCACGCATTAGAGGAGACAAACAGCACCTGTTCAGGCTGCACATCCAGCCGGTCGACCGCCATTTGATAGACCCGCGGGTGCGGCTTGTAGATGCCGATGTCGTCCACGGTCAGCACGGCGTCCAAGTGCGGTGTCAGGCGGGAATGGTTGACCGCCGACGTTAACATGGTCAACGAGCCGTTGGAGAGGATCGCCGTCCGCTTTTTGGCGGCTTTGAGCTTGGTGACCGTCTCGACCGTCTCCGCATACGGCAGAATGGCCAGATACAGTTCCATCAACTCGGCCCGTAGTGCTGGGCTCTTCAGGTTGCAGGCTGCCATAGCGTAGTCTAGCGCCTCTGCCGTGACCTGCCAGAAGTCAGCGTGTGCGCCCATCAGCGAGCGCAGCCCGGAATACTCCAGCTGCTTTTGCCGCCACAGCGTATTCAGCTTATCTGCCTCCGGCCCAATCTTGGCGCGGCGGCGCTGCATTGGCGACGACACGTCGAACAGCGTGCCATAGGCGTCGAACACACAGGCTTGGATGTCTTGCAGGCTGCTCATGAGGGCACAATTCCTGAGAATAGGGACGATATCGTGTCGCTTAGCACGCAGCGGCGCTTGCCGCCATACCCTGGGCTGCGCTAGTGTGCGTTTCCATCATGATATAGGCTTAAGGAGACGCCGCCATGTTCAAGGGTTCGCTCGTCGCGCTGATTACACCCTTCAAGGACGGCAAAGTCGATGAGGACGCGTTTCAGCGCTTCGTCAACTGGCAGATAGAGCAAGGCACCCATGGCCTTGTGCCCTGCGGTACGACCGGCGAATCGCCGACGTTGAGCCATGACGAGCACAAACGTGTGGTCGAGCTGTGCATTGAGGCCGCGGCTGGCCGCGTGCCGGTGATTGCTGGCGCTGGCTCCAACAACACGGCTGAGGCTGTCGATCTCACCCTGCACGCCAAAAAGGCCGGTGCGGATGGTGTGCTCGTGGTCACGCCATACTACAACCGCCCAACCCAGGAAGGGCTCTATGAGCACTTCAAGGCGGTGAATGACTGCGCGGATATTCCGATCATTATCTACAACATCCCGCCGCGCAGCGTCGTGGATATGTCGGTGGAGACCATGGCGCGTTTGTCCAAGCTGCCGAATATTGTTGGCGTCAAGGATGCCACCACCGATCTGGCGCGGCCAAGCCTGGAGAAGATAGCATGCGGCGATGACTTCGCACTGCTATCCGGCGAAGATGGCACCGCCATCGCCTATCTGGCACAGGGTGGACACGGCTGCATTTCGGTGACTGCAAACGTCGCGCCGAAACTATGCGCGATGATGCATGAAGCCTGGCAGCAATCGGCGCTGGAGCGTGCGCAGCAGATCAACATGCAGTTGATGCCGTTGCACGAGGCGATGTTCCACCAACGCTCGCCTGCTGGTCCGAAATATGGCGCGCACCTGTTGGGCCATTGCTCACCAGAAACGCGCCTGCCGATGACGCCGGCTGAAGCGAAAACGCAAGAGATCGTGCGCGAGGCTATGGCGAACGCCGGCCTGCTCTAGAGCAACGCCCGATCAAATAGAATCAGTTGATCGGGCGCCGCTCTGGCGCCTTCGGGTCCGGAGGGCCCAATCGATCGTGGCAAAAAAACCAGAAACTACCAAGAACGTGGTGGCCCAAAACCGCCGCGCGCGTTTTGACTACTTCATTGAGGAGACGTTGGAGGCTGGCATCATGCTGACCGGCAGCGAGGTTAAATCGCTGCGGTCCGGCAAATCCTCCATCGGCGAAAGCTATGCGGCGGCCGAGGGCGGCGCGCTCTGGCTGATTAACGCCCATATCCCGGAATATCCGGGCGCCAAGAACTTCGGTCACGCGCCCCGCCGTCACCGCAAATTGCTACTGCGCAAACGCGAAATTGAGCGGCTGTCCGGCTCTCTGAAGCGCGATGGCATCACCATCGTGCCGCTGGAAGTCTATTTCAACGAACGTGGCCGGGCTAAGCTGTTAATCGGGCTGGCCAAAGGCAAACGGCAGGTCGACAAACGCGAGACCATCAAGGCGCGCGACTGGAAACGCGACAAGGCACGGTTGATGCGCGAGAAGGGGTAGAGCCCGCCGCGTCACACACTTTCCCTTCATTGTCTAAGAGGTTGTGTTCACCCCAATGGTTGATCTGGACACCCTCCGCGCCCGCGTCCGCTCCAAGGAGCAGGAGCTTGTAGCCTTCGCTCAGGCATTAATTCGCGTACCCTCCCTCAACCCGCCGGGCGAGGCGTATCTTGAGGTGTGCGAAGTGCTGGGTAATCGCCTGAAGGCACGCGGTTTCCAGGTGGAATACATCCGCGGTGAGGGCGCGCCGGGCGATTCGGATCGGTATCCCCGCTGGAATGTTATGGCGCGGCGCGAAGGCAAGAGCCACGGCGCCTGCGTGCACTTCAACTCGCACATTGACGTGGTTGAGGTGGGGCATGGTTGGACGATTGATCCCTTCGCCGGCACGGTCCGCGACGGCAAGCTGTATGGCCGCGGTTCGTGCGATATGAAAGGTGGACTTGCCGCCTCCGTCATTGCGTGTGAGGCGCTACTAGAGGCCTGGCCGGACTATCCTGGCGCCATCGAAATCTCCGGCACGGCGGATGAAGAATCTGGCGGGTATGGCGGTGTCGCTCACCTGGCGAAGATGGGCTTGTTTTCCAAGCCAAGAGTGGACCACGTTATCATCCCGGAGCCCTTGAACAAGGACCGTATCTGCCTCGGCCATCGTGGTGTGTGGTGGGCGGAGATTGAGACGCACGGCCATATCGCCCACGGTTCTATGCCTTTTCTCGGCGACAATGCGATCAACCATATGGGCGCTGTCATTCAGGCCTTTGAGACAGAGCTTTATCCAGCGCTCGCCGGTCGCCACACCGCTATGCCGGTGGTGCCGGAGGGGGCGCGATCGTCGACGCTGAACATCAACTCGATCCACGGCGGCCCGCCTGAGGGTGTTGAGGGCCTGCCAGCGCCGGTGGTGCCGGATCGCGCACGGATGGTGATAGACCGGCGCTTCCTGATTGAGGAAGAACTCAAGGATGTGAAGGGCGAGGTGCGAGGCCTCTTGGATCGGCTGGCGGCAACGAGACCGGATTTCCGCTATGACCTGCGCGATATCTTTGAGGTGATCCCGACGCAGACGGCGGAGGATGCGGCGGTGGTTCAAGCCGTCGCCCACGGCATTCAGCGCGTACTGGGCAAGACGGCAGAGTTAGTGGTCTCGCCCGGAACCTATGACCAGAAGCACATCGCGCGCATCGGGCACCTGCACGACTGCATCGCCTACGGCCCTGGCATCCTCGACCTAGCCCACCAGCCGGACGAGTTCGTTGGCATTGAAGACATGGTGCACTCGGCGGAGGTTATGGCGTTGGCGCTCAGCCAGCTGTTGCAGGTGAGGGGGTAGAGAGCCTCCCAGGCTACTGAGTGACCTTTTTGCCAGCGCCAGACACTTGGTCCGCAGCGCTGCCGACGGTTGGCGGCACTAGCACGACCTGATGGGCGAATTCGCGGCCATTGGTGATGGTCAGTTGCTGAAAGCCTAGCATGTAGCAGAGGTCAAAAAAGGTGTAATGCTGCTCTGGATCTAACTCCTGGAACAAAGGCGTCCCGCGGGACAGGGACGTCAGTGCCGCCAACAGCGCTCGGGTGCGGTACAGCGTGTCGTAGAAACCATCGCGGACGCCGACGATGATTAGTTTCTCGGCCTCAGCGCCCTTGGCGAAAATCGCGTAGGTCGGCGGATAAGGCTCGTCGGCGATCTGACGGATGATTCCTGAAACGAATGTCAGGCGTCGGCCTCGGTCGCTTTCAGGCAAATGCGGTGCGCGAGCCTCATATTCTTCGATGATTTCAGGCTGTGGGTAGTAGTAACCGGCATGGCGGTCTTCGGCCTGGGCG
>CALKDI010000145.1 GCA_938084065.1 uncultured Alphaproteobacteria bacterium
CGCTCTGCTGAGGAAAGAAAACCGGCGAAGATCATGCACATAGCTGAATCGTTCCTAACCCGCCCGTCAAGCCATCAAATTCGGGTTCTCAATGACTCCTGGTATAGCAGACCGCTCGGGGAAGTTGTGAGTGTCCTGACACATGGCACAGATTGGGCAGAGGTATCGGCCAACCTGCCGGACAATGTTTCTCTTGTTTAGCTGGGACTGACGTCGCTCGATTTAAACGGGCGAACGCGTCGCGCTAGGGATTTTCACGAAATTCGATGGTTTGAGGGCTGGGGTAGATGCCGTAGACTGGTGCAAACGGCCTGAAGGAAACGCCCCATGCTCACCCTGCAAAAAACCGCGCCATCGTTCGGCGCTGTCCTGGCGGACAAGCCGGAACCCACCGCTGGCGAAGGCGAAGTTCTCGTGGAGGTCGATGCCGTCGGCATTTGCGGTTCAGACATCCACATGTACGAGTGGACGCCGGGATATGAGTGGCTGGAGGGCGCACTGCCGGTCACCATGGGCCATGAGTTCGCCGGACGCGTTGCGAAGGTCGGCCCTGGCGTTACGGGTTTGGCAGAGGGCACGCCGGTCGTCGTAACACCCGGCTATTTCTGCGGCGTCTGCGAGGAGTGCCGCAGCGGCAAACCAGATGCCTGCCGCGCCAAGAAATCCATCGGCCTGACCGTAGACGGCGCCTTCGCGCGCTTCGTGTCCGTACCCGCCCGCACCTGCATTCCGATCAGCCCAGACCTGCCGCCGCATATCGCGGCCCTCACCGAGCCCCTGGTCGTCGGCGACCGGGCGGTGCAGATAGGCACGATTGAGGCTGGCCAGGATGTGGTCGTGCTCGGCCCCGGCATTATCGGCCTCGCCACCGCTTTCATCGCCAAACGGTCCGGCGTGAAGTCGGTGACCGTGGTGGGCAAGGGTGATCCGCTGCGCCTCGGCATTGCCAAGCAATTGGGCGCGGACCGGGTGATCGATCTGGACGAGGGCGGCTCCAAGCTCTCCGATCATATCGACGAACGCTCGGTCGAGCGGGTGTTTGAGGCGACGGGCTTTGGCGAGAGCATCACCCAGGGGCTGGGCCTGCTGAAGGACTATGGCATCATGACCAGCATCGGCATTCACCCAGCGCCGGCCAGCATCGACATCACACCGTTCGTCCGGCGCAAGCTGCAATTGCGCGGCGCGCATGGCGGCGGTCGGGATTGCTGGGACCGGGTGCTGGCGATGTTGCCGGACAACCAGAATGTGCTCGGCGCCATCGTCAGCCACCAGATCCCGCTGAGCGAGGCGATTGAGGGCTTTGAGCTCAACCGTCGGCGCGAAGCCTGCAAGGTGGTGATCCGGCCCGGCATGGCGTAACGTTTCGTCCAACAATCCTTATTCCCCAACCAAGAGAACAATAATGGCCTGGAAACGCATGGTGCTCGAAATCGGTATGGGCACCGATATTCGTGGCGACGACAGCACAAAAGCTGCCGTACGCGCCCTCAAAGACGCCCTTTGGCACAATTCGCTGACCATCGGTGCTACAGTCGGTCAGGATGCTGACGCTATGCGCGTCGCCGTCACTATCGGTGCGCCGAACCCGGAGACGGTGGACAAACAGCAAGTGCTGGATGTGCTGCCGCACGGCACCGGCACCTGCGAAGTGGTCGAGGGCGGCCTGCGCATGCCAAACGCCACCGGCACGGATGTCACCCTGATCGCGCACGCCGCGGCAGTCGTCTATCTCGACATTCCCGACGCGGCGGAGTGAGCATTATGGCTAGCAAACGTATTATCCTGGAAATGGGTGCCGGCAACGATCTGCACGGCGGCAATTACACCAAGGCAGCGGTTCGGGCGGTGCAGGATGCGTTGCATCATTCCTCGCTGACCTTCATCCGCACGCTGAACCTGGACAAGAGCAAGATCGACGTGATCGCTACGATCGGTGTGGCGGAGCCGGGCGAGGTCGATACGGCGGAGATCGCCAAGCAGTTCCCGGTCGGCAATATCACGGTGAAGCCAGTTAAAGGCGGGTTGAATGTGCCGGACGAGGCGATTGGTGATGTGGCCGTGATCGCCAGTGCTGCGATTGAGGTTTGGCTGCGGGATTGATGGTGGCTGCCTTTTTTGAGTGCGACAACCTCCCTCCTTCAGCCTGAGGAGTGGAGCGAAGCGGAACCTCGAAGGCGGTGCGTGCAAACTCTCGCCGGCCCTTCGAGGGCGCTTCGCGCCACCTCAGGGTGAAGGATAGCGGTGTCGAGACGAGAATGTCCTGATCAAGGACTTATTGGACTAGGCCATGACCATTAATACCAATCTCCTGCCCGAATTTCGAGTGGCGCAATTGGGCTCCGGCCTGGCAGCTGCGGTCTGTGGGCGACTGTTTGCGGATTGCGGTGCGGCGGTCGTCACGGTCGATGCGGCTGACGATTCCCTCCTCGCCGCTTATCTAAACCATGGTAGGCGCACGGCGTCGCTCGCAAAGGCCTGTACGGATGCGAACCTGATCGTGGTAGAGGGCTCCCCCAAGACCCTGACGGCGCAGGGCTTTGCGGCGACGACGCTGCGCAGTCTGAACCCAACCGCGGCGCTGGTGCTCATCTCACCGTTCGGCCAATCCGGCCCTCGGGCGGAGGAGCCCGCCACCGACCTTACTCTGATGGCAGCCAGCGGCATCATGCGGATGCTGACCGGGCAGGTGGACGACACCAGCGAGCCGCCGGTGCGCGCGACGGGTCAGCAATCGTTGTTTATCGGCGGGCTTGCCGCGGCTTGTGCCGGCATGCATGCGGCTCTCGGCCAAACCCCAGGCGCTGTGGTGGATGTATCGCTGCATGAGGCATTGGCGACGCTCGCCATGACGGAGTTGACTAGGGCGGGGCTGACAGGCCGCTCATGGCAGCGCAAGCGGCTGACTGATGGCAATGGGGCGACGGTCTGTATCCTGCCCGCGAGCGATGGCTACGCGGCCATCTCCCCGCGCGAGGAGAAGCAGTGGACGGCTTGGCTGGCCGCCATGGGCTCGCCGGACTGGGGCAGCGACCCGCGCTTTGCCCGAAAGGCTGACCGCGTCGCGTATTGGGACGCACTGCATGCGCTGATGAGCGAGTGGAGCCGCCAGCGCCCAAAACAATGGATTGCCGACACCGCCCAGGCCGCGCATGTGCCGAGCTTTCCCTTGCGGGAGTTGAGCGACCATTTCGGCTCACAACAACTGGTGGAGCGGCGGTTCTGGCAGTCCGTAAACGGGGCGCAGGCCCCTAGTCTGCCAGTGCAGTTGGCGCATGCCGATGCGCCGGCCAGACCTCTTTCAGATCAAGGCCCCCTGCCTCTCTCTGGCCTGCGCGTACTGGACTTCAGCTGGGTTATAGCCGGGCCAACCGCAACCCGTCACCTAGCAGCCATGGGCGCGGAGGTGATTAAGGTCGAGGCGCCGGGCAAGGGCGACCCTGGTCGTGTCTCGGAATTGCACACGGTTTTGGGCCAGGCCAAGAAGGCCATTGTCCTAGACCTGAAACAGCCCGAAGCGGTAGAGATCGCCAAGCAGCTTGCCGCCGAAAGCGATGTGCTGATTGAGAACTTCGCCACCGGTGTCATGGATCGGCTGGGGTTGGGCGCTGCTGAATTGCAGGCCGAAAACCCTAACCTGACATACGTCTCCGCATCCGGATCGGGCCGTACCGGGCCAGAGGCCAAGGGCGTGGCCTATGGCACGCTGCTGCAATGCTATGCGGGTTTTGCTGGCTTGAACCGCCATCCAGAGCACCCGCCGCGCGTCGGCTTTGCCTGGGTGGATCCGATGTGCGGCCTGCTGCTGCCTTTCCTGACCGCGGCCAGCATATGGCGACGGGCAGGCGTCGGCGGCGGTACGCGGGTGGACCTTTCCATGATTGAGGCGTTGCTCTGGACTTTGGCTGACCCGGTGCTAGAGGCTCAGGCGGGCGGCGGCGTGGCTCCGCAAGGCAACCGTGATGCTGCGATGAGCCCGCATCGGGTCTATTCCTGCCAAGGGGAAGACGCGTGGGTCAGCCTTGCTGTATCCAATCAAAGCCAGTGGCAATCGTTGTGTGAGACGATCCCGGAGCTTCGCTCGCTTGCTGGCCTGACGCTCGAAGGTCGGCGGGCAAAGGCTAGCGAGATCGACGCCGGCATCGCCAATTGGACCAGCGGCCAGAGCGCCTCAACCGCAGCCGCGTTGCTCCTTGGCAAAGGCATTCCAGCAGCGGCTGTTGCATCCTCCGCCGACTTGGTCGCCAGCGATCACCTGGCCGACCGCTCGTTCTGGGAGCAACATGACAAAGGCGTGCTGCCGGGCCTGCCTTGGCAAGCCAGCTTTGGCCGAAAATCAGGTCCAGCACCAGGGCTCGGCGCGGATACGGAGGACGTGCTGCGCCAGCTAGGCCGCCATTAGATCAGCAATTGCCTCCGCCAGGGCGACGGTGCGGTGAGCGCCAACGACGTGTAGGTTTTCGATCAGGCGGCCATCTAGAAGCACGACGCCCTGCCCGTTCGCCTCCGCTTCCGCGTGAGCAGCGATGATGCGCCGAGCATCTTCAACAGCCGCCTCAGTCGGACCAAATGTGGCGTTGGCTGGGTCGACTTGCTTGGGATGGATCAGCGTTTTACCGTCAAAACCCAGGTCTCGCCCCTGCACACAATGCGCCAGAAACTCTGCGTCATCGCCCAGGTTTAAGTGCACGCCGTCGAGGATCGCCAACCCATAGGCTCGAGCAGCCAGCAGGCAGAGGCCAAGGCCGGTAATGAACGGCAACCGGTCTGGCGTGTGGGCGGCCTGCAGGTCTTTGGCAAGGTCGCTGGTGCCCATCACCAGACACGCCAACCGCGGCGCGCGGGCGATATCCTGGATTTGCAGCATGGCAATAGGTGTCTCGACCATCGCCCAGAGCGTCATGTCCGAAGGTGCCCCCGCTTCCTCTAGCACCTGCGCTGCCTGTGCCAGCATCGCGGCGCTCTCCACCTTGGGCAGGAGGGCTGCATGAGCGCCGGACGTCGCGATAGCAGTCAAGTCAGCA
>CALKDI010000146.1 GCA_938084065.1 uncultured Alphaproteobacteria bacterium
ATATCCCTCAAGGCCAGGCGCAAAAAGGCCGCCTGGGACGACCAATATATGACCCAAATCATCTCCGGAAAATTTCATGCGTAAGCCCTGGGGGGTGAGCAGTTACGACGTGAAGGCCCTTATCGAAGATTTGAAGGCGGCGAATGCGACACTGACTGACGCGGTTGCTTCGCTAAAGAAGAAGACGATGTATGCGCAAACCGTCGCGGACGTGCTGGAGGGGCTTGCTGGGGTCATCGCCGCGTTGACCAGTCTGGCGGCATAGCGGAGAGCCCACGCCCAATCTATGGAGGGGCTAGGCATCGCAGGCCATTGGCAACGTGATTGTTCAACCTCCGGGACTGGTAAGTTCCGGAGGTTGAATTTTGACAACCCTTTGTGCCTTAGTTTTCCCCTTAAGCCACCGCCCGCTGTGGCCCGCGGATCAGGCCGCCGGGCATGGCGCCGGTGGCTTCGCCGCGTGCGAAGATGGGCACGCCGGATTTGATCGTCATCTCATAGCCTGTCGCCCGCTGGATCAGGCGGCGGGCGCCGGTTGGCAGGTCGAAGGCCATTTGCGGTTGGCCGAGGCCTAGCGACGCGAAGTCGATCAGGTTGATGTCGGCCTTGTAGCCCGGCTTCAGCACGCCGCGGTCCAGCAGGCCGTGCAGGCTGGCCGTGCTCTGGGTCTGTTTGTGGATCAGGAACTCCAACGGCAGTTTTGCACCGCGGGTGCGATCCCGGCCCCAGAAGGAGAGGTTGTAGGTCGGCAAGGAGACATCGCAAATCACGCCGCAATGCGCCCCGCCGTCGGAGCCGCCGAAATGCACGTTCGGCATTTGCATCATCTCAAACGAGGGCTCCAGGTTATAGTCGGCGTAGTTCAAGAACGGGAAGTAGATCATGCCGTTGCCGTCAAACTCCATCAGCGCGTCATAGGCCAGATCTTCTGGTCGGCAATTGCTCCTCTTGGCGCGTTCGGCGAAGCTTTCGCTGGATTTTGGCTCGTAGTTTGGCGGGTCGCCCAGGCGGAACATTTTGTGCCAGCCTTCCAGGAACAGCTGGGCCATGTCGCCACCGCGGCCCTTGCGTCGCTCCTCCGAGATGATGCGCTCGCGGATTTTGGGGTCGCGCATGCGGGCGATGCGCTCGTCCTTTGGTAGAGAGCGCAATTCGCGGAAGGTCGGTTTGGACTGGAACGGGTTGATGGTGCCATCCAGCGACAGCAGCAAGCCGGCGGTGCGACCAGAAACCTGGGCAGTGAGCTGACCACCCTGGGTGTTGACCTGCTGCATGCCCTCCAGCACGCGACGGTATTTCAGCGGGTCGGAGTCGCGCTGGAACACGTTCATACTGACCGGCACTTTGTACTGCTTGGACAGCTCGCCCATCCAACCGAGTTCCTCGACCTCATCCGCCATGTCGTTGGCCATTTGCAGCACGCCGTGGCCGGCTTTGGCCATGCCAGAGGCGATGCCAAGCATTTCATTGCGGCCAGCATAGGTGCCGGGGACGACGTCGCCCTCCGCCGTGCGGTGCAAGACGGTGCGGCTGGTGGAGAAGCCGAGTGCGCCGGCCTTCAAGGCCTCCTCTGCGATATCGGCCATGGCCTGAATGTCGTCGGCGCCGGCGGTCTCTTCGGTCAAGCAGCGGTCGCCCATGACATAGGCGCGGACCGCGCAATGGGGGACTTGGGTGCCGACGTCGATGGCGCGGTCTTTGCGCTCCAGCGCATCAAGATAGCCGGGAAATCCTTCCCACTCCCACTCGATTCCGTCGGCGAGGGCGGCGCCGGGGATATCCTCCACCGATTCCATCAGGCTGATCAGCCAGTCGTGGCGCTCTGGGATCACTGGGGCAAAGCCAACCCCGCAATTGCCCATGACGACGGAGGTGCAACCGTGCCAGGAGGACGGGGTCAGGTACGGATCCCACAATGCCTGGCCATCATAATGCGTGTGGATATCGACCCAGCCAGGGGCAACCATCAGACCGGTGGCGTCAATCTCGCGTTTGGCCATGCCAGAGACTTTGCCCGTGGCGACAATGGTGTCGCCATCAATGGCGATATCGCCGGTAAAGGATGGGGCGCCGGTGCCGTCATAAATCGTGCCACCGCGAATGATCAGATCGTACATGGCCGTGAACCTTCCTTGGCTATTTTCCTCTTTGGTGGCAATGCTAGGCGGTAAGTTGCTGCGGGTGCAAGCCAGTATCATGTGGTGACATAACCAAGGAGCCCTCTAATGCGCCAGGCTGTGCCTGCAAGTACTCCCGACCTGACCCAGCGAACCCTTTTTAATGATTGGGCGCGGGCGATTATTCGCTACCGCGATCTTGATCCGAACGGACATGTTAACAATGGCGCGATTAATGGTTTCTTTGAGGAAGGCCGGATTCACTTTCGGCGCGACGGCCTGGTCCGTAGCGGCCGGGATACCGTAGCGGGTGTTGTGGTCGTTCATTTCGACGCCCGGTATCGAAATGCTTTGTATTTCCCGGGCGAGGTGGAAATTGGAACAACGATTTTGGCGGTCCGCGGCGCCAGCTTTACCTTTGGTCAGGCTATTTTTCAGGGGGAAGCCTGTATTGCCACGGCCGCGGTGGAGGCCGTCTTTATAGCCCCGGAAACTGGCCGGGCCGTTCGCATTCCGAAAGAGATCAGAGGCATTCTGACGTCAGCGATTGCTCTTGGCTCTTCCGGTGGATAGCGTTCAATTCCCCGATCCTGATGGGATGCCGTGAGAGATCCGTAGGCGCGGTAGCGGTGGAGCCTTCAATGCGAGATACTGTACAAACCTGGGCTAAGGAGTGTACTTCCACGCCCTTCAAACTATAGGCGCGTTATCGGACATTGGTGTTTTTTAAGCCCAGATCATTACAGCAGGCCGCTGCGCTTCCCTATGTGTGGACACCGGATGGCGCGGAGGTGGCATTGATCACGTCGCGGCGGGGCAAACGTTGGATCGTGCCGAAGGGCTGGCCGGAAAAAGACCGGCCTCTCGACCAAGTTGCAGCGTTGGAGGCGGAGGAGGAGGCTGGGCTCATCGGCATCCCCGCAGATACCTCTATCGGCACATTCGACTATCAAAAAAATACAGGCAAAGGCTATGCGATCACCTGTCGGGTATACGTCTTTCCGCTGCTAGTTTTGGAGCAGCGTTTAACGTGGAAAGAGCGTAAGCAGCGGCGCGTCGGTTGGTACCATGTCACTGAGGCTGCGGACCGAGTATCGGATGCTGGCTTGTCGAAAATCATTCGCATGCTTGCCGTCGATCCAGGCCGTTTGACCGGTTATCCGGTGCCCCCAGACTGAGTGATCAATTCATGCCGTTGACCAAATCGACACTCGACAAAGACCTCGACAAAATCGTTCATGTCGAGGCGGCAACCCGAACGGTTGCCAGTGGTATCGTCGGGCACATGACTGCCCTGCTGTTCTTGGGTGCGACAGCCGTTCTGGCCGGCGTATACGTTGGCGTTTCGCAGAATGCGGCTCTGGTGATTTTTGCTGCCGTACTTGGCGGCTATATGGCTTTGAACATTGGCGCGAACGACGTTGCCAACAATGTGGGCCCGGCGGTCGGGTCGCGGGCGATGAGCCTGGTGACAGCGCTGATTATTGCCGCGATCTTTGAGAGTGCTGGCGCGATGTTGGCCGGTGGCGATGTGGTCTCTACCATCTCCAAGGGTATTATCGACCCGGCGCAGGTCCAGGATTCGCAGACCTTCATTTACGCGATGATGGCGGCCCTGATTGCCTCCGCCGTATGGGTCAATCTGGCGACGGTGTTGGGCGCGCCGGTCTCGACCACCCATGCGGTTGTCGGCGGCGTCATGGGTGCCGGCATTGCCGCGGTCGGCTTCCAGCTGGTCAATTGGGCTACGCTCAGCATGATCGCAGCCAGTTGGGTGATTTCGCCGGTTCTGGGCGGTGTGATTGCGGCGCTTTTCCTGGCCTTCATCAAAATTAACTTGATCTATCAGGAGGACAAGATCGCAGCGGCGCGGAAATGGATTCCGTTGCTGATCGCGATCATGGCCAGCGCGTTTGCGTGTTACCTTGCCATCAAGGGCTTGAAGCGGGTTTGGAAGGCGGATGCAGAGTCAGTCGCCATGATCGGCGTTGCCGTATTTGCGCTGACCTGGGGCATCACACGGCCGTTAATCCGGCGTCAGTCGGAGGGGATGGAGAATCGCAACAAGTCGCTGCGCCAGCTGTTCCGCCTACCGTTGATATGCTCTGCTGCGCTGCTGTCGTTTGCCCATGGTGCCAACGACGTGGCCAACGCGATCGGGCCATTGGCGGCGATTATTCACAGTGTCGAGTTTGGCGACATCGCGACCAAAGCAGTTGTGCCGGGCTGGATCATGGTGATCGGCGCCTTTGGCATCAGCCTTGGCCTATTCCTCTACGGGCCAAAGTTGATCCGGATGGTGGGCAATCAAATCACCAAGATGAACCCGATGCGCGCCTATTGCGTGGCACTGGCCGCCGCAATCACAGTGATCATCGCCTCCTGGCTCGGTCTGCCGGTAAGCTCCACGCACATTGCGGTTGGCGCTGTGTTCGGCGTTGGCTTCTTCCGTGAGTATTACACCCGCCACAGCAAGCGCCGGCGCGCAATGATGAAGCTGGCAGGCGGCGGTGATATGACTGACGATACACCAGTTTCCCACGAGGAAATCCGGCACCGCAAACTGGTGCGCCGCTCGCACTTCCTAACGATTATCGTGGCGTGGGTTGTGACTGTGCCAGCGGCAGCAACGCTGTCGGCGGTGATTTATTGGGGCCTTACGTTAATTGGGTGAGCCTGGGATCGGGTAAGCCCAGCTTAGCCTCAAACAGGCTCATACCAACTGACGTGAGCAGAGACGACCCGCCAGCCAGCACCTGGGATCCGAGCCCAGGTCTGGCTCTGGCGACCGCGCCTGCCCGAGTCTGTGCGCGTGAACTCCGTATTCGCTGTTGCGTAGTCATCGCCGAACGTGGTGATAATCGTGCGCTCCAAAGTGCGATCGGCAGACGGGATACGGGTGCGGGCCGCCCGGATTTCGTCCGGGCCGTATGAGTTCACACCCATAGAATAGCGCAGCACGCGTGGATCTTCCCAAAAGAAGTCTCCGACCAGGGCGTCAACGTCATTGGCCATGAGTGCCCGCTCATAAGCCTCAAACGCGGCGGTGACCTCGGCGACGGTGTCGGGCTTGTTGATATCCATGGTGTGCTTCCGTTTAGAGTGTTGCGATAGGGGCGGCGGCGATACCGGCTTGCTCCAGCCGGGCGGCGGCGGCAAGAGCATCGGCCTCCCGCCACGGCCGCGCGATGAGTTGCACGCCCACGGGCAAGCCCTCAGCCGCTTCCGGCCAGAGCGGGGCGACGGCTATGGGAACGCCTGCGGGTGTTAGTGGCTGTGTCATGATCCCGGCAGCGGAGCGGGCTGGTAGTGTCTCGCCGCCAAGCTCTACATGGTCCGTGCCGATGGTCAGGGCCGGGAAAGGCGTCGCTGGTGCGATCAGCAGGTCATAGGTCTGGAACAGCGCTGCCAGTTGCTCGGTCAGCAGCCGACGCACCCGCTGCGCCTGCAAATACCATTGCGCCGGGGTCAGAGCCGCTGCGGTCAGGCGATAGCGGATCAGTGGATCGAGCCTGTGCCGGTCGGTCTTAAGCCGCTTGCGGTGCAATTCGCCGGCTTCGGCATATGTGATCAGCGCGCCGGCGGCTCGCGCGGCGGCGGCGAGCGGGAGTTCCACGGTTTGGTTCGCGCCCAATGCAGTCGCGGCGGTCTTTAGAGCCTCTGCCGCAGCATCACCCGCATATTGTGCAAAATGCCCGCCGAGTACGGCGACTTTCAGAACGCGGTCAGGATCAGAAGAGCCGACGAGCTCCACAACCCGCGCCGCCTGCATTGGATCGCGCGGGTCTCGCCCCTGGAGCGCATCATATCCTGCCGCCAGATCAGCCGTGGACCGCGCGAACAAACCCACATGATCCAGGCTGGTCGAAAACGGAAAGACGCCCCGGCGCGACAGTCGGCCATAGGTTGGTTTCAGACCAAAAACTCCACAAAAACTCGCCGGCACCCGCACCGAGCCATTGGTATCTGTGCCTAGCGCCAAATCCACCAAACCCGCCGCAACCGCCGCGGCTGACCCTCCCGACGAGCCACCAGCGCTGCGGCTCAAATCATGCGGATTGCGGGCGGGGCCAACATGGCTGTTCTCCGTCGTAAAGCCGAACGCGAACTCGTCCATATTCGTCGCGCCGAGCGGGATGGCTCCGGCAGCGATCAGGCTGGCGACCGCGGCTGAATCCTCTGTGGCTGGTGGATTGTCGGCCAGGATGACGGAGCCAGCGCGCGTGGTCAGGCCGGCGAAGTCGTAAAGGTTCTTGAATGCAAACGACTTGCGCGCGAGTGGCCCCTGGCCCGGTGCCTGCTCAGCGCGATTGGGCGTCAAGTTCGTGAAGGCATTGAGGCGGTTGTTAAACTCAACGACCCGCGCCAATTGTTCCGCAACCGTCATGGCTCAAACCGTGGCGCAGGCTCCAGCGTATCGGCCAGATCGCATGGCAGCTGCGCGGCCAATCTGGCGACGATCTGGAATTGCTCGACGGTGGCCGACACCTCATCCTCGCTCAGGTCCAAGCCTGCCGCGACTGCCGCCGCCTCAACATAGCGGCGAGCAGATTTAGCGTCAGAAAGATCGGTCATTCTGCAACTCCAGCAAACCGGTGGGCCTAATGGATACTAGTGTGCCGTTATGTATTGCCAACCGATAGTTCGGGTTGGTTGGGGAAAATCAGTCGATCCAACCGTGCGCTTGTCGAGGAAGCAACCTTTTGACGGCCGCGGGGTCTACAATGCGTTGGAACGAGGACCAAGTTCTGTATAGTCCGTCTTATGTCAGAATTTCCAGAAACGCTGTATGCCACCAGCGATGGGCTTTCGATTGCCTTTCAGGTATGGGGCGGCGGGCCAAACAAGCTTGTTGTCGTACCGGGCATTGTCTCGCATCTGGAGGAGAATCTGAAAAGGCCAGACTACCTCTACTTTCTGGAATCGCTGGCTAAACATTTCCACCTCGTCACTTTTGACAAGCGGGGCATTGGGATGTCAGACCGGATTAATGGCGCACCGACTATCGACGAACGGGCGCGCGACATAGAGGCCGTCATGGATGCGGCGGGGTTCGACACAGCAGCACTGGCAGCATTTTCGGAAGGTTCGGCACTGGCACTGGTGTTGGCTGCACGAAACCCGGCGCGAATATCGAAGCTCATTATCGGCGGCGGCTTCGCAGCCGGACGATTGCCTTCGGGGGATGTAACCGAAGCGGAATTGCAGCAATCTCGCGAAGGGTTCCTGGAAAATTGGGGCAAGGTCGGTGGCCAGCATAGTTTGGCGATCTTTGCGCCGAAGGGCAGCGATCCCGATACCCCGGAAGAGTTCGCTCGGTTCTGCCGAATGTGTGCTACGCCGTCAGCCATCGCAGCTGTGCATGACATGAATCAAAGGATCGATGTTCGCGACGTACTGCCATCGATTCAGCAGCCGACCCTGGTCCTGCGGCGCGAGGCCGAGAGCGTTTCCCGCGAGCGCTCCAAATATGTTGCCGACCACGTCCCCGGCGCAATCTACCAAGAGTTGCCAGGCAACGAGCATCCGCCGTATCGCGGCAATTCCGACGACTACATCAACGCGATCCGCGACTTCATCTTGGGCGAGGACGCTCCAGCCACTGCCCCGGTCGCCAGCCAGCGGGTTTTGGCGTCGGTATTGTTCACCGACATTGTTGGCTCGACTGAGCATCAGGCCCGATTGGGCGACCAAGCCTATCGCGAGGTGTTGAATCAGCACGATGCGATCGCAAAGCGCCTGATCGAACGGTGCAATGGCCGGTTTGTGCACGGCACCGGCGATGGTCTGCTGGCAACATTCAACGCGCCGACTGATGCGATCTCCTGCGCCAATGCCATCCGCGACGGCATGACCAGCATCGACCAGACCGTTCGCGCCGGTGTCCACACTGGCGAAATCGAAATACGCGGCGATGACATCTCTGGCATCAGCGTCAACATTGCTTCTCGCATCGCTGACCGGGCGAGTGCGAACGAAATCCTGACCTCCGACCTGACGCGGCAGTTGATGATCGGCTCACAAGTTCAGTTTGAAGGCCGCGGCGACTTTGAGCTGAAGGGCGTGCCGGGGGCGTGGCCGTTGTTTGCGGCGTCGTTAGCAAGGTAGCTGGCAGGTGATCGGGGTGTCCTCAAACGCACTCACAACCCTAGACTCACCTTAGCCAGGATATTCCGCTGGACCTCACTTGAGCCGCCAAAGATCGTGGCGGCGCGGAAGCCGTAATAGCGGCCGGCGGAACTGGCCTCGTCTGGGGTGGAGACGCCGGGCTCGTTGCCGCCGCCGACAACCTGCTCCAACTGCTCAAACGGTAGGGCGTAGAGGCCGGCAGCCTCCATGGTCATCTCCGTCGCCTTCTGCGTCGCCTCGCTGCCGCGCAGCTTGATGATAGATGCCGAGGCGCCGGGATTTTGCCCGGTGGTCAAGGCCGACAGCATGCGCAATTCGGAGACGCTGACCGCCTGCGCCTCCACCTCTAACTCGGCGAGGCGTTTTTGAAAGGCTGGGTCATCCAGGCAACCGGCCTCCGCCGCCAGTTTGCGCAATCGGCCCAGGTTCACGTTGATGCGGCCTGTGTAAAAACTGCCGCCACGCTCGAACTCCAGCAGGTATTTGGCGACGGTCCAGCCGTCATTCTCCTCGCCAACACGGTTGGCCTGCGGCACGCGCACGTCGGTGAGGAACACCTGGTTGACCTCGTGATGACCGCCCAGCGTGATCAGCGGGCGAACCTCGATGCCGGGCGTATCCATCGGGATCAGGACGAAGGAGATCCCCTGCTGCGGCTTGCCCTCGGTCGACGTGCGGACCAGTGCGAACATCCAGTCGGCAAAGTGGGCGTGGGTGGTCCAGATCTTCGATCCGTTGATGATGTAGTCGTCGCCATCAGCCACCGCGCGCGTTTTCAGGGACGCCAGGTCGGAGCCACTGCCGGGCTCGGAATAGCCCTGGCACCAATAATCGTCGGTGGCGAGAATCCGCGGCAAGAATTGCGCCTTCTGCTCATCCGTGCCATAGCGCATGATCACTGGCCCCACCATTCGCAAGCCGAGGGGGATGACGGGCGGCGCACCGGCCTCCGCAGTCTCGCACTCAAAGATGAACTTCTGCGAGGTGGTCCAGCCGGGGCCGCCATGCTCAGCTGGCCAGTTCGGCGCGATCCAGCCCTTCTTGTGCAGGATTTTCTGCCAGCGCACTGCGTCGTCGCGGTCCGGGAAGATTAGTGAGCCATTGACCCACCGCTCCCGGACATCATCCGGCAATTCGGTGGCGAGGAACTCGCGGACTTCATCGCGGAAGGCGAGATCGGCTTCGGTGAATTGCATGTGCATGGGCGGTTTTTCCCTCGTATAGCAGTGGCTTTTAGCCAACCCTACCATCAAATTTAACTGCCGTCATTGCGAGCGGAGCGAAGCAATAACGGCGGGTGAGGGGGTGGACCCGCAATGACGTTGCGGAGGTGGCGCCCACCCCCTCACAACCCCAACACCAGTTTCGCCAGGATGTTCTTCTGCACCTCACTGGAGCCGCCCATGATCGACATGGCGCGGTTCTCGAAATAGCGGTTGGCGGCCTCTACCTCGTCGGCCAAATGCGGGCCGGGGGCGTTTAGGGTGTCGAACGGGGCGTGTGGGATGGCGAATTCGCCCGCTGCCATCATCGTCAACTCCGTCACCACTTGGTTGATTTCCGAGCCCCTCAGCTTTGCCGCCGAGGATTCCGGCCCCGGATTGCCACCGGCGGACATGGCCGACAGCATGCGTTGCGAGCCCATGTGCAATGTCTCGGCCTCGATCTCCGCAGCTGCCATGCGGGCGCGGAAGGCGGGGTCCTGATCCGCGCCGGAAAGCCCCGCCAGCCGGCGCAACCGCACCAAATTCGTCGCCAGCCAGCCGCCATAAAAATTGCCGCCGCGCTCGAACTCCAGCAGGTATTTGGCGACCGTCCAGCCGTCATTCTCCTCGCCAATGCGCAGCGAAACCGGCACGCGCACGTCGTCAAAGAACACTTGGTTCAATTCGTGATCATTACCGATGGTGATGAGAGGCCGAACGCTCAACCCCGGCGTATCCATCGGCAACATGATGAAGCTGATCCCGGCCTGCGGCTTGCCCTCGGTCGAGGTGCGGACCAGGGCGAACATCCAGTCGGCGGCGTGGGCGTGGCTGGTCCAGATCTTCGAGCCGTTGATCACGTATTCGTCGCCATCCCGAACGGCGCGGGTGCTGAGAGCGGCAAGGTCGGAGCCGGAGCCGGGCTCCGAATAGCCCTGGCACCAATAATCATCGCAGCCTAGGACCCGCGGCAGGAAGCGCGCTTTCTGCTCCGGTGTGCCGAATTTCATCAGCACGGGCCCAATCATGTGCGTTCCGGTCGCCATCACCGGCGGCGCGCCAGCTTTGGCGCAAGTCATCTCAAAAAGGTGCTGACGGCGCACATCCCAGCCGGTACCGCCATACTCCTCCGGCCAGTGGGGTGCTGCCCAGCCTTGGGAGTGCAGAATTCGCTGCCAGCGGATCGCGTCCTGCGGTACGGTGAACAGAGCGGAGCCGTTGAGCCAGCGCTCGCGGATATCGTCCGGCAGGTTGGCGGTAAGCCAGTCTTGGATGGCCGCAATGAAGGCGTCATCGGTAAGCGTGGCGAGGTCTTGCATGAGCTTGTGTCTCCCTGATTGACCCTATGGCAGCGGAGTTTCACCACAAACTCAAGAACAACCGGATCGTCAGCCAGAAATTGGCTTGATCTGCGTTGGCAAAGCGGGTCTCGTTGAGGCTGAAAATACCGAGCAGGAAGAAATACCATCATGTCCTCCACCACTTCCCTCGATGCCATGTTCCAGACCGCCGTTGATGCCGGCCAGGTTGCAGGCGTCACCGCCATGGCCGCCAAGGCCGATGGCACAATGCTCTATCAGGGCGCGCATGGTGTCCGCCGCGTCGGCGATGCCCAGCCAATGACCGAGGACACGGTGTTCTGGCTCGCCTCCATGACCAAGGCGATCACCTGTGTCGGCATGCTGCAACTGATTGAGCAGGGCAGGGCCGCCATGGACCAACCGGCGGCGGAACTGCTGCCCGCTCTGGCGAACCCGCAGCTGCTGACCGGGTGGAGCGCCGACGGCCAGCCGCAACTGCGCCCGGCGAGCAAGCCGATTACGGTCCGCCACCTGCTGACCCACACCAACGGCATGAACATCTTCATGTGGGACCCGGACATGGCCCGCTATATGGAGACCACCGGCACCCCGCGCGAGATCGACCCGGATGAGCCGAAGCTCAACCTGCCGCTGATGTTCGAGCCGGGCGCGCGTTGGCAGTATTCCTCCGGCATAGACTGGGCCGGCGTTGTGATGGAGGCGATCACTGGCAAAAAACTCGGCGTCTATCTCAAAGAGGCAATCTTCGACCGCCTCGGCATGGACAGTACCGGCTTTGCCCGCACCGATTCGATGTACGCGCGTCAGGCCTCGCTACATCTGCGTCAGGCCGATGGCTCTCTCGCTCCCCAGGTGATGGCACCGAACAAGCCGCCACGGATCGAGCGCGGTGGCGGAGGTCTCTACTCCACCACCGGCGACTACATGACGTTCATGCTGGAGCTGCTGAATGATGGCGGCCGACTGCTGAAGCCGGAGACCATGCCGCTGGTGCGCGAGAACCAGATGGGCGACTTGCGGGTGACGCCGATGATCACCACCAACCCGCCGCTCTCTTTCGATGCGGAGTTCTTCCCCGGCGTGCCCAAGGCCTGGACCGCAGCCTTCCTCACCAATCTGGAGGATGCTCCCACCGGACGCAGCGCCGGCTCGCTGGCCTGGGCGGGGCTCACCAACTGTTATCAATGGATCGACCCCAAGAAGGGTGTGGCCGGCGTCGTGCTTGCCCAGCACCATCCCTTCGCAGACCCGGCCGTGCTCGACCTGCTCTATGGGCTGGAGCGCGGTGTTTACGGGATGGTGGGTTAACCGAAAGCTGCAGCGGCGCTGTGATCCTGCACGTCCCGCTGAGGCGCAAATAACGGAGGTTCCATGCCTGACACGTCCGATCCGGCATCGCCATCTCACTCGATTGAGCCGCCGCAGGAAGGCGACGACCGCAAGCTGCTGCTCTACCCCTACAGTCGCGGCCGTCCGGCCATTCGACCGGCGGAGGCCAAGCGGCAATGGATGGATGATAGCCCGCAGAGCTACGCCTATCGTTGCTTACCGCTGACCATAGCCAATACCCACGGGTGGGAGATACTGTGCGGGCGCAGCTTTTCGGCGATCTGGAACGGTGGGCCGGCCAAGCAGGATGTCGAACTGACCTTCGACCCGAACGAGCCCAAGCCAGATGATGTTGTGGTCACGCCCATGTCGCACTTTGGCGTCGGCACCATCACCTTCGAGTTGGGCATGCTGTTTCAGACGCCGCCCGGCTGGAACCTGATGATCATGGGGCCGCTCAACGCGCCAAAGGATGGCGTCAGCGCCCTTGCCGGGGTCATCGAGACCGATTGGAGCCCGTACACCTTCACCATGAACTGGAAACTGACGCGCCCCGGCCTGAAAGTGTCGTTCCAGCAGGGCGAACCGATTGCGCACCTGATGCCGATGCAGCGCGACAGCGTCACCCGCTTTCAACCGGAAATCCGGCAATTTTGGAGCAATGTTGATCTGGCCAACCGCAATGCCGAGTGGAGCAAGTCCCGCACCGAATTCTCCGAAGGGCTGCGCACGCACGAGCAAAAGGCCGTGGCGGAGAAATGGCAGAAGGCTTACTATCGCGGCAATCAACCGGATGGCTCAGCCGGGCCGCCGGACCATCAAATCAAACTGCGGGTCGCGGATTTCGCCGATAAGCGCCCTGGCGCGGCGGCGGTCGGCGGCACCAAACCCACCCAGGAGTAACTCAGTATTATGGAATTCCGCAATCTGGGCCGATCCGGCCTGCGCGTCTCTGCCGTTGGTCTTGGCTGCAACAATTTCGGTGGGCGTATTAAGGACTTGGAGCAGACTCGCGCTGTCATCCACGCTGCCTTTGACGCCGGCATCACGTTGTTTGACACGGCAGACCGCTACGGCGATTTCGGCGGCTCTGAAACGCAAATGGGCCAGGTGCTGGGCGCCAAGCGCAAGGACATCGTGCTGGCCACGAAGTTCGGCGGCGCCATGGACAATGGCCCGCGCAAGGGTGCCTCTCGCGGTTGGATCATGCAGTCGGTGGAGGACTCGCTGCGGCGGTTGCAGACCGATTGGATCGACCTCTACCAACTGCATTTCCCCGACGCCAACACGCCCATTGACGAGACGCTGCGCGCGCTCGACGACCTCGTGAAGCAGGGCAAGGTGCGCTATGTCGGCAGCTCCAACTTGCGCCCGTGGGAGATGGTGGAGGCCAGCTTTACCGCGGAGTTGAACAAGATCGGCGGCTTTGTTTCGGCGCAGGAGGAATACTCCATGCTGGTCCGCGATATCGAGTCCGACCTGTTGCCGGTGGCGCGGCGCTATGGCTATGGCCTGCTGCCATATTATCCGCTGGCGAACGGCCTGCTGACGGGCAAGTACAAGCGCGACGTGATGCCGGAAGGCGCGCGCCTGACGCTGGACCCGCGCAAGAGCGACAACAAGTATATCAACGAGACCAACTGGAACCGGGTCGAGCAACTGACGGCCTTTGCCGAAGAGCGCGGCCACACCCTGCTGGAGCTGGCCTTCGCCTGGCTGCTGGCCGAGCCCGCCACCTCCAGCGTCATCGCCGGGGCGACCAAGCCCGAACAGGTACACGGCAACGCGGGCGCCGCTAGTTGGAACCTATCCGCCGACGATATGGCCACCATCGCCAAGATCATCGCTTAAGGCTCGGCCCCTTCCCCGAAGCTACGGAGGCTTGTCCGGGATATTTTCTGCCTTCCCGGAACCTGCATTGCAGGTATCCGGGATCTCCCGACGGGTTCGCACCCGCCTCACGCAGAGATCCCGGCTCTCCGCTGTGCTTCGACCGGGAAGGCTGGAAATCTTACGGTAAGTAATGCCCTCTCAAGGATCCTCGCCCGATGTTCGAGACCATAGACAAAGCCATCACCAACGCCATCGACACAAAGCGCGTCGCTGGCGTTGTCGCCATGGTGCAGACCGCCGATGGCAAAACGCTCTTTGAAACCGCCCAGGGCGTGCGCAGCCTGGAGACCGGCGTGCCGATGTCGCTGGATACGGTCTGCATGATCTTCTCCATGACCAAAGCCATCACCTCCGTCTGCGCCTTGCAGCAGGTGGAGGCCGGTAAGATCGGCTTTGACGAGCCGCTGGACAAGCTGCTACCCGACCTGGCGAACCGCCCGGTGCTGGAGGGCTTCGACGCCGCCGGCCAGCCAATCCTTCGCCCGAAAAAGGGCGACATCACGCTCCGCCGCCTGCTGACCCACACCTCTGGCTTTGTCTATGACACATGGAATGAGAATGCTAAGCGCTACGCGGAAGTGACGAAAACCCCAAGCCCACGTCTGCGCCAGAAGGCCAGTCTTCTAATGCCGCTGGCCCGGGATCCTGGCGAGCGGTGGGAGTATTCCATCGGCATCGATTGGGTCGGTCAGGTGATCGAGGCGCTCAGCGGTCGAACGCTAGGTGCCTACATGGCGGAGCACGTGTTCGGTCCGCTGGGCATGACCAGCACCATCTTTGACCCAACGCCGCAGCTTGAGGCGCGCAAGGCACAGTTACATGCCCGCCAGCCTGACGGCTCGCTGAAGCCGATCCAACTGCCGAAGGCTGAAAAACCGGAGTTCGAGGCGGGCGGCGGCGGCCTGCATTCCACCGTTGGCGACTATATGCGCTTCTCGCAATGCATCCTGAACGGCGGCGCGCCGCTGTTAAAGCCAGAGACCATGCCGCTGGTGCGCGAGAACCAGATGGGCGACCTGCGGGTGACGCAATTGCCGACCTTCAACCCGCAACTCTCCAACGCGGCGGAATTCTTTCCCGGCCTGCCCAATGCCTGGAGCGCCGCCTTCATGCTGAACCTGGAACAGGCGCCGACCGGCCGCAGTGCCGGCTCCATGGCCTGGGCCGGGCTCAGCAACTGCTATCAGTGGATTGACCCGCACAAAGGCGTCTGCGGCACGATCCTGACCCAGACCCTGCCATTCTGCGATGCGGATGTGTTGGGCTTGTTTGATAAATTGGAACGCGACGCCTACGCGGCCATTGGCTAAAAGCAACACGTGAGGAAATACAGCAATGACAAATCAAGCGGGCAATGACGGCGTCGTCTTCGTCGGATGTGATATGCAACCGGACGGCGGCGGTCATGCCCATTCTCAGCCAAAGCGGCGTGAGGTTGTCGTCAATGGCAAGCGCGTAAAGACCGTGGATATTCACGCCCATTGCGTTGTGCCAGAGGCCATCGCGCTGATGGGCCAAAGCCTCGGTGGGGGAGGGATGCGCACCGATTTGGACCTGCACAACGCGGTCGATATTCGGCTGGGAGTCATGGATGCCCAAGGGATCGATGTGGAGGCGCTTAGCATTAACCCGAACTGGTATCGGGTCGACGACCGAGACAAAGCGGCCAAGATCATCGACATCCAGAACGAGGCCCTGGCCGAGGCGTGTGCGGCCAACCCAGATCGGTTCGTCGCCTTCGCTTCTGTCGCAATGCAATTCCCGGAGCTAGCGGCGGCGCAGTTGGAGGAAGGGGTCAAGAAATACGGCCTGCGCGGCGCCGCCATCGGCTGCAATGTCGCTGGTGATGAGATCGCCGATCCGAAATTTCACCCATTCTGGGCCAAAGCAGAACAGCTTGGCGTGCTGGTGTTCATCCATCCGCAGGCTGATGGCGCTCCAACTCAACTGGGCCATCGGTTCAAGGGCAACGGCTATCTCAGCAATGTCATTGGCAATCCGCTGGAGACGACGATTGCGCTGTCGCACCTGATCTTCGAAGGCACGCTGGACCGCTTTCCAGGCTTAAAGATCTGCGCAGCCCATGCCGGCGGCTTCCTGCCGTCCTACGCGGGTCGCTTCGACCGCGGCTGCCCAACCCGCCCAGACCTATGCCCAGGCGGTGAGCATGGCTGTATCGAAAAGGCGCCATCGGAGTATCTCAAGCAACTCTATTACGACACGATGCTGTTCCGCCCCGAAGGCGTGCGCCATCTGGCAGCGGAAGTTGGTGTTAGCCAGTTGATGGTTGGCACCGACTATCCCTTCCCATGGACCGACACCGCCATTGACCTGATCCTGGAAACGCCGGGACTAAGCGACGACGACCGGGTGGCGATTTTGGGTGGCACAGCGGCGAAGCTGATGGGGATAGCCTGACTGCACCTTCCGGATCGATACCACCAACAGGAGCCTACCGATGCCCCCACCACCCAAGAATCGCGAACTCTATAACGCGACCATCAAGATGTTTGGCTCACAGCCAGAACCGGCCTTTGAGAGTACCGAGCGACAGGTGGCCGATTGGGGGCGAGAATGGGGCTGCGATAACGATGTGGGCCAGATCAGGCTGGTGCTGATGCACCGGCCTGGTGCGGAGTTCGACGTGATCGACCGGTCGCGCCGGATCAATGAATTGGGCTCCTTTGGTGACCTGGAAACGGGGTGGTATTGGCAGAGCGATACTATTCCTGACCTGGCCGAACTCCAGGCCCAGCACGATGCTTTAGCAGATGCATTGAGGGCAGAGGGCGCGGAGATTGTCTATCTGGACGAGGTAAAAGGCCATCGCTTTAAGTCGGTCTACACGCGCGATTCATCCATGGCCATTTCAGGCGGTGCTATCGTCAGCCGCATGGCTCCCCGCATGCGTCACGGCGAAGAACAGACCGTTGCCCGCACGCTGGCCCAATTGGGTATGCCTATCATTCGGACGATTACCGGCTCTGCGATGATAGAGGGAGGCAGCTTTGCCTGGCTGAAACCGGGGCTTGCCGCCATTGGCCGAGGGATTCGCGTCAACGATGAAGGCATTGACCAGCTCCGCGAAGTGCTGGCGCGCCAAGGGGCGGAGTTGTTGGTTACCGACTTGCGGGCCTATAGCATCCACCTGGATGGCTGGCTGCTGATGGTCGACAAAGATTTGGCTCTGCTGGACCCGCGGGGCCTTTCCTACACTTTCCTGCAACAGCTAAAAGCGCACGGAATCCGCTGGATCGAAATGGGCGCGGACGACAATGCCTGGTGCGTCAATGGATTAGCCGTCCGCCCTGGCCGCGTATTGATGCCAGAAGGCCTCTCCGAGCGCACCCGGGCAGAATTGGAAGATCATGGCGTTGAAATCGTCACAGTGCCCTATGACAAAATCCAGTTGAACGGCGGCGGCATCCATTGCTCCACCTGCCCGTTGATCCGAGATCGGATTTAGGTAGGGCTGACCCGGCGGGGGAAACATGGTTAGGGCAATAGCCTAGCGAAGCGGCAAATGATAGGGCGCCAGGTAACTACCCCAGGGCTATCGCATTTGGCCGATGATGGTTCTGGCGAATTCATTGGACCAGCCTGATCGTTTGCGTTTGCGTCGGATGGATAGGCCGGGGCGGGCTTTCTGCAGCATATTGAGGGCGAGCTTGCGCACAATCGTCAGGT
>CALKDI010000147.1 GCA_938084065.1 uncultured Alphaproteobacteria bacterium
GGCAACGTGCCAGCAATCGTTTATGGCGGTGCTGGTGAGCCGGTTTCGGTTTCGCTGGAACTACGCGCGGTTAACCGTGCGCTGACCATTTCGGGCCTGATGACCGAGACCATCGAATTATCGATTGATGGCAAGGCAGAAATCGTGAAATTGCAGGATGTGCAGCGCCATCCGGTCACCGAAGCGCCATTGCACATGGATTTCCTGCGCGTCGCCTCCTAAGCGCGACGTGCGGCTACAGCAGATAGGGGGCAGGGCATGAGCCAGACCCGTCTGCTGGTGGGCCTCGGCAATCCGGGCGCAAAGTATGCCGCCACCCGGCACAATATCGGCTTTCGTCTATTAGACGCGATTGCGACGCACTACGGTGCGCCGGACTTTCGCTCGCGCTTTCAAGGTGCGTTCACCGAGATCCGCGTAGACGGGCACAAGGTGCTGTTGCTGAAGCCGCAGACCTTTATGAATGAGTCCGGCCGTTCAGTCGCGCCGGCGTTGAAATATCATAATCTGGGTATAGAAGACGCCATCGTCTTTTATGATGAGCTCGACCTACCGCCAGGTAAGGTGCGGGTTAAGCAGGGCGGTGGCTTGGCCGGACACAATGGTCTGCGCAGCATCAATGCGCATTTGGGGCCACAATTCTGGCGCGTGCGCATCGGCATCGGCCATCCTGGGCGCCCGGAGCTGGTGGCAGGCTATGTCTTGCATGCCTTTGCCAAGGCCGACGAGGGTTGGCTGGGGCCGTTATTGGATGAGGCGCCACGGTTACTGCCATTCTTGCTGGAGAACAATCCTAGCGAGTTCATGAACCAACTGCATTTGCGCATGGCGCCGCCTGATAGCGGTGCGGCAAAGGCCCAGAAACCAACAAAAAAAGATCCCTCCCAGGCCTGACCCGGGACTTGTTTCCGAGGCTATCTCGCAAGGAGGTCCCGGATAACGGCTGTGCCGCTTCCGGGATGGCCTTGAGAGCCTACTCCTTCAACCCCCGCTCACCCAGCAGGGCTTCGCGGAAGCGGGCTTTGCCGATGGCGGCGTCGCGAATCGGCATGACCACTGAGGGCATGTCGCTGGAGACTTTGATCACAGCGAACAACGGCCCCTCTGTGTGATGCACGGCGGTGCGCAGGGCATCGAGGCCGGTTTCGTTGTGCACCTCCATCACGTGCGGATAGCCGCTGGCCCGCGCGATGCCGGCCAGATCCACACCTTGGGAAGTGTGCGAGACCTGACTGCCGGTCTCACCGAAGCGTCCGTTGTCGATGCACACGACGGAGAGATTCGCCGGGCTGCGCACCGCAACAGTGGGCACCGCGTAGAGGCCCATCATCAGCTCGGCATCGCCCATCAGCGCCATCACGCGCCGTTTCGGCTGAGCCAGTGCCAGGCCCAAGGCCGTCGGCAGCACACTGCCCATAGCGCCGAGCAGGTAGAAGTTCAGTGGGTTCTCACCGGCGCTTTCTGCATCCCAGATAGCCGAGCCTAGGCCCGCCACGATCAGCAGATTGTCGGTGCGGCCCTCCAGCAAGCGATGGATGGACGAACGGCGGGGGAGGAGATTTTCAACCATGTTCTGTGCTCCGCCCTAAAAGACTTTGGCGCCGATGACGCGCTGACCGATCAGCACTGCCACCGGGCAATAGGAATGAAATGCCAGCCGCGCGCCAGCCAGCACGATCTCGCCAACCTCGTGGGCATAGTTGGCCCGCATGACGATGACGCCGGAGGCCTCCAGTACCTTCTCTGCCGATTGGCCGCCGTGCAGCTGCCAGGGGTTAAACTCGCCCCACTCGCCGCGCATGGTGAGGATGGAGAGAAACGGGAAGCGACCCGATGTGGCCAGGCCCAGGGCATTGATCGTGTTGCCGATGCCAGACGACTGCATCAGCATCAGTGAGCGCTGGCCGCCCAGCCACGCGCCGCAGCAAACGCCGACGCCCTCAAACTCGTTAGCCAGCATACCGGCCTCGATGTCTGGATCGACCAGGCATTTGTCGATGACGTGGCTGTGGCCGGCGTCGGGGACGTAGTGAACCTGTTTGATCTCAAGCGTCTTGATCGCCTGAAAAATGTCTTCCCGCCAATTGATTTCGGCGGCGGCTGCGTCTGCCATCTTGCGCTCCTGCGTATCGTTGGGCTTCACTATAGTCAGAACGGGATAAGGAAACAGCCCATGGCTACCAACAGTTATCAGCATATTGACGTTCGCCCCATCGCCGGTGCGTGTGGCGCGGAGATTCATGGCGTGGATGTGAACAATCTCTCTGACGCGGTGTTCGCCGAAATCCGTGCGGCGTGGAACGAGCATTTGGTTATCTTCTTCCGCAAGCAAAGCCTGGATGACGAGCAGTTGAAGGCGTTCGGGCAGCGGTTCGCGCCGCTGTTTCGGCATCCGAACTTTGTGCCACAAGACGACCAGCCAGAGATCGTCCGAGTTTACACGGGCCCGGAGGATCAACGCATCGTCGGCGAGGATTGGCACGCGGATACCACCTGCATGCCGGAGCCTCCCTCCGCCGCTGTGCTCTATGCCGTGGAGGTGCCGCCGACCGGTGGGGACACGCTGTTTGCCAACCAGTATCTGGCCTATGAGACGCTGTCTGACTCTCTGCGGGGCGTGTTGGACGGCATGCAGTCCTTCCACAGTGACATTCGTGTGGCGGGACCTCGCGCTAAGGCCCGGTTGAGCGGACGCACCTCCGTCAGTCGCTACGATGATGAGTGGCAAGCGACGGAGGCCATGCACCCCGTCGTGCGCACCCACCCGGAGACCGGGCGCAGGGGCCTGTTCGTCAACGCCTCCTACACCCAATATTTCGAGAACATGACCGAGGACGAGAGCAAGCCGCTGCTGCAATTTCTGGAGAGCCACGCGACAAGGCCCGAGATGACCTGCCGCTTTCGCTGGGAAAAGGGCTCGGTTGCGGTGTGGGACAACCGCTGCGTCATGCATATCGCCATGCATGACTATAAAGGCCATTGGCGCAAAATGCACCGGGTGCAGATGGTGGGTGATAGGCCAGTGTGAGGGAGAGGGGCAGGCCCACACCATGGCCAGATGTGGCTCGTGTTGTGGTTAGGGATTCCGCCATTTAGACGGATGGAGGACGTTCCTCGTCGCAGTAATGTTCAGTACAATCGCATTTGCTATTTTGGATTGGGGCAATCAGATTTGGCCTCTTGAGGCAGTGTTTGATGGTGATGGGATATATGTAACTGCTCACCCCCCTGTCAAATCGTCTGCAGTATGGGTTTGCCTTTGAGGCAAGCGCGGATGGCTTCAAGGGCGTTTTGATCGTGA
>CALKDI010000148.1 GCA_938084065.1 uncultured Alphaproteobacteria bacterium
ATGGTGCCGCGGAGAGGACTCGAACCTCCGACCCACGCATTACGAATGCGTTGCTCTACCGACTGAGCTACCGCGGCATTTCCAAAGTGGGGCGTGTTTTACCCCCGCTTGGGCGGGTTTGCAATCTCTATAGCGCGGGGATTGGGCCGTCGGATTGACGCTATGCCTAGCGCAACGCCGCGCGGTTGTTCAGAGTCTTGCCTGTAGGCGTCTGCAGGCGCATTATCGCGACTAATGTCCAACCCCCGGTCGAAAAGTTTCTCATTCCATGCCCGATACAGTTTTGCCCAAATCCATTGGCGACCTGCCAGCCCAGGCCCCTGCAAACCCGGAGAGCGAGGCCCAGTCACGGGCTCGGTTCTTCAATACAGGCAACGCCTTCAACGTGATCCTGCCGCCAGTGCCGGACATGGCCTTTACGGAGGAGCCGACCCAGGCGCTGTCCTCCCAGACGCCAACCGGCCTGATCGCGTGCGATATCTCCGACCAGTTGGAATGTCCGTTCCCGGCAACCTCGCCCTTCGTCCTGGCCTATTATGGCAAGATCAAAGCCGGGGAGACGCTGAACACGGATTTCGTCTCAACCGGCGTGATTGGCTATGTGATTCAGGGCTCTGGCTCTGTGGTCTGTGGCGATGAAACAGTGAATTGGGGGCAGGGAGACCTGTTCGTTCTGCCCGGTGGTTATGCCCACACCTACACCGCAAACAGCGAGGATGCGGTTGTCTGGTTGGTGACGAACGAACCACAATTGTCCTTCGAGAACCTGCAGGCACCGGCACCCGGAACCGCTCCCACAGGCGTCGTGCACTACTCCGCAGCGGAGATCGATAGGCAGATCGGCATCATTGACAGCGTTGGTCGCGATGAGAGTTCGCCTGGCTCGGCCCTCATTTTCTCGTCCGACTCGAACGAGGCGAGCCGCAACGCTCTGCCGACGCTCACGGTCGCGATGAACTATCTGCCACCGGGCATTACCCAGCGCCCGCACCGGCACAACTCGGTTGCGGTGTCTTTGGTCATTAAGGGCGAGAATTGTTTCTCGACCATTGATGGCAAGCGTAAGGATTGGGCGCCCTGGTGCACGACCATCACGCCGCCGGTCAGCATTCACAGCCACTCGAACCATGGCGATGAGCAAGCTATGTTCCTGATTATTCAGGACGGCGGGCTCTATTACCATGGGCGCACCATGGGCTTTGAATTCCTTGAGCAGCCAGAACCCAAGTAGCCAGAATAGGAGACTTTGCCATGACACTCACAGTCACCCCAATTGACGGCTGCATCGGCGCTCGGGTCACCGGCCTAAACCTGCACGAGGCGTTAAGTGATGCCACGTTCGCGGAACTCCATGCCGCCTGGATGCAGCACAAGGTGTTGGTGCTGCCGGACCAGAACATCTCCGACGATGAGCATGTGGCTTTTGCCACGCGCTTTGGCGAGTTGGAAATCCACCACCAGAAGATCATCAAGGACGAAACCAACCCGGCCATCTTCAAGGTCTCGAATGTTGATGAGAACAACCAGGTACGCCCGCCAAGCAGCGATGTGATGACCCAGTTGCTGCTCACCAAAATTTGGCATACCGATTCCAGCTTCCGCGAGGTGCCCTGCATGGGCTCTATTCTGCGCGGGCTCGAAGTGGTGGATGAGGGTGGTCAGACCTGCTTCACCAACATGGCAGCGGTGCTGGAGGGTCTACCCGCCGATCTGCTCGCCAAGATTGAAGGCAAGCGTTGCCGCCACGACTTTGCTCATTTGAACCGCATTGGCTCCAAATACGTGCCGACCGCGGAAGAAAAGCTGGCCATGCCGCCAATCTGGCAGCCGATGATCCGGGTGCATCCGGTGACCGGTCAGAAATCGCTCTACATCAGCCCGATCTACAATGATGCGATTGAGGGCATGGATGATGCGGAGGCGAAGGAGGTATTGGACCAGCTCTATGAAATCTGCTCCGAACCGCGGTTTGTGTACGAGCACACGTGGACCCAGTACGATATTTTGATGTGGGACAACCGCAGCACGATGCACCGCATCTTGCCTTACGATCCAGCCGCTCGCAGGGTGTCGCACCGCACCACGATTGTTGGCGACGGCCCGGTCATGGCGGCTTAGGGCAGCTGATTTTTCGAATACCTGCCGCAAATACGTTGCTTAAGCGGAGGCAGCATGCAATCCATCGAAGACCGGTTCGCGATTGAGGACTTGTTGCGTGCCTACGCGCTGGCCATGGACTTTGGCGACATTGAGGCCGTGCCAGCGCTGTTCACGGCCGACGGTAGTGTGCGCGATGTTCAGGGGCGCCTCTGGGATGCGGCAGCCGGTGGGCCCCGCGCCTTTGCAGCGCGGTGGATTGTGCCGCCGGGCGCAAAACGCGGCCAGCATTGGATCCAGCATATGCGTGCAGAGCGGCTGGCGGACAATGCCTATCGCCTGTTGTCCTACTGGTCTGCAACCCAGTGGTTGCCGAATAGTCCCGCTCCGGTGACGGGTGCGCTCGGGTTATATACCGATACGGTCGTGCGTGAGGATGGGCGCTGGCTTATCCAAGAGAAGGTTATTGACCGCTGGGAAACCGGAAGCCCCGGCGTACTGCCAACAACTGACTAGCGGTTGGGCCGCTTATTTCCTGCTCGCTTTACTCTAAAGCCTTGGCAGGCTCGCCATTCTGAGGGGCAACAATCGCATGCTGGGCTTCTACCAGCGCCAGATCTCTATCGGTCTTGGCCAGGATCTCGGCGACCGATGCTGCAGCCAAACTGAGCGCGCGTGCTGGGCTAGGCGTCTCCAGATAGCGGCCAAGAAAAATAGCCGCGAACGTATCGCCCGCGCCGTGGGCGAGAGCATCAATTAGTGGGTGCCGTACGCTCAAGACTGCATCTGCAGTCACGGCTAACGTTTCGACTTGGCCACGGGCAAAACGCAATCCGGTCACCACGACCAGACTAGGGCCCCAGTTGAGTATGGCCTTTGCCGCGTTCAGCACAGCCTCGCGGGTATCGCACGGCAGTCCGGTTAAGGTCTCCAGTTCGAAGCGATTTGGCGTCACGATATCCGCCATGGGCACCAAAGTGTCTCGCATGACCAGTGGAATATCGCCGGAGACGAACAGCCCCTTCGGGTCGTCACCCATCACCGGGTCGCAGGCAAACAGCGCGGCGGGAGCCGTCTTGCGGACAGTTTCGACGGCTCTGGCCACAGCCAACCCATTCTCCACCGTTCCCAGATAGCCGGATAGAACGGCCTGGCAGTCGGAAAGAAATCCACGCTCAGCAACGCCATTGACCAAAGCGTCGATCTCACCTGCTGGTGCCGCACCGCCACTAAAGCCGCCATGCGCTGGATGGTTAGAGAAGCGCACGGTGTCCACGCGCACCACGGCACACCCCAATCGCTCCAACGCGAAAACGGCGGCGCTGTTGCCGACATGGCCGTGGGCCACGCTGGATTGGATCGATAGCACTTGGCGCATGCGGCGGTTCCGATGCTGCAGGTTGGTCTGCATCGGGTTATAGAGGGCAGACGTGCCAAACGCCAAAGGAACCCGCATCGCCATGTCCGCTTCAGCACCCTCGATCCGCCCTCGCCGCAGTGTGCTCTACATGCCGGCTAGCCGCGCCGGCGCATTGGAGAAAGCCAAGTCCTTGGCTGCCGACGCGTTGATCTTTGATCTGGAAGACGCGGTCGCGCCGGATGCGAAAGACGTAGCTCGGGCTCAGGCCTGCGCTGCTGCTGCCTCCGGCGAATATGGCAAGCGAGAGATCGTGATCCGCGCCAACAGCCTTGGCACGCCCTGGGGCTATGCCGATTTGGCTGCCATCGCGACGTCCGGCGCCCATGCGGCCCTCATCCCCAAAGTGGAGAGCGCCGCCATGTTGGCACAGGCTGCGCAGGTATTGGCGGAGGCCGGG